>CAYMUE010000011.1:31996-64248 GCA_964393505.1 uncultured Polyangiaceae bacterium
CGTGCGCGGTTCATCGTGGGGAGCGACGGAAGGATCGTGAAGGCGGCGCGAGGCGGGGGGAACCTGGAGGACAAGCGGTTGGTGCAGTGTCTGCTGCGCGTTCACGAGCCGCTGGTGTTTCCGACGTCGGGAGCACCGTACACGATCGTGGTGTCGATCGACTTGTCGCGTGCCTCGTGAGCGGGGTCGCGCGCCGGGCCGCAACAAACCTTGGCTGCAGGGCTCCCGGTTGTGGTTAGCTCTGCGCCCGATGGACATTCCCGCTCACGATCCCCCCCTGTCGTATCTGCTCTTCACGCTGCCACCGCGGGATCTGTCCGATGACGATCTGCTCACGGCCTTCCTCGAGTACGTCAAGCACCTCGGCCTCGAGCTGTACCCCGCCCAGGAGGAGGCGGTGCTCGAGCTGCTCGCCGGCAAGAACGTCATCCTCAACACGCCCACCGGCTCCGGCAAGTCGCTGGTCGCGACCGCGATGCACTTCCAGGCGCTCGCGCTCAAGCAGCGGTCGATCTACACGGCGCCGATCAAGGCCCTGGTCAACGAGAAGTTCTTCGCGTTGTGCAGGGACTTCGGCGCGGACAACGTGGGGATGCTCACGGGCGACGCGGCGGTGAACCGCGAGGCGCCGATCCTGTGCTGCACCGCGGAGATCCTCGCGAACATGGCGCTCGCCGAGGGGGCGGAGCTCGACGTGGGAGCGGTGGTGATCGACGAGTTCCACTACTACTCGGACCGCGATCGCGGGACCGCGTGGCAGGTGCCGCTGCTCACGTTGCCGCAGGCGACGTTCCTGCTGATGTCGGCGACCTTCGGCGACGCGACCTTCTTCGGTGACGAGCTCACGAAGCTGACCGGGCGGGAGACGGCGATCGTGACCGGGGGCGAGCGCCCGGTCCCCCTCGACTTCGAGTACGCCGAGTCCCCCTTGCAGGACACGGTGCTTCGGCTCGTCGAGCAGAAACGCGTGCCCGTGTACCTGGTCAACTTCACCCAGCGTTCCTGCGCCGAAGAGGCGCAGAACCTCATGAGCTACGACTACTGCACCAAGGAGGAGAAGCGCGCGATCGCCGATGCGCTGCGGGGCGTGCGCTTCGACACCCCCTACGGCAAGGAGATCCAGCGCTTCATCCGCCACGGCATCGGCCTGCACCACGCCGGCCTGCTGCCCAAGTACAGACTGCTCGTCGAGAAGCTCGCTCAACGCGGCCACCTCAAGATCATTTCGGGGACCGACACGCTCGGCGTCGGCGTCAACATCCCCATTCGCACGGTGCTGTTCACCAAGCTGTGCAAGTTCGACGGACAGAAGACCGCGCTTCTGCGCGCGCGGGACTTCCACCAGATCGCGGGACGCGCAGGGAGGAAGGGCTTCGATGACCGCGGCAGCGTCGTGGCCCAGGCCCCCGAGCACGTGATCGAGAACCTCCGCCTCGAGGCCAAGGCCGGCAACGACCCCGTCAAGAAGAAGCGCATCGTGCGCAAACGCCCCCCCGAGAAGGGCTACGTCCACTGGGACCAACAGACCTTCGAACGCCTCGTCGCCGCACCCCCCGAGCCCCTCACCTCGAAGTTCCAGGTCAGCCACGGCATGCTCATCAACGTGCTGCAGCGCGGACGCGGTGGGTGCAAGGCCATGGCCCGAATCCTGGCCCGCTGCCACGAGCCCCGACGCCAGCAGCGCCAGCTCGGCCGCACCGCCAGCATGATGTTCAAGTCCCTGCTCGACGCCGGCATCGTGCAGCTCGAGCCCGACCGCGGCGTCGTCATCCACGCCGACCTGCAGGACGACTTCTCCCTCAACCGCTCGCTGTCGCTCTTCCTCGTCGAGGTCATCGACGCCCTCGACCGCGAGAGCCCGACCTACGCCCTCGATCTGCTGACGCTGGTCGAGTCGATCCTCGAGAACCCCGAGCACATCCTCATGCGCCAGGTGGATCGCCTCAAGACCGAGAAGATGGCCGAGCTCAAGGCCGCCGGCGTCGAGTACGACCAGCGCATCGAGGAGCTCGAGAAGATCGAGTACCCCAAGCCCAACGCCGAGTTCATCTACGCCGCCTTCAACGCCTTCGCCATGCACCACCCCTGGGTCGGCGGCGAGGCCATCCGCCCCAAGGCCGTCGCCCGCGAGATGTTCGAAAACCTCAACACCGTCAACGACTACGTCCGCGACTACGGCCTCGAGCGCAGCGAGGGCCTGCTGCTCCGGTACCTCAGCGACTGCTACAAGACCCTCGTGCAGACCGTGCCCGCCGCGGCGAGGACCGAGCAGGTCGACGACATCATCACCTTCCTGGGCGCCATCGTGCGCTCGACCGACTCGAGCCTGATCGACGAGTGGGAGGCCATGCTGCGCGGCGAGGGGAGACCCGTCGACACCGCGCCCGAGTCGGCGGAGTCCCTCGCGACCCGCGCTGACCGCGTCGATGTCACCACCGACGAGAAGGCCTTCACGGTGCTCATCCGCAACGCGATGTACTCGCTGCTGCGATCGCTCGAGCGCGGGGACTACGACGCAGCAGCGGAGCTGTTCGAGGGGAGCAGCCAGCCCCCACGGCCGATGCAGCTGCGGGCGATGGTGGCCCCGTACTTCGAGGAGCACGGGAACATCCGCCTCGACCCGCCGGCCCGCAGCCCGCAGTACACGCGCTTCGTCTCCAAGGACGACGACTGGTGGCGGATACAGCAGATCATCTGCGACCCGCAGGAAGCGAACGACTGGATGGTGGCCTGCAAGGTGGACTTGGCTGCCTCCCGCTCGGCGGGGCGTCCGGTCTTCGAGCTCGAGACCATCTCGACCTGACGGGTCGCCAAGATCGGAGAAGAGGCGCGGCACCGGCTTCCCGGTCGATCGGCTGCGGCCTCTGCGCCGAGAGCCGATCTCCCCCGGGGTCCCTGGATTCTTGCGCCGGCAACCCGATCGCCTCTATGCCTGTGCCCATGCTCCGAGCCGAAACGTCAAGCGCCCACGGGACACGCCATGGTTGAAGCAGTCGCCAGGTCACTTCGGGACTCGAAGGCCGCACGTTGGACAAGCCTGATGATCGTGTCGTTCACGATGCTGTGCGGCTACTACGTGGCCGACGTGATGTCTCCGCTCAAGCCGATGATCGAGCAGCAACTCGGCTGGAACAGCGCAGAGTACGGGTTCTTCACGGGCGCCTACGCGTGGTTCAACGTGTTCGCCGCGATGCTGATCTTCGGGGGGATCATCCTCGACAAGATGGGCCCCCGCTTCACCGGCGTGCTGGCCTGCGCCCTGATGGTCATCGGCTGCGGCGCCAAGTACTGGGCTGTCAGCACCCACTCCCTCGACCACACCACCCTCCTCGGCTGGAAGGGCCAGGTCCTCATCGCGTCTCTCGGCTATGCGACATTCGGTGTCGGAATCGAGATCTGCGGCATCACCGCCACCAAGATCATCGCTCGCTGGTTCAAGGGCTACGAAATCGCCCTCGCCATGGGCTTGCAGGTCGCCACCGCCCGCGTCGGAACCGCCCTCGCCCTCGGCCTCAGCGCCCCCACCGCCCTCGCCTTCAAGGCCGTCTCCGCTCCCGTCCTGCTCGGCGTGCTCCTGCTCGGCATCGGCCTGGTCGCCTTCTTCGTCTACTGCGCCATGGACCGCAAGCTCGACGCCTCCGAAGGACAGGAGAAGGGCGGCTCCGAAGAAGACGCCTTCCGCATCTCCGACATCACGTCGATCCTGCGCAACAAGGGCTTCTGGTACATCGCCACCCTCTGCGCCCTCTTCTACTCGGCGGTCTTCCCCTTCCTCAAGTACGCCCCCGACCTCATGGTCCAGAAGTTCGGCGTCAAGGAGAGCCTCGCTGGCCTCATCCCCAGCATCCTCCCCTTCGCCACCATCCCCCTCACCGTCGTCTTCGGCAGCTACTACGACCGCAAAGGCAAGGGCGCCACCATCATGATCCTCGGCTCCCTCCTCCTGGTCCTCGTCCACCTCGTCTTCAGCATCCCCCTGCTCACCAGCTGGATTGTCGCCGTCGCCGCCACCATCGTCCTCGGCTTCGGCTTCTCCCTCGTCCCCTCCGCCATGTGGCCCTCGGTCCCCAAGTTCATCCCCCAGAAGCAGCTCGGCACCGCCTACGCCCTCATCTTCTTCATGCAGAACCTCGTTGCCCTGTTCGGCATCCCCTACCTCATCGGCTGGGTCCTCGATCGGTACTGCGTGACCGGTACCCGGCTCGTCGACGGCGTCAGCAGCCCTGCGTACGACTACACGCTCCCGATGGTGATCTTCACGGTCTGTGGAGTCCTGGCCGTGGTGTTCGCGCTGCTGCTCAAGGCCGAGGACAAGGAGAAGGGCTACGGACTCGAGCTGCCCTGCCACAAGAAGGCTCCGACGGAGCCCGCTGCGGAGAGCAACGCGGCTGCGGCGTGATCCGACGAGGTCGCGGCGGCGTCACTTCGCGGCGCGCAGCGCGCCGCAACCCGCCTCGATCTTCTTCTGTGCGCTCTTGAACTCCGGCGAGTCGGTGGGTGTAGACTGCACCTGGACCGGGCTCATGACCGTGCGGATCTGCTTCCAGGCGCACTCGCAGAACTTGTCCGACGCCCCGCCCTCGCCCGTGCAGCCGCGGATGAACCCGGACTTGACGGTGGCCTCGGGCAGCTTGCTCCCGCACTTGGCACCCGCCTGCTTGCTGACCTGGGCGTGTTTCGGCGTCCCGACGACCTGGCCGCGCGCGATCTCGGCGAGCGAAAAGCTCGCCCGGATCTCGGGCCAGAAGCACTCGCAGTAGTCCTTCAGCGCCGGATCGTCCTTCGTGCACCCCTTCATGAAGCCGTCACGGAGCATCGACTCCGGCATCTTCTCGCCGCACTCCTGCCCCGTCTTCTTGGTGAGCGCCTCGAGCTTGCTCGACGGGATCTCGTCGCGGTTCATCTCGTCGAGGGTGACGGCCCCCGCAAACAGGTTCCACGCGCAATCGCAGAACGGCGCCAGGTCCGGGGACTTCGCGCACTCGTTCTTGTAGTCGCGCTCGTGGTCCGCCAGCGCACGCGCCGCCGGCGCATCGGACTTCGTCCCCGGCCCGCTCTCGTTCCCGCCCTTCGTCGCCGCCTCCGCCTTGCTCGCCGAGGATTCCTTGTCCGCAGTCTGTGGGGGTTGCTGAGGAGCTGCTCCACAGGCTGCCACGAGCACTCCGCACAATACGAGACCGAGTCGTTGGGTCATCATGGTTGCCGGAGCCTATCCGACCCAAACGGGCTCGGATAGGCCCAAGGCTCTGCGAACATTTTGCCGAGATTCGTGCTTGATGCGCGTTGCCCCTTCGCCTACTCCCAAGCCCGCAGCCCGTTCGGGTCGCACCCTCACAGCACAGTCACCGGAGCAGACATGTCGATCCAAGGCCCCGACACACCGGACCTTCAGCCCTTGCGCCAGATGCTCGCAGCGTGGGAAGACCTCGAGCCGCGCAAGCTCATCGCGGTCCTGCAGAAGACCCAGGGGCTCTACGGCTACCTCCCCGTCGCTGCGCTCGACTTCATCGCCGAGCACATGCGCATCCCCGAAGCGCGTGTCTACGGCGTCACCACCTTCTACTCCCAGTTCCGCCTCACCCCCCAGGGGGACCACGTCATCCAGGTCTGCGACGGCACCGCCTGCAACGTCAAAGGCTCCGGCCACTTCGTCGATGAGCTCGTCTCCCTGCTCGGCATCCGCCCCGGGGAGACCACGCCCGACGGCAAGATCACCTTCCAGACCGTGGCCTGTGTCGGCGCCTGCGGCGTCGCGCCGGCCGTTGTCATCGACGGCGAGGTGCACGGCAGGATGACCTCCGCGTCCCTGCGAAAAACCGTCAACGCGCTGCTCGACGCGCCGCCGAGCAGCGGCTCCAGGAAGGTCGCTCTCCCGGTCGTCGGCTCACCCCCCGGCAAGGCGCGCACCTTCCTCGATCGCTGCTGCAGCAAGTGCAAGACCTCGCCGGACAACCCCTGCCCCGACTTCCTGCGCTGCCGACTGGAGGGCGACTCGTGCCACGACGACCCCGCGTGCGAAGCCTATCGCGAGGAGCTGCGCAAGCTCGTGCGCCACACCTCCGAGGCGTTCGAAGCCCACGTGTTCCTCTGCAAGGGCCTGACCTGCGATGCCTCCGGCGAAGCGGGCATCCGCAAGGCCTTCGAACGAGAGCTCGCTCGACACGGCATCCTCGACAAGGTCGAGTTCATCGAGACCGGCTGCATGGGACTGTGCGAGGTCGGCCCCATCGTCCAGGTCTCTCCCCACGAAGCCTTCTACTGCCGCGTCCGCGCCGAAGACGTTCCCGAAATCGTCGAACGTCACATCCTCAAGCACGAGATCGTTGAACGCCTCCTGTATGACCGCGACTGCCGCACCGAGGCCGACATCCCCTTCTACAAGGCCCAGGTCCGTCGCGTGCTTTCGAATACGGGGAAGATCGACCCCGAGAACATCGACGAGTACATCGCGCGCGGAGGCTACCGGGCGCTGTACGACGCCATCCGACGCGGCTCTCCCGAGAAGATCGTCGAGACGATCCTCGCGTCGGGCCTCCGCGGGCGAGGCGGCGGCGGATTCCCCACCGGACGCAAGTGGGCGATCGCGCGTTCGCAGCCGGATCCGGAGCGGTATCTGGTGTGCAACGCCGACGAAGGTGATCCGGGTGCGTTCATGGATCGCAGCGTGCTCGAAGGCGATCCGCACCGCGTGATCGAAGGGATCCTGCTGGGGGCGTACGCGATCGGCGCGCGCAAGGCGTTCATCTACTGTCGTGCGGAATACCCTCTTGCGATTCGACGGCTGGAGGTCGCGTGCGCGCAGGCGCGGGCCTACGGTCTGCTCGGCAAGAACCTGCTTGGCGCCGGATTCGATATCGACCTCGAGGTGGTGCAGGGCGCAGGCGCCTTCGTCTGCGGCGAGGAGACCGCCCTCATCGCAAGCATCGAGGGCAAGCGCGGCATGGCCCAGAACAAGCCTCCGTTCCCCGCTGAACACGGCTTCCGCGGCCACCCCACCTGCGTCAACAACGTCGAGACCTTCGCCAACGTCCCCCTCATCATCGCCAACGGCGCCGACTGGTTCCGCTCCGTCGGAACCAACAGCAGCCCCGGCACCAAGATCTTCTCCCTCAGCGGCAAGGTGCGCCTCACCGGCCTCGTCGAAGTCCCCATGGGAACCACCATGCGCCAGGTCCTCGAGGAGATCGGCGGCGGCGCCCCCGAGGGAAGCGCCATCAAGGCCGCCCAGACCGGCGGCCCCTCCGGCGGCTGCATCCCCGAACACCTGATGAACGTCGCCATCGACTACGACTCCCTCAAAGCCCTCGGCGGCATGATGGGCTCCGGCGGACTCGTCGTCACCGACCGCGACACCTGCATGGTCGCCTTCGCACGCTTCTTCCTCTCCTTCACTCAGCACGAGTCGTGCGGCAAGTGCATCCCCTGCCGCGAAGGCACCAAGCGCATGCTCGAGATCCTCGATCGCATCGTCGCCGGCGAAGGCAAGATGAGCGACCTCGACGAGCTGCGCAACCTCGCCGCCGTGATCCGGCGGACCAGCGCCTGCGGCCTCGGTCAGTCCGCCCCGAATCCCGTGCTCTCCACCCTGCAGTACTTCGAGCACGAGTACCTCGCCCACATCCGCGACCTGCGCTGCACTGCCGGCGTCTGCAAGTCCCTGCTGCGCTATCACATCCTCGACTTCTGCCGCGGATGCACCGCCTGCGCCCGCAAGTGCCCCGTCCAGTGCATCAGCGGCGAGCGCGGCCAGGTGTTCGTCATCGACCAGCCGCGCTGCACCAAGTGCGGCGAGTGCTACCGCGTGTGCCCCTTCAACGCCGTCGCCAAGGTCTGACCTCAACCGCGGAAGGTACCCCCATGACCGACATCGCCCTGAGCATCAACGGTATCCCGGTCGAGGTCCCCCCGGGCTCGACCCTGCTCGACGCCGCCCACGCGATCGGTGTGCGCATCCCGACGCTCTGCCACGATCCGCAGCTGACCATCAGCGGCGCGTGCCGCATGTGCGTGGTCGAGGTGGCCAATCCCGACGGCTCCACGCGGCTCGAGCCCGCGTGCTCCTATCCCGCGCGCGACGGCATGTCCGTGCGCACGAACACCGCCGAAGTCCGCAACGCCCGTCGCACCATCATCGAGCTCATCCTCGCCAACCACCCGCGGGCCTGCCAGACCTGCGTGCGCAACGGACGATGCCAGCTCCAGAGCTTGTGCCGCGAGTACAGCATCGACGAGATCCGCTACGAAGGCGAGAAGCGTTGCTTCGAGGTGGACACCTCCACCGTCGCCCTCACACGCCACCCCGACTACTGCATCCTGTGCGGCAAGTGCGTGAAGGTCTGCCGCGAAGTCCAGGGCGTTCACGCCCTCGACTACGTCAATCGCGGCTTCAACACCATCACCATGCCCGCCTTCGACCGCGACCTCGCTCACACCGTCTGCGTCCTGTGCGGCCAGTGCCTCCTCAAGTGCCCCGTCGCCGCCATCCGGGACCGCAGCTACGTCGACGAGGTCGAGGAAGCCCTCGACGACCCCCAGCGCATCTGCATCGTCCAGATCGCGCCATCCATCCGCGCTTCCGTGGGCGAGCTCTTCGGCCTTCCCCCCGGCACGCTCCTCACCAACAAGATCCCCACCGCCCTGCGACGCCTCGGCTTCCGCCACGTCTTCGACACGGACTTCGGCGCCGACATGGCCGTCATGGAAGAAGGCCACGAGCTGGTCGAACGCATCCGCAAGGCCGGCCCCTTCCCCCTCATCACCTCCTGCTCCCCCGGCTGGGTCAAGTACATGGAGCACTTCTTCCCCGACTTCATCCCCATGATGTCGTCCACGAAGTCTCCCCAGCAGATCGTCGGCGCCCTCACCAAGACCTTCTTCGCCCAACGCATGGGCATCGACCCCGCACGCATCTACCTCGTCTCGATCATGCCCTGCTCCGCCAAGAAGTACGAGAGCCAGCGCCCCGAGACGCGCATGGACGGCGGCCTGCACGAGGTCGATGTCGTGCTCACTACGCGCGAGTTCGGGGACCTGCTCCGGCTCCACGAGATCGATCTCCCCTCCCTGCCCGACGGTGACTTCGATCCCATCCTCGGCGAGAGCACCGGCGCTGGACTCATGTTCGGCGTCACCGGCGGCATGATGGAAGCCTCCCTGCGCACCGTCGCCACCGTCCTCGACCCCAAGGGCGAACCGCCCCTCGAGTTCCCCCTGCTCCGCGGCACCGGCGGCATCAAGCGCGGCTCCGTCATCGTCGGCGACCACGAAGTCCACCTGTGCGCCGTCCACGGCCTCGGCAATGCCCGCAAGGTCCTCGAGAGCATCCGCGCCGGCAAGGAGAACATCCACTTCCTCGAGGTCATGGCCTGCCCCGGTGGCTGCGTCGGCGGCGGCGGACAGCCGCTGCCCACCACCGACGAGATCCGCAAGCGACGCATCGAGGCGATGTACTTCGAGGATCGCGGCAAGCCCATCCGCCAGGCGCACCGCAGCCCCGCGGTCCGACAGATCTACCGCGACTTCCTCGGGGAGCCCCTGAGCCACAAGGCCCACGAGCTCCTGCACACGACCTACACGCCTCGCACCCCGCGCGGATTCTGACCCCCCCAGCGCTTTCGCACCGCCCGACTACGCGACCGCCGGCTGCAACGACCCAACCCGATCTGTCGCCGCGACCATGCGCGCTCCAACACCGGTGCTAGGGTTCCGCCCCCATGACTTCGATCGACTACGACGTGGCAGTCCTGGGCGCTGGGAGCGCCGGCGCTGCTGCTGCGTTGTTCCTTGCCCGCTCCGGCCGACGTGTCGCCCTCCTCGATGCCCGCCCCTTTCGCTTCGGCGGCGCACGCTGGGTCGATGACGTGCCCCCCTGGATGTTCGATCGCGCGGGTCTCCCTCGCCCTGTCCCTCCCGAGAAGCGATGCGATCACCGGCCGCTGACGCTGGCCGCCTGGCGCGGGGACCAGCGCGTGTCGGTCGGCCCTCGGCCAATCTGGGGGATCGACATGCCCGCGTTCACCCAACACCTGCGCGAGGATTCCGTCGCGCAGGGTGTGGACCCCTTCGAGATAGTATCGCTCCACCACGTGTTGGAGTCGCGCGGGCGCCCCGCCGAGCTCCACTTCGACGGACGCATGCTGGGCGGAGACGCCCGATCCCATCGACTCAGGGCACGCCTGTTCGTCGATGCCTCGGGAATGCGTCAGGCCCTGCTGCGCAGGACCTCGCGACTCTCCCCCATCTGTCCCGCGCTCGCCCCCTCTGAGATCTGTTCTGCAACCCAGCAGGTCCGCGAGATTGTCGATCGCGCCGGAGCCTTGACCTTCCTCGAGCGTCACCGAATCGGCTACGGTCACGTGCTGAGCTTCATGGGCTCACGCGGCGGGTTCTCGTCGCTCATGGTGCACGTGGAGGCCGACGGCGAGCGCGTGGAGATTCTTGCGGGCGCGACCGATACCGGTCCGACCGGAACCGGGCCTCTTCTGTTGCGCGAGTTTCTCGCGGCGCATCCTTGGATTGGGCGCTTCGTCTTCGGAGGTTCCGCAAGGATTCCCATTCGGAGGCCCTACGATCGCTTCGCTGCAGAGGGGGTCGCCTTGCTCGGCGACGCTGCCTGCCAGACGTTTCCTGCGCACGGCAGCGGCGTGGGCAGCGGGCTGGTGGCCGCACGCATGCTCGCGGATGCGGTCCAGCCCTTCGACGATCCTGGCTGCCCTGAAGCGATGTGGACCTACCAGGCGACCTTCCAGAGGGAACGGGGCGGCGTCCATGCAGCCTATGATGTGCTCCGTCGCGCATCTCAACGCCTCGATGAGCCCACTGTCGCCGCCTTGATGGAGCACGGGCTCATCAACGCGACCAACACCTGGTTCACCCTCAATCAACAGATTCCCGCGTTGCCCCCCAAGGAGGTCGCCCGCATGGCCCGCGGTGCGGCGTCGCTGCGTGTCCGCTCCGCCCCGCTGATCGCCTCCGCCGCTCGAATGCCCCTGATCCGGCGCGTCTACGCCAGCTACCCCCTCACGCCCGGCGAACGAACACTGCACGCGTGGGCTCGGGCCGCCGCGGCCTTGTGCGGGCATCGACCCGACACTCAACGCCCCGAGGGCCTTCCTGCATAGGTCAGCACCGCCGACAACAGCGCCACGCCCGAGGCGATCAGGAACCCCGTCGTCATCGCTCCGTCCGCCGCCCGCGTCCACGTTCCGGAGTCATGCGAGGGGCCGAACACCGACGCGAAGATCGCCGAACCCGATGCGACGCCGAGGGTCATGCCGAGATTGCGCGCGAGGGACATCACGCCGCCGGCGACGCCCTGCCGCTCCCGAGGCGCCGATCCCATCAGCGCGCTCGAGTTCGGCGAGATGAACACTCCGGTGCCAGCGCCGCACACCAGCATCCACGCCGCCGGCTGCCACATCCCGCGGGTCGGCCACGACCCCGCCAACCCCGCCAGCCCGGTCGCCAGCGTCACCATCCCCAAGGTCGCGAGCCCTCTCGAGCCGATGCGATCCGACAGCGTGCCCGACCCCCACACGATCAGCGCCATCGCCACCGCCTGGGCCGCCATCACCCGCCCCACCTGCGGTGGACTCATCCCCTGACCGTCGCGAAGCGCGAACGGCATCAGGAACAACGGGATGAACAGCGCCGTGTAGTTCAGCAGCGCGGCCACCGTTGCCGACGAGAACACCCTGGAGCGGAACAGACGCAGGTCGAGCATCGGCGCGCGATGCCGCAGCTCGACCCAGGCGAAGACCGGCGCGAGCAGCAGGGCCACCCCCGCCAACGCGATCGTCTTGGGGTTCGTCGCTCCCCACGCCACGCCTCGCGTCGACACGAGCAGGAATGCGAGAGTACCCGCCGCGGCCAGCACCGCCCCGGGGATGTCGAAACGCGCCGCTCTGCCCCCGCCGCCACGCAGCGGCATCACGCTCGCCGCCCATCCGACCGTGAGCAGCGAGGCTGCCACGCTTGCCCAGAAAATGGATCGCCACCCGAACCATTCCACCAGCACGCCCCCCACCGGCGGCCCCACCGCGAGCCCCACGTACGTCGCCGTGGACAGCATCCCCAGCGCGAACCCCCGGCGTGTGGGGGGCATCGCAAGCGTCATCAGCGCCGGCGATGATGACATCACCAGCGAGGAGCCAACCCCTTGCAGAATCCGGAAGCCGATGAGGAACCCCGGGCCAGGGGCCAACGCGCAGCCGAGCGACCCCGCCCCGAAGATCGAGATCCCCGTCACGTAGGTCCTGCCGTGTCCCAGCAGATCCCCCACCCTCCCCGCCGGCAGCAGCAGCACCGTCACCGACAGCAGGAACGACAGCACGAACCACGCCGCCTGCGACGGGTCCACGCGATAGTCCCGCGCCATGTCCGGCAGCGCCACGTTGATGACGCTGGAGGTGAGCGAGGAGAGGAACGAGCCTGCCGCGACGGCGGACAGCAGGCCCTTGTTCATGGCGACCGCGCCTGCCTCGTTTCCAGCTCCCGCAGGTCGCTCTGCCATCGTGGTCGCCCGTTTCGTCGCGAGACGACTCACTCGTGGATGAAGACGGTCGTTCCGCCGGAGGGAAGGTAGGCTCCGTGCCATCCCTTCGGCAGCTCGGGCCCGGTGAACTCGAACACCCACGCCGCATCGGCTGGCGCCAGGTTCACGCACCCATGGCTGTGCACGTGACCGAAGTCGTCATGCCAGAACGCCCCGTGCAACGCATACGACTTGTGAAAGTACTGCACGTAGGGCACGTCGTCGATCCGGTACTCCCCGCCCAGCTCGTCGCCCGTCATCTTCGTGCTCACGTGCTTCGCAAACACAGAGAACACCCCGCGGGGCGTCGCGTGCGTCGTCTCCGGATCCCCGAGAAACCCCGTGCCCGTCGACACCAGCGTCGCGTACACCGCTCGCTTCCCCTCGTAGGCCACCAGCGACTGGCTACGGATGTCGATGTCCAGCCAACGTTGATCGTCTCGCTTCACGAAGCTCGGGATGTTCTTCCGGGGCTCGAGCATCGTCACCGCTCCCGCCGGAACCCACGCCCCCTCCGCCGTCTCGTACAGCTCGCTGCCCTTGTCCTTGCGCGTCTGCCCCGTCAGCACCACCCCCTGCTTCGGCCCGAGCGCCACCGTCTGCGACAGCTTCCCGTCGTCGTCGGCCTTGTACGCCGTCGCCCCTCGCCCTTTCACGAACGCCACCGGCAGCGCCTGCCCCTCGCCCAACACCACGCCGCGGAACGAGCTCGGCTTGATGACGCTCACCCGATCGAGCGCCACCAGATCGAGCTGCGAGGTGATCGCCCAGCGCCTCCCCTCGACCTCGAAGTGCGACAGGATCGCGAGCCGCGTGTTCGGATCGGCCCGCCCCGTGTGCACCCAGAACCGCAGACGCGGTGCCGTGCCGACCGGCCGCGGAATCCTCCCTCCCTCCGCCAGATACGCCGGCGTCTCGATCGCTGGCCCCAACAGCTCGAAGTTCGGATCCTTCGGCGTGCTCGCGATCCTCGCCTTGACCTCCCCGCCTTCCACCTTGCGCATGTCGGTCGCCGTGGGAATCCGCGTGTAGTAGTGCGGCACCGCGCCCTTCACCTTCGCGTACGGGTACGGCATCGGCTCCCCGCGCGCCGCCAGCGGCTTCGCCAACGACAGGATCGCCGCCTTCTCGTCCAGCGTGACCGCGTCGTTCGCGCACACGAAACCCCGCGGCTCCACCGCATACCACCCCCCCTTGCAGCCCGTCGTGCCCACCGGCTCGTCGCTGCGCAACACCGATGCCCCCACGCGCAGGTAGCCAATCGCTCGTGCGCTGTTCTGCGGAAGCGCGCGCACGAACGTCTCGATCGCCGTGCTGTGCAGCAGCTTCTCGCCCCAGGCCTTCGGCTCCTCCGCAGCAGGCGATCCGGGACACGAGGAAGCGGAGCCCGAGGGGATGCACGACGCCACGGGTGCGCACCCGTCCGCTGCGCTGCACGCGGGAGCAACGGGCTCGGCGGAGTTGGATGCCGGTGCCGACGCGCCCGCGGGAGCTGCGCTCGATGCAAACGGCACGGGGACCGGCTCGTCGTTGGGCACGGGGCGCCGGCAAGCGGGCAACACGAAGGCCATCGCTGCTGCGCACAGCAGGATCGTTCGTTGTCTTGCGCGACTTCTGGCTGCCATGTCTTCCATCCGTCGGAGCCCCGACCACGGGGCGGACGCGACCTCTTGTAGTGTAGGAAGAGGGACCTTGCACGTCGGTCGTGGGCGAACTGGCGTCCGCACCCGCTCGGGACGCGTGAACCTGTGCAGAAAACTGGCGAATTCGGCCCGAAGGATCGATTCTCTCGTCGATGCCGCCCCACCGTGTCGCAGGCGCCGTGCCCTTGTTGGCGTGGAGCGCCCTCGCCCTGACCTCGTGCGTGATCGACCAACCTGGCATGGGCCTGCTCGAAGCCCCCCGCTCCCCGCACGCGCTCTTCCCCAGGACCTCATCCCCCCAAGCGGAGTCCAACGCCGCAACGCCGCGCGACACGGTCGCGGAGCCGCCTCACGCTCTGCCTGCGCCGGCTTGCCAGGACACCTTCCTGCCCCCGTTCGACGCTCCACTGACCTGGCGGGCTGCGTATCGAAGCGCCACCAAGGGCCAGTACCACCACTGCCCGGCATGGAGCTCCTACGGCCCCGTGCGCCCCAACGGCAAGTGGCACCGCGGCCTCGACATCGCCTCGCCCTCCGGCACCCCCGTGCACGGCGCCATCGCCGGCGTGCTCTCGTACGGACGCGATCCCAACGGTTGGGGGCTGTTCGCGCGGCTTCGCTTCCGGTCGTCGGTCCGAGCCGCGGACGGAACCTGCTCCCGCGGCGAACCCCTCGAGCTCCTCTACGCGCACCTGCAGGAGGACTCCGCAGCTTTCCCCACGGGCGAAGAGCACCAGGTCGCGGCCGGCACCATCGTCGGCCGCGTGGGATGCAGCGGCAACGCCCGCGGCATGTGCTCTCCCTCGCTTGAATCCCACGTCCACGTCACGCTGAGAACCATCGCCGATCACAAGCAGATCGATCCGCAGCCGCTGCTCGGGTGGAAGCCCGCTTCCCCTGGCCCCGCGGACTTCCAGCCGTCGCTGCTCCCCTGTCCGTGAGCCCACAGCATCGATCGGACCTGCCGGTGCGCAGGGGTCGATGGCGAACGCAACGCGCGTGGCGATCTAGCGGGACTTGAGCGCAGCCTTCTCGCGAGCGAGATAGGCGACGTGCCCCATCTCCTCCTCGACGAGCGCGTGGACCTTGTCCTTGCCGAGCCAGGCAGGCACCAGGGTCTCCACGCCCTGGAAGAACAGGATGGAGTCGCGTTCGAAGTCGATGGCGATGTCCAGCACCTGCTCGGGGGTCTCCTTGCCCGAGAGCATGCGGGTGACGTCTCCGGACCGGAACACGTGTCGGTTCGCCATCTCCGTGAGGTAGTGCGCTGCATCGCCGTTGGGATCGAACGTGGTCGGCTCGGCCTCGCGCCCCTTGAGGTTCTCCCGCATCTTCGAGAACAGGCTCTCGTGCCCCCCCTCCCACTCGGCGAGCTGCTCGAGACGCTTCTTCACGCTGTCATCCGTCGAGACCTCCGCTGCACGCCGGTAGAATGCGGCCCCGTTGCGCTCGATCTGCTCTGCCATCGCCAGGATGTCGTCGGCGTTGAAGTTCGCGACCATGAAAGCAGCCTCCTTGGTGTCCGCGGGCGAGCGCACCACGACACGCGGCCGGCCGCAAGCGGGTTCGCGCTACTTCATCGCGCACGCCTTCGCACCCGAGCCTTGGAGCGTCGGGTCTTCCTTGCACGCAAGGCCCGGACCGCACTGGGAATCGTCTTGGCAAGTGTCGCAGCCGGCCAGCAGATTCCCACTCACCGGTGGCGCCACGTGACAGGTGCAGCCCGCGCAGTACTGCTTGCACGACGTCGTCTGCGGGCACATGTCGCCGATCGCGCACGCAAGCTTCGTCATGCCGTCATCGCTGCACGAAATCGCTGCGATGTTCCCCGGGCACGCGTCGAAGCCCCCGCACGGACCGGTGCCTCCCGTGCCCGACCCCGCCGCCCCCGCCCATCCCGCGGCGCCGCCTTGTCCCGCTCCACCCCCGACTCCGGATGCCCCACCAGTCGCTGCGCTCCCTCCCACGCCTCCTGCGCCCGACGCTCCGCCTTCGCCGCTCGCGCCGCCCTGCGCGGTGACCGCACCTCCGGTGCCTGCAGCGCCCGCGTCGTTCGAAGGCCCCTCGGTCTTGCCCGCGCATGACGCCGCGGCCGCGAGCAACCAGGGGAGCAGCACGACGATCCGGGGAAGTTCCATCCCTGGATCATACCGCGCGAGGCGACCGATCGAGGAGGATCTTGTACCGCGGGCGACGCTTGCGCCGCGACGCACGCGGCTCCACGTCTGACGCCATGTGCACGCTCGTCCTCGCCCACCGCGTGGTCGCCGACCTGCCCTTGATCGTGCTCGCCAACCGCGACGAGTTCCTCGACCGCCCGGCGCTGCCGCCGGGGCTCATTCGTTCGGATCCCGACGTATTCGGCGGGCTCGACGAGCAGGCGGGTGGGACCTGGCTCGGCGTCAACCAGCACGGGCTGTTGGTGGGTTTGACCAACCTCGCAGGCACCGTCCCCGACCCCTCGCGCCGCTCCCGAGGGCTGCTCGTCATGGACCTGCTCGCACTGCGCTCTGCCTCCGACGTCCGCGACGCGCTCTCGCGCATCGCACGCGACACCTACAACCCGTTCCGCGTGATCGCGTCGGACGGGACCGAAGCGCTCCGCGCTCGCTGCGACGGCGCCGCAACGTTCGAGAACCTTTCGCACGGCGTGCACGCGGCGACCAACTGGCGGGAGGGCTCCGCGGGTGAGGACAAGGGTCTGCGCGCCGAGACGCGTGTGCGCGACGCGCTCGCGAGCGCCCCAGAGCCCGCGAAGCTCGCCGGCAAGCTCGCCTTGGTGGGGGCGCACCACGACTCCGACGGCGACCCCCATCACAGCTTGTGCTGTCACGCCCCGGGGTACGGCACCCGGTCGTCCTCGATCGTGCTGATCGGTCCCGCGGTCGCCCACTGGTCTCACGCCGAGGGACCGCCTTGTCGCACGCCCTACGTCGACTGCTCCGTGGCATTCCGGCGCGTGCTGCATCGCCCCTGAGCGCCGCCGCGCGGGATTGCGGATCCGCTGCGTTCGATCCCGCGCAAGAGCGTGGGCGCCGCGCGACGCGAGGCCGCTCGACTTTCAACGCATATTGAAAGGTTTGACGCCCTCCTGCCCCCTCGCTACCTATGGGAATCGCATGCTCTCCTCGCCATTGTCGCGCGCTCTCGCCGGCTCCCTTCTGATCGGCTTCGCTTCGACCGGGTGCGGCTCCTCCGAACAGGCGCCCGCAGCACCGGCCTCCGACGGAGGTCAGGGCGGCTCGGGCGGTTCGGTGCAGCCCGATGCGGGGTTCACCTGCACCGAGGGCAGCGCCCTCGATCTCGACGGAATCTTCGCGCTGTACGCGCGCCTGAGTCTGACGTTTCTCAGCCATCCGGGCGGCGCGGTGACGGTCTGCCCCGTGGACCAGACGAGCGATGGAACCTTCCTCGCCCTGGTGGAGATCAAGCACACGCCGGGCGGCACGCAGGTCGAGTCGGTGCGCGCCTCGGTGTGCTCGCTCACGCTCCCGGAGATCAGCGCCGTGGTGGGGGACTGCGATCCCACGGCTCCCAACGTGGTCTGGGCTGGGCTTCGGTTTCCCCAGGTTCTGATCGACACGCTGCCGCTGACTCCCGTGGCGCAAGCCACAGGAGTGCTCGACGCTGCACAGGCCGGAGCGAACCTCGAGCTGTCGCGGATGACGTTTTCGATCGGCACCCGGCAGAAGGGCGACGCGATGCCCGGGTGGCAGTCCGAGGTCGACGGCTGCGGCATGGCGGATGTGGCGCCGGGGCGCGGAGCGACGTGCGACGAGAAGTGCGTGAAGGGCTGCGCTGAGCTGGTGGACGACGACGGGGATGGCTGGCCGGCGGTGACGGTGCACGTGTGCGGGGTCACCGAAGACGACAAGAAGTCGAAGGTCCCGTGCAACGCGGAGAACCCGAGCGAGCCCGGCGTGGCGATCCAGGGACGCGCGGTGCTCGACCTCCAGGTGGACCCGCTGTTCCACCCGCGCGTCCGCTCCTCGTGCGAGCTCGAGGGGAGCTTCGAAACCGAAATCCGCTACAACGTCTGCGGCGCTGACCTCTACCTGTCCAACACCCCCATCAGCGTGACCAGCGCCATCGCCTCGCTCCCCATCTACATCGTCAACTCCCACCTCAGCGAGTTTCGCGCCGTGCGCATCGACGGCCGTCATGGTGCCCCGTCCTGGGATCCCGACTTCTCCAACCCCCTCGAGACCTGCCGTCGGGTGATCGAGCACCAGAACGAGCTCAAGTAGCGAACATCGCTACGCGGCGCGTCGATGCCCCGGATAGCGAAATCGGCGCTACTCCCCGGCGCTGGTTGGAGTATGGCTGGCTCGGCGCCAGGCAGGCGCCGGAGGAGTCTTCATGAAACGAGTTGCCATCACCGGCGTGGGCATGGTCACCCCCCTGGGCCTCGACGTCGCGACGAGCTGGGAAGGGTTCACGAGCGGGCGTTCGGGTGTGCATCGGATCGAGAGCTACGACCCGACGGGCGAGAAGGTGCCCGTCGCAGCCGAGGTCTCCGTGGCGAATGGCAAGGCGCTAGCTGACAAGCTCCCGGCCGACGTGCAGGATCGAACGTCGCGGTTCGTTCACTTCGCGCTCGAAGCGGCACGCGAAGCCCTCGCGAGCGCCGGCCATCCGCATCGCGAGAACCCCGAGCGTTGGGGCGTGTTCAGCGGCGTCGGTTTCGGCGAGCCGCTCCCCTCCGACGGATACAAGGTCGGGCCCACGACGATCATCCGGGCGATGCCCAACGCGGTTCCCGCGTGGGTGACGATCCTCGAAGGGCTCAAGGGACCGAGCGTGACGTGCAGCACGGCATGCTCGTCGGGGGCTCACGCCATCGGCATGGCCTTCGATCAAGTGCGCTGCGGGCGCGCAACCGGCATGCTCGCGGGCGGCGTGGACACGGTCATCACCCGCGACGTCATGCGCACCTACGCCTGGATGCGCGCGCTCAACACCGCGAAGGACGAGGACCCGACCGTCATGTCGCGTCCCTTCGACGCCACCCGCCGCGGCTTCGTCCTCGGGGAGGGCGCCGCCTTCCTCATGCTCGAGGAGTGGGAGCACGCACGCGCACGCGGTGCCAGAATCCTCGCCGAGTTCCGCGGTTTCTGCGCCACCTCCGACGCCTACAACATCGTCGCGGTCGCGCCCGAAGGTGAGGGCATGGCGCGCGCGATGACTGGCGCGCTCATGGACGCGGGACTCCCCCCCGACGCAGTCGACTACGTCAGTGCTCACGGCACGAGCACCAAGATGAACGACAAGGAAGAGACCCACGCCATCCACCGGTCGTTCGGCAAGCACGCCGACAAGCTCATGATCAGCTCGCAGAAGTCCATGATCGGTCACTGCATGGGCGGCGCGGGAGCCATCGAGGCCGCGGTCACCCTGCTGTCGATTGTCCACCAGACCGCGACGCCCACCATCAACCTCAAGAACCCCGACCCGGAGTGCGATCTCGACTACGTGCCGAACACCGCACGCAAGGCGACGATCCGCGCAGCCATCAGCAACTCCTTCGGCTTCGGCGGCCACAACACCACCATGGTGTTCGGCCACCCGGACATGCGCTGATCTCCCTCAGAACGCCCCGCTTACCCCGGCCCCGTAGCCCGTCCCCACTCGCATCGGACGCACCTGGATCGCCGTGTCCAGCACGAGCACCTCCTTCGTTGCCGTGTAGCCGATCAGCAGAAACGTCCCCCCGAGCGTCTGGATGATCCCGTCCGTGATCAATCCCATCACCGCAAACACGTCTCCCACGCAGTCCACGACCGTTCCATCCTCCTGCTCCCCGCACGAGCGACGCTTCCCCAACGTCATCCACGGTCCCACGAACGGCACAGCAAGCCACCCCGTCTCGTTGGCAAAGTCGGCCGACAGCGCGGCCATCATGCCGGTGCCGTAGCCAATGCCGGTGAGGATCCATCCCGCGGTGACCAACCCCGACCTCGGGTGCGACTCCAGGTGGTATCCCGGCGGGATCGGATCTCCTTCGCGATACGGTTTGCGCCGCGGCAGGACCGTCGGTGGCGCGCCGTACGGATGCGGATACGTCGGAACCCCGTACTGCGGCGGCTGTCCCCAAGGCTGCTGCGGTGTCCCCCACGCCGGCCCCGGCTGCGTAGCCGGCGGCCATGTCGCAGGCGGCTGCCCGGGCACCGTCGGCTGCGGTGCCGGATACGTCGCCGTCGGCTGCGGTGCCGGATACGTCGCCGTTGGCTGCGGTGCGGGATACGTCGCCGTTGGCTGCGGTGCCGGAACCACCCACCCCGGATCGGACTGCTGCGCAGTCGCGTGACCCGACACTCCGAACAGCGCTGCTCCCAGCACGGTCGCTATCCTGATCCCGTCTCGCCGCTTTCTCGCCATCGTCCCTCCGACGCGTCCCGGTTCGGCAACGCCCTCGCAAGTGTGCTCGGCGCGCCTGGGGCTTCCACGCTCCACTGTAGCGGGCGCGGCGGCCCCCGCACAGGTTCGACTGTGAGTTGGACGGGCGGAGGCGATCCTGCGGTCTGCTCACGTGCGCCGCACGTGCTCCAGACCGAAGGGGAAGCTGACCCGATCGCCGGAGTCGGGGCTCGGCTCCTCCGAAGCAGGAAACGGATCGGGCTCGATCGATACGGGGCGCAGCTCGTTCTCGTACGCCTTCGGTCGCGCGATGATGAGCGAGCAGGGGATGGTGCGTGCGAGCTCGGAGGCGACCCACCCGTGCTCGACCCCGAGAAGGTCCCGGTGCAGGTTCGAGCCGATGACGACGGCATCCGCTTGCTCTTCGCGAGCGTACTCGACCAGTCGCTGCGCCACGTCTCCGATCGACACGTGAAGCCGGACCGGAACACGGGACGGATTCGCAGCGGTGCCAGCCTTGTCGAGCGCGAACACCTGGAGGTCCTCTGCGGCTTGATCGAGCGCACGCTTGCGGTCCTGCAGGTACATCCCCGTGATGCCGGGCACTTCGCGCTCGTCGACGACATGGGCGAGGTGGATGAAGACCCCCTCGCGGTGCCCTGCGATCCGCAGGGCTTCCTGCCATGCTGCCTCTCCGCTTTCGTCGAACTGCACGCCGACCAGCAGAACGTACGAGCTCTGTCGCATGGCGCACCTCCCCTTCGTCCGCACTCGTCGCGCTGCGCGGCGGCACACCTGACCCCTACCGGACTCCGACCCCTTTGGGAATTTGTCTGGGGCGTTCGGCGGAGCGGTCAATCTTGCGCGGTCGACTCGCCCGCGTACACAATGGCCATCATGCGTTCGTGGCTGCTGCTTCCGGTGACCTTGCTGCTCGCGTTCATCGCGTGTGACGAGTGGCCGGGCGTCGGCGATGGCGACGGCGGAACCTCGGTCCCCGGAGGAGGGACGCGCATCGAGAACAACAGCGGGGGACTGGGGTCTTCGTGCAGCACGAGCGCCCCCTGCCAGACCGGGCTGGTGTGTCTGACCCAGATGCCCAACGGGATGTGCACGAGGCCGTGCACGACCGAGTCGGACTGCAGCGGTGCGAGCTGCCAAGTCGTCTATGGAGGGATGTTCTGCATTCCCACCTGCACCTCGGACCTGGTGTGCCGGAGCTCCTACTCCTGCCTGTCCACGGGAACGGCCACCCTCTGCCTGCCCACGCCCGCCGCCAAGGACTGGTAGCGCTCGGCGGCCGCGTAGCACTTTGCGCGTTGCCGCCGCCCCCGAACCTCGCCTAGGGTTCGCGTCTTCCGTGGGTCTCCCGTCTACGGCAAATCACGCTGCGACAACGGAGGCTCCACCGGGCTGTCCCGTGGAAGATCGGATCACGAAACAAAGATGAAGGCGCTGGTCGTTGGCGGCACCGGATTCGTCGGCATGAATGTCGTCCGCGCGCTCGTCCGCTCGGGTCACGACGTCATCGCCACACGCCGCAACCGGGCCAACACGCTGTTCGCACGGCGCCTCGGTGCACGCCTCGAGGTCGCCGAGCTCGACGATCCCGACAGCCTGGTGCACGCGATGACGGGCCGCGAGGTCGTGTTCATGTGCGCCGGGCACTACCCCCGCTTCTCCCTCGACCTCGACGCCGAGACGTCGTTCGCCCGGAAGCAGATCCGAACCACGCTGGACGCCGCAATGACCGCCGGTGTGCGGCGGTTCGTGTTCACCAGCTCCATCGCCACGGTGGGACCGCCCCGCGAAGGCCGCTCCCTGTCCAACGAAACCGACCCGCCCTCCAAGGCCGCACTCGATTCGGTCTACATTGCGGTGAAGAACACCCTCGAGTCCGAAGTGCTCCAGGCCCACGGCCGCGGCCTCGACTGCGTCGTGCTCTGCCCCACCGGAATCGTGGGTGAGCTCGACGTCAAGGTCGGCACGGGCTTCGTGATCGTGGCGCTGGCGCACGGCAGGTTGCCGTTCTACATCGACGGGCCGACGAACGTGGTGGACGCCGACGATCTGGCCCTGGCGCACGTCCTGGCGGCCGAGCGAGGGCGGAGCGGCGAGCGGTACATTGTCAATGGCCACAATCTGTCGGTTCGCGAAATGCTCGACGCGGTCTCCGAGGAGCTCGGAATCCCGTTGCGCGCGGCCCGGCTTCCGCTCGGGCTCGCAGGCCCCCTGGCGACCTTCGACGAGCTGCGCTGCTCGGGGAAAGGTCGCGGCGCTCGCCCCTTCATGGCGAGGGAGTTCGTCGATATCGTGCGCCATGGCCAGCGCGTCGATCGCTCCAAGGGCGCCGTCGAGCTCGGCCTCCCCGCCCCCACGCCTCTGATGACCACGCTTCGCAAGGCCTGCCGCTGGTATGGTCGGCACGGCTATCTTCCGAAACCCGAAAGCACCGAAGCACGCCCCTGAGCGTGCCCATCCAGACGATCACAGGAGAGAGTCCCCATGCCCCGAGTTGCCCGTGAGGAGATCAGGAACGAAGTCGAGACCATCATCAAGCGCATCCGTCCCGACGTGAAGGAAGTCCGCGACTCGGACCGCCTGCGCGACGACCTCGGCCTCGATTCGCTGCATTCCATGGAGCTCCTCAGCTCCGTGACCGAGAAGTACGAAGTCGACGTCGATGTCGAGCAGCTCCAGGAAGTGCGCACGGTCGGCGACGTCGTGACCTTCCTCGCCAAGGTGCTGGGCTGATCCATGAAGGTGCAGTTCGTCTACCCCGCATTCGAACGCCACGCGAACTCCCACCCCGAGCTGCTCGAACACGTGCCGTGCAACGAGTACCTCGGCGGACCTTCCCTCGGCATCGCGAGCATTGCCGCGGTCACCCCACCGTGGGCCGAGGTGGCGTTCCAGGATGACCGCGTCCATCCCCTGACCAGCTCGGTACAGGCGGACCTGTATGCCTTCTCCTTTTTCACGCCCGCGGCCACGCGCGCCTTCGAGCTCGCGGACATGCTCCGTGCCGCGGGGCGCAAGGTGGTGGCCGGAGGCATCTTCCCCACGATGATGCCCGAGGTCGCCTCGAAGCACTTCGACGCGATCGTGATCGGCGAGGGCGAGGGGGTGTGGCCGGCGCTCCTCGATGACTTTCGCAAGGGAGAGCTGAAGCCGCGCTACCAGGAAACGGAGCCCTTCGATCTCACCCAGCTTCCGCCTCCGCGCATCGACCTGTACGTCAATGCCGAGTCGCCCGACCTGCACCCCGACGACTACCCGCTGCAGATCTCCCGCGGCTGCCCCCTCGAGTGCGACGCCTGCGTGGTGCCCTGCTCCATGGGCAAGAAGCTGCGGCTCGTGCCTCGCGAGCAGTCCCGAAAGGCCCTCGCCGACCTCGCGAAGTTCGGCAAGCTCGCTGCGGTCACCGAGGACACCTCCTTCTTCTTCTTCTCCGGCGCGCGCCGTCACCTCAAGACTTTCCTCGAGGATCTGCGCGAGGACCCTCGCCCCCGCGGCGGCAAGATCAGCTACATCGGCATCAGCATGCCCATGATCCTCTCGCTCGACCCCGAGCTCCTCAAGCTCGCGAGCGAGGCCGGCATCGACCGCTTCTACCTCGTGTGCGGCTTCGACCCCATCACCCGCGACGCCTTCGGCAAGGGTGACCCCGCCGCCATGGACCGCGCCATCCAGTCCGTGCTCCGCTGCCACGACTTCGGCATCGAGCCCTACACGTCCCTGCTCGTCGGCAACGACACCGACGACGAGCACGTGTTCGATCGGATCCTCGACTTCACCGTCAAGGCGAGAGTCCCCAAGACCGAGTTCGCCATCTTCACCCCCTACCCGGGCACCCCCGCCTGGCGTCGCCTGCAGGCCGAAGGCAGAATCTTCGACACCGAATGGAAGCACTACAACGACGCCAACGTCGTCTTCCGGCCCAAGCAAATGTCACCCGAGCGGCTGCTCGAAGGCTACCTGTCGCTCTGGCGCGAGTTCTACAAAGACAAGAAACACCTGAGCTCTCTCGAGCACGGGCAGAAGACCATCCAGTTCTGACCGGAGGGCATCATGGCCTCTAGCACCAACAGCTTCGACGCCGTGCTGCAGCAAGCCGGCTCCCTCGCTCCTCAGCTGTGCCGCGATTCGCGCGACGATGACGAGGCGCAGATCCTCGAAGCGCTCCTGTCGGAGATGCGCAGGTGGTGCGCGAAGAACGTCGACCCGGCTGCGATCGACGAGCGCGGCGCCCTGGGCCGCCCGATGCTCGATTCCATCGCCGAGCAGGGATGGTTCGGCCTCACCGTTCCCGAGCAGTTCGGTGGAGCGGGCCTGTCGCTCAAGGCTGCGATGCGGGCCGTGACCGAGCTCGCAAGGTTCAACGGCTCGCTGGGCACCTGCGTGGGCCTGCACTCCGGCCTCGCTCTCTACTCGCTCATCAACCTCGCTAGCCCGCCCCTGCAGCAGCGCTATCTGCCCGACGTCGCCGCCGGCAAGCGCATCGCCGCCTTCGCCGCCACCGAGCCCAACGCCGGCTCGGACATCGCCTCCATGCGCACCACGCTCTCGGAGCGCGACAGCACCCTGCGCCTCGACGGCAGCAAGTGCTACGTGACCAACGGCGGGCTGTGCAGCCTCCTCACCGTCGTCGCACGCAGCCCCGGCCTCGGCGGCGCCAAGGCCGGTCACACGGTCGTCATCGTCGACCCCTCCTGGAAGGGCGTCACCCGACAGCGCGAAGAGAAAAAGCTCGGACTCAAGGGCTCCTCGACCATCACGATCGACTTCGACGACGTCGAGATCCCCGCCGACCACGTCGTGGGCGAGCTGTCCAAGGGCATGGACCACGCGCACGCCTCGCTGACCTGGGGACGCACCTTCATGGCAGCCGGCTGCCTGGGCGCGGCCCGCGCCGCGATCGACGAGGCCCGCGAGCACACCGCCCAGCGCGTCCAGTTCGGCCGCCCCCTCTCCAACTTCCCCCTCGTGCGCGACCAGATGGCCGCCGCCATCGCCGACCTCTACACCATCGAGTCCGTCGTCCGCCAGGTCTGCACCCTCTTCGAGATGCACCAGGAAGAGATCGGCACCCATTCCGCCATCGCCAAGATCGTCTCCTCCGAGTTCTGCTGGAACATCGTCGACCGTTGCCTCCAGCTCATGGGCGGACTCGGCTTCATCGAAGAAGCCGGCCAGGCGCGCCGCATGCGCGACATGCGCGTAACCCGCATCTTCGAGGGCGCCAACGACGTCCTCCGCATGCACATCGCCTCCAGCACTCTCGCCTGGAAGCCCGACCGGCTGCGCGAGTGGCCGCGCCTCACGCCCATGGTCGCTCCGGAGTTCGCGTTGGCCGCGGGCGTATTCGACGAGCTGATGACCCTGCTCGGCGAGGAGCTCATCGCGATCCGCAAGGCTCACGGCTTCAAGCTCTTCGACCGCCAGGTGCTGCAGCACTCGATGGCCGACGCGATGATGGCCGTCTACTCCATGGTGCCGGTGCTTCTGCGCGCCAACGCTTCCCGCACCGAGCAGGAGCGCGCAACCGCTCTGCTCGCCTGCTCCCGCCTCGAGGAGAGCGCGCGGGCCGCGTTGAACAAGGTCCACGCCGGAGAGAGCGCGGACCGCGCTGCCTGGGCCGCCACGATCCTCGGCTGATTCCCCAACTGCCACCCGACCGGCGCGTCGGCACCGCCTGGGCGCTTTCCGCAATCTCCCGTCGGTCGACTCGAAGAACCCCTACTCCTCGAGCTCCTCCACGCCAATCCCGAACAAGGCCGCGACCTCCTTGGTCGGGCGCCCCTCGGTGATCAACTTTCGCGCGGCGACACGAACGCGTTCGCGCTGCTGCTGCGCTTCGGCCTGCGCCTGCTGCGCTTCGGCCTGCGCCTGCTGCGCTTCGGCCTGCGCCTGCTGCGCCTTGTCGCCCCCGCTGGGCAACGCGCGGCCGTCGTCGTCGATCCACCGCAACCACAGCTCGTCGCGTTCCAGGTACCTGCCTTGCTGCACGCCGAGCCATAGTCCCAGGGTCTTGCTCCGATACCATCCCCGCTCATCCGGAGTCATCGGTTCGTACTCGCCGCGCTCGGGATCGAGACGGTAACCTTCGAGACGCTTCTCAAACGGGTCATACAGGAAGTACTCCGCCGTATGCAGGACGCGCGCGTAGATCCGCTTCTTCTCGCCTCGATCCACGTCCTCGGTCGAGGGCGACGTGATCTCGATCACGACGTCGGGTGTGCGGCCTCCCTCCTCCCAGACGACCCAGGAGCGGCGCATCTTGTTGACCGTGTCGAGCACGACGAACACGTCGGGGCCGCGGAAGTCGTTCTTCTTGGACTGCAGCTCGCTGAAGTACACGAACATGTTGCCGCCGACGTAGAAGTCGTCGCGGCCTGCCCAGCCGAGCTCGAGAGACTCGATGAGCAGGGTCATCTGCTTGACGTGCAGCTCGCTTTCCATGGGCACACCGTCGTCGTAGGGGAGGTCCTCTCCGCGCGGCGGTGGCTTGACCGGGTAGCAGGGCCAGGGTTGGCTCATCGCACTGTCGTCCTTGTCTGCGGCCATTCCGCGAAGATAAAGCGCAGCCTCGCGATCGTCCAACGCGGCCGACCGCCGGCGTGCGCGCGATGCTTCAGCACGTCCGGTGCCACGATCGTCCCGACGCATTTCCGCTTAGTTGGCTTGGGCCCCAGGTGGCGGTCGCCACCCCATTCGGGGCTCGGAGCGAGGTCTTTGAACCGAATTCGCCTGCGAATTGCCTGTCTGCGGAGAAAGTGGCGGACCGCCAGGCAAAAGTGGCGGCCGCCACTTCGTGGCGCTCAGCCCCCCTCTCTCCCCCGAAGCCCGTTCTCAGAAGTCGTAGTCCCATGTCTGCGGCAGCTGAATCGCCGTCGTAGGTCCAGCTCCAGATCGGCGTTCCGTCCTTCTCCGCGCCCCACGTCCGATCCATGTACTTGTGAGCGGCGGCGCCTGACCTGTAGGCGTCGAACGAGCCGGTCTTGCACCACGCCCGCCGCAGGTTCGAGTTACCCACACAACTCGACACCTGCAGCTCGGTGGGAGTGGTCGGAGTGGTGAGGCCCGGATAGTCGATCTCGATGCAACGGTTCTGAGTCCCCACGATCGAGTTCAGTGGCTTCCTCCGGACAGAACAGATTGATCCGCTGTCCGCTGCGCCGGATATCGCGCGTCCTGCTGTGGATTCGTCACGACGCGCACAGCTTCGGGAGTGCCTCGCGCGCCCTCCGACTGCTGCGCATCCGAGCAGCCGACCGCGCCCCTTGCTGCGGCACGAATGCCCGATATCATCGCCCCCCATGAAGACTGATCGGTTTGTGGTTCGCCCAGGCAAGGACTTCAAGCTCCGCAAGCTCTCCACCAGCGACACCGGCGGCGTCAAAAACGCCGACGAAGCTGCCGAGCGCCTCGAGAAGGGAGTCCGCAAGCTCGCCGATCTCCAGGACAAGCTCTACGCTCACGACAAGTACGGCGTCCTGCTCATCTTCCAGGCCATGGACGCCGCCGGCAAGGACTCCACCATCAAACACGTCATGTCCGGCGTGAACCCCCAGGGCTGCCAGGTCTTCTCCTTCAAGAACCCCTCGCCCGAAGAGCTCGACCACGACTTCATGTGGCGCAGCATGAAGTGCCTCCCCGAACGCGGCCGCATCGGCATCTTCAATCGTTCGTACTACGAAGAAGTCCTCGTCGTCCGCGTCCACCCGGAGTTCCTCGGCAAGCAGAAGCTCCCCCCGCCCCCCAAGGGCGCCAGGGACATCTGGAAACGCCGGTTCGAAGACATCAACAACATCGAGCAGTACCTCGTCAACAACGGCATCATCCCCATCAAGTTCTTCCTCAACGTCTCCAAAGACGAGCAGCTCGCTCGCTTCCTCAAGCGCCTCGATGACCCCCACAAGGTCTGGAAGTTCTCCGAGAACGACGTCCTCGAGCGCGCCCTCTGGGACAAGTACCAGGACGCCTACGAGGACATGCTCCGCAACACGAGCACCAGGCACGCCCCGTGGTACGTCATCCCCGCCGACCACAAGTGGTACATGCGCCTCGCCGTCTCCGAGATCATCAACCAACGCCTCGAGGAGCTCAGCCTCCAGTACCCAGACGTCGATGCGCAGCGACGCGAGGAACTCGAGCGCGTCCGTGTCGAGCTCGGCGGCAAGCCCTCCGCCACGAAGGACGGCGACGGCAAGCGCAAGAAGGACAGGAAGAAGGGCAAGAACAAGGCAGAGCCCTCGTCGTTCGAATCCCTCCCCGACGATAACCTCCCCTTCTGACAGGCGAAGTCATCCCGCGCGCTCCGCGGACCGTCGCTCCGCCCTCACTCCCCGGGAAGCTTCACGTACTGCCCCGGCTTCACGCCGTGCCGACGCGCAAACCCCGCGTTCAGCTCGAGCACGTACGCCACCGGACACGGGACCGACCGCCCGTCGTCGTTGAGCGTCGGCACGTTCTCCACGATCCCGGTGATGAAACCGTCGCGCGCAATGAACAGCATGTCCAACGGGATGCACGTGTTGTGCATCCAGAACGTCTGCACCCGCGGCTCCTCGAACGCGAACAGCATCCCCGCGTTCTCCGGCATGCTCCGACGGTACATCAGCCCCCTCTCCCGCTGATGCGGCGTCGTCGCCAGCTCCACCTCTACCGTGCTCCCGTCGGACCCCGAAAGGAACGTCACCTCCCCTCTCGGAAGCTTCACGCCGCCGAACACCGGATCGGCAGGACACTGTGCCCCCGCAGCAGGCGGCACCTTCGTCCCCTCCGGCGCCATCGGCACCATGCACCGCTCCCGATCCTTGCGCGCATCCGTCGCCGCCTTGTCCCCCGAGACATGCTCCGCTGAGCTCGCCACCCTCGGCGCCGAAACCACGATCGGCGATGGCTCAGGAGGCCGACGATCACATCCGAAGACCATCACCGAGCAGACCAGCGCCCAGACGTGCACGCGTTCCATGCGCGTCTTCTACACACCTCCGGCCCCGTCCGGAAGACGCCTCGCTCCTCGGTCCGCGCCGACGCTTCGCCCCTTCATGGCCTCCCCCCCACGCTGTCTCGGCATTCCTGGTACACTCCGCTTGTCATGCGTGGGGTCCTTCCTGTCGTCCTCGGCCTCGTCTGCCTCGCCGTCTCCTGGATCGGCTGCGGCGGTACGGTGTTCCACGACCAGACGTCCCTGCACGATGCTGACGCATCCGTGGATGCCGACGCCTCCAAGAAGGACGGCTCCAAGGACGGCGCCCCCGACGCCAAGCTCGACGGCGGCAAGGACGCGCTCTCCGACTACTTCGATCCCGGCTGCCCCGATGCTCCCCTGCCCGTCATCGACAACCAGTGCGACCCCCTCGCCCCGCCCCCGGGCGACTGCATGCAGGGCGAGGCCTGCTACCCCTACGTGATCTACCCGTCCGATCCCTGCGAGGCCGAGTACTACGGCTCGATGTGCTCCGAGGCCGGCACCTCCGTGCAGGATGAACCCTGCTACGGCGGCGCGGAGTGCGCACCCGGATTCACCTGCGTCGTCTCCGGTGCCGGTACGATCTGCGTGCAGATGTGCGACCTCCACAAGCTCGGCAGTTGCCCCGACGGTCGCGTCTGCGAACCCATCGACGTCCTCGGCTACGGAGGATGCCTGTGACTCACGCCGCTCTCGAGGTCACCCTCGGTCTCGCGCTCGGGGCCTCCCTCCTCGGCTGCGGCGCGCGCAGTCCGATCTACGAACGCGCTCCGGAAGACGCAGGCACGTCCATCGACGCGGCGCCCCTCCCCGAGTGCGAGAAGACCTCCGACTGCGAAGGCTTCGACAACCTCTGCGCTCCTGTCGTCTGCGATACGGACCTCGGACGCTGCTCCCCCCTCTCCCCGGTCGTCTGCAACGACTCCGATCCCTGCACCGAAGACACCTGCGATCCCGCCATGGGCTTGTGCGTCTTCGCTCCCCGCACACTCGACAACGACAAGGACGGTCGCAAGGGACCGATTCCAGGCTATCCGCCCGGGTCGCCCGGCTCGTGCGGCGAGGACTGCGACGACACTTCCGCCGCGGCGTATCCCGGCGCGGTCGAACTGTGCGATGGCGTGGACAACGACTGCAATGGTGTGGTCGACGACGGCGCCAGCTTCGTCCCTGCGGGCGAAGTCGCGGTGCAGGTCGACGTCACCGACGCGCCATCGGGCCCGAACGGGCTCGGGTGGAGCGGAGGAGTCGGCGACGGCTACCTGGCCTCGTACGTCGGGACTTCGAGCGACAAGACGCACACGTTCCTCCAGCGACTGACCACGCAAGGAACGAAGATCGGGACCGCCTCCCAGCTATCCATGGTCAATGCCGATGCTTCGGGCGGTGCGCTCGTGTGGACCGGCGATCGCTTCGGCGTCACCTGGTACGACCGCCGCTCCGGTGACTATGAGGTCTACTTCAACCAGGTCGCGCCCGACGGCACCAAGCTCGGCCCCGACGTCCAGCTCACGAACGCTTGGGGATTCTCGCTGTACCCGCAAATCGCCTTCACCGGCTCCGAATACGTGGTGGTCTGGCAGGACGAGCAAGACGGCGTGTTCGCCGTCTGGGGTCAACGGATCAACCTGCAAGGGCAGCCGATCGGCGAGAACGTACGTCTGACCGACGAGCCCAACGAAGCGGAGTCTCCGGTCGTCGCCGTGGGATTCAAGACCATCGGCATCGCCTACGGCTACGGCGGCGCGTTCCTGCACGACGTCCGTTTCCGGCTCCTCGACTTGGAGCTCCAGACCTTGAGCGACGCAATCGAGCTGACGGGCAGCGCGACGGGCGTGTATCCCACGCTTCGATGGAACGAGTCGCGCTACGTGGTTGCATGGCACGATCCCGATTCCGAACCCCACGCCATCTACGGCTCCACAGTCTCCGAGACGGGCGCCGTGGTGGTCCCCTCGAAGCGTCTTACCGACGGCCCCCGCCATTCGCGATATCCGTCTCTGCTCCCCCTTGGCGATCGGGTGTTGATGCTCTTCTCCGACAACCGGGATCAGAATCAGGGCTACGAGATCTACGCGCGCATGCTGGATGCCTCCCTCGCCCCGCTCTCCGCGGAGACGCGCGTGACGCAGGCACCCGGAGACAGTGTATATCCCATGCCCTCCTTCGGGCCCGACGGCGATGTCGGAATCCTGTTCCGCGATGACAGGCTCGGCAGTCAGCACGTCTTCTTCACTCGACTGCAGTGCGCAGGGACAATCGATTGAGTCTCTTCCGTGCAGCCATGGGTTCTTCGCGCCGGCGACGAACCCCGGCTCGTGCGCACGGACAAACGATTGAGTTGCTTCCGTTCGGGTCTGTGCTCGCTACCCCGGGAAGCGCGGCTCTCGTCACTGCTGCGCTCCTCCGTCGCGCTCCCTTCGCCTCTCGATGATCCGCGGCAGGCAGGACGACGCGGGCAGCGGCGACTGCCGTGAGGTCGCTCGACCACTGCCGGGAAGTCCTGCACCAGAGCGAGGAATGAAACACGCTGAGACGACCCCTGTCAGTGGTTCTTGCCCCCCTTGTCCTTCTTCTTGTCTTTGCCGGGAGGTGCCCCGCCCCCCGTGCTCTGTGGCGGTGGCGTCGTCGCCGTCGGGGGTGGAGGGGTGGTTGCGGGCGGCGCAGCCGTCGCCGTCGCCGGCGTCTTCCCCGTTGCCGTTGCCGTCGCCGGCGTCTTCCCCGTTGCCGTTGCCGTTGCCGT
>CAYMUE010000011.1:64348-68707 GCA_964393505.1 uncultured Polyangiaceae bacterium
CCCCGTCATCGTGGACTGCCCGCCGGTGCTCTCCGCCGTGTCCGACGATCCTGGGGCCGCATCGGATTCGGCACCCGCACCTTCCCCGCGAGAGGACAGCGCCCAGGTGGCAATCGCAACGACGCCCATGGCGAGCACCAGCGCGACGACGACCACCACAGAGAGGATCACGACGATCGCGTTGCGTTTGGAGTGCCCCTGCGGCGGGACGACCTGCACGACGGCAACACCCGCGGAAGGAACCCCGAGTCGGCCTTCGCCGCTGACCCATGTCTGCGGCACTGCCGGAGGATGCGACTCGGCGATGGTGGGGGGCACCGCCGCCGGATCGGGACATGTCGCATCGATGACCTGCGCGGAGGCGAGCCCGTCGCGACGCGTCGGCTCCGCGGGGGAAGCCGCCCGTGCGCTTCGCACCGACGAGAGCGGATCGCCCGGCGCGGTGACCGCAAACGCGATCGGTGCCACCACAGGCGGCGCCATCGCGTAGACCGGATCGCGCCCCTGGCGAAGCGCGCGCACGTCCGCCTGCATTGTCAGCGCATCGGTGTACCGCTCCTCCCGACTGAAGGCGAGCGCCCGATCGACCACCTTGCACAGTCCCATCGGCAGGTGCGGAGCCACGCTCGCGAGCGCAGGCGCCGGGAGGCTCGCCATCTTGATCAGCATGTCGGCGTGCGTCTCCGCCTCGTGCACGCGCTGCCCGGTCAGCATCCGGAACATCGTCGCACCCACCGCGAACAGATCCGCCCGCTCGTCCACCTTCTCGCCCTTGATCTGTTCGGGCGGCATGTACGTCACCGTCCCGATCGCTACGCCCGTCCGCGTTTGGAACGACTTCGGCGTCCCCTCCTTCATGCGCGCAATCCCGAAGTCGAGCACCTTGACCCGCCCGTCGCGCTGCAGGAACAGATTGTCCGGCTTGATGTCGCGATGGATGATCCCGTGCGCGTGCGCAGCCGCAAGCACGTCGAGCAGCTCGTCGGCGATGCGCAGTACCTCCGACGGCTCGATCTGCTTCTCACGCTCGATGCGATCGTGGAGGCTCTCGCCCTCGAGTAGTTCCATCACGAGAAACGGGCAACCGTCCTCCGCCACGTCGTGGTCCGTGATCGCCACAGCGCCGGCGTGTGTGAAGCGGTTGACGGCATAAGCTTCCTGCTCGAAGCGGGCGCGCAGCTCGGCGACGGCTGCGACCTCGGGGTGGAGGATCTTGAGAGCGGCCCGATGGCCGATGGAGTGGATCCCGACGTAGACGGCAGCCATTCCTCCTGCGCCGAGCAGACGCTCGATCCGCCACTTCCCGCGGATCGTGGTGCCGATGCGCCGCTCGAGAAACTCGTGCTGCTCGTCCATGCCCGTGGGATTCGACCGTCGCGTCCCGTCGGTGTCAAGGCGCGGAGGCAGCAGCAACTGGGAGGATGGACCAGGGGGCGGGTCAATCGCGCGTGGCTTCGGGGCCGCCTCGCAGCTCGGCCCCGCAGGAAACGCAGAATGCAGCGCCGTTCTGGCGCGGATACGCGCACTGGGTGCAATACCGCAGCCGCGGCATCAGCGGGGCAGGCAGGCTCACCGGCGAGGGGTCGGACACCGTCGACATGTACCGATGGACGAGGTCCCGGAACTGCGCCTCCGTCAGGCCGAGCTTCCGCGCCGCCGTCTCCAGAAGCGCCTGCTCCTCCCGCACGAAGACGCCATCCGCAAACGCCACCCGGAAGAGCCAATCGTACATGTGCAGGATCTCCGGTTGCGATGCGCTCCGCGCCAGAGAACGCGCCGCATCATCGGAATCGATCGCCTCCCCACGATAATGCGCGATCGCCTGGTAGATCCACTCGACCTGCTCGGGCTCCGCGAGGTCGAACATGCGCGACGCCGCCTTCTCGATGGCCCGGGCCTCTTCGTCCAACAGCACCCCGTCGGCCATCGCCACCCCCACCGCGAACCGGATGAAGGCGTCAATCATCTCCTCACGCGCTGCCCTTCCCCCATCTCCCGACGACGCAGGCTGCACCTGCTCAATACGGCTGACCGCGTCGTTGTAGAGCTTCATCAGCTCCTTGCGCAGCGACGTCGCGTCGTCGAAGTGCTCCTTCAACGCTTCGTTCGTCCCCAACATCGCGTCCCCAAGGGCCAGCGCGCCAGGGATCGGAATCCGCCCCGCGAGCACGTCGCTCACCAGCTCCGCCAACACCTGCGCACACGCGTCGACCCGCGCCGCAGGCATCAGCCCCTCCACCTTCTCCAATCGCGGCGGAAGCTCCGTCTGCGCACAGTCGCACAGCATCTCCTGCCAGTCGATGTCGCGCACCGCCCCCAGAAAGTCCAGCTCTCCTCCGATGGAACGCAACGGCGCCAGAGGGCCTTCGGGAAGCGTCTGCTCGATGCGGTCCACCGCCGCGCGCAGCCGGGCCACCCCCTCGTTGAACACCACTACGCTCTTCTCTCCGCCTCGCGGCAGCGCCCACACCAGCTCGCCCCACACCGAATACTGGTCGTCGGCAAACCGCATGAGCACTTGCCACGCACGCGCCGAAACCAGCGCGCGCTCCCTGCGCTTGCGCCGCCTGAGCGAATCCCGAAGTACCCCCGTATGCGTGTCCTCGAACTCGGACCCGAGATCTGCCGCTGCCTCCCTCCCAGCAAGCCACACCCCCTGACGCTCGATCCCGTCCACGAAGTCCACCACGAAGAAGTGCGTCGGACTCAACGGCCCCGCCGCCCTGCGCGCCGCCGCCGATATCATCCGCTGGTACAGCGCAGCACTCACCGTCGGACGTGCCAGCATCACCGTCTGCGTCTCCGGAAAGTGCTCGCTCTCCGTGAGCAGTCCTGCACGCACCAGTACCTGGCAGTACCCCTTGCGGAATCGCGCCACCCGCTGCGCCCTCACCTCCCGATCGATCCCGTGATGCACGTACTCCGCCGCCACGCCACGAGAGCTCAACTCCGATGCGATCTCCTCCGCGTGCTCTGGCCCCGCCGCGAAGATCATCGTGCGCCCGTACCGATCCTTGTGGTTCAGCCAATGCCCCACAACCTGGCGCGTGCGCCCGGACCGCATCGCGATCTCCCGCAGCAGCCCGGCCCGCATGTCCTGCCCCATCCCGACCAGCCGACACACGTCTGCCGCGTCCATCCGCATCTGCTCGGTTGCTGCGATGCGCCGTCGCACGAACACCGGACGCGCCAGGAACCTCCTGTCCACCACCTCGCGGAAGGTCTTCTGATACGCAGGCTCGGGACCGAATACGTCGCGAATCGCTTCGTGCGCTGCCCCGGCTCCCACCGCAGTCCCCGACAACCCCAGCAGACGAACGTGCCCGCCCCACAAGCGCTCGATCGCCTGCCGCGCGCGCGGATGCGTCACCAGCCTCGCCTCCTCCACACACACGAGCCCCACCGGCCCGGACCGCTCCACCTCTGCCAGCCCCACCTCCCCGCGGGACAATGCGTGCGCCGAGGCGATCACCAGATCCCCCGAGAGGTCCCCATGCTGGCAGCCGCAGCGCGATACCGAGAAGTCCCCCCGACGCGTGCCGCATTCCCCCACCAACCACGCGAGCTCGCGAAGCTCCTCGTGCACGTGATCGAGCAACTCCCGGTGCGTCCCCACCCACACCACCCTCGCGCCCATCGCCACGTGCGCACGCAATGCGTAATCCAGCGCCGTCCTCACGACGCCCGCCCCTTCGGGCAGAACCAGCAGCGAGGAACGCGCCCCCTCCGCCGCGAAGGCCTTCTCCAAGCGACGCACCGCCGTCTGCTGGAAGTCCACCAGCTCCGTGCGCACCCACGGCAACACCGCATCCGTGATCAGCGTCTCATGCCCCGGATACTCCGTCGGACTCTCATCCAACGCCAACCCGTCGTCCGGGCCCGATTCGATGGCATCGAGCGCCTTGACCAGTTGAGCCAACACCTCCTCGTGATCCCCTGCTGGCTCCAACCCGAAGGTGCCTGCCAATAGATCGTTCCACGACGCGAGCGAGACCAGGTGCTCGTCGAGCACGAATCGCTCCAGATTCCCGTCGAGCGAAGCGCATACGGCCTGCACCAGCATCGCTTCGTTGTCCGACGCCGCGGACTCGTACCAGTCGGCAGCGCGTCTCAGCACGGCGCGACCATGCCGGCTCGCGAGGAGTCCCAGGACGGATCGGAGCATCGAAGCCCGGTTCATAACCGTTCATGTTGCACCGGATTCGCCTGGTTGCGAAGAGCCTCGGTAATGGAAAGTCCGCGGCCCGAAGGGTCCCTTCGGGCCTTCGATTCCTTCGCCCAGTCAGCGTTTCTTCGCCGCGGGCTTCTTCGCCGCGGGCTTCTTCGCCGCGGGCTTCTTCGCCGCGGGCTTCTTCGCCG
>CAYMUE010000011.1:68807-69667 GCA_964393505.1 uncultured Polyangiaceae bacterium
CCCCACGGGGCCCTCGCACCTTCATCGTCGATGCGTCGAGCTTGAACCGGAGCGCCGACCACATGTCGTCGATCGCGATCTGCGAGACAGGGTGCCATCCGGCCTTCGCCAGGACCTCCCAGCCGCAATCACGCGTCACGTCCGTCTCCACGCCCGACGATGTCTTCGGATAGCACATCCACAGGATTCCCCCGGCGCCCAGACGCTTCAGCACGTCCGGAACCACGTGCTCCGCGTCGAGCCGACTTCCCACGAACGCCATCACGAGGTCGAACGGGCCTCTGCCCGCGGCGGACACCTCGATGCGATCAGGCAGGGGACCGAGGACGAAGTCGTGTGGCGGACGGGCGACGAGCACCCGCATGCCGGCCTTGATCTGGAGCTTCTTGGGGACGTCGATCATGCGCGCAGCGTTCCACGGCTGCCGCGCTACCGCAACCAGACTCCATCGCTGCCAATCTTGCCCGGCCCCTCTCGCAGGTAGATGCCCGCCGACCCACCCTTGACCTGGAACGACAGCTTGCCCCCGTCGGCGACCGACATCTCGTTGCCGGTCACCGCGTCGCGGTACGTTCCCCCCATGACCCCGGACACCTCGATCGTGGCATCCGACTGCGCGAGACCGACAACGGCATAGGACTGCCCGCTGTCGAAGTTGCGCACCGTCCAGAACGGGTTGTCCGTCTCACCGAACCCCTCCATCTTGCCCTTCTGCAGGGCCGGGCTCGCCTTGCGGATCGCGTTGAGCCGCTGGATGTGGCGCGCCATCGGGTGATTGCGAGTCGCATCGATCTTGTCCGGCGTCAGATGCTCGCCGAAGTACGCCCGACCCGACTCGTCGTGCGGCGCGTCGTTGCCGT
>CAYMUE010000012.1:0-7666 GCA_964393505.1 uncultured Polyangiaceae bacterium
TCGGGCAGGTCGGGGACGATCCCGGCGCCGCCGGCGAGGAAGCGGAACGAAGCCGGACCGGAGCGTTCGCCGATGGCCACCGTCGCCCTCGGAGTGGCGTCGGCGGCGGAGGCCCCGAGGAACACGTCCGGAACGCCGTCGTCATCGAGGTCCCCCGTGCCGAGGGAGTCGTAGGACGTCTGGAACGATGCGGCGAAGTCCCGGCGCTCGAAGTCCTCCACGACAGCCCATCCGGCCTTGGGGAGCTGAAGCAGGATCGAGTCGATGCGGAGGGTCCCCTTCGCTGCGCCCGGTGCGGATCCCAGAGTCACAGAGACCGCCTTGAGGGGCAGATCGATCTCGCCGTCGTCATCGCCCCCGGCGTGACTCCACGTGGGGATCGCGTCGGCCTTCAAGTGACGCCAACCGGTCCACGACAGGGCGCCGGCTTCGGCCGAGTACACCTCGTCTTCGGCATCGACGATGCTCAGCGTGATCGGGTTTCCGGATCCGGCTCCCTCGATCTCGAGCGCGAGGGCTGAGGGGACCGCGCGGATCGAGGGAACGGAGACGGAGAAGGAGACGCTTCCGGTGGCGGAGCCGAAGTCGAAGGAGGCCTTTCCGGAGGCGGCGCCCGCGAAGGTGGAGGTCGAATCGAAGGTGAACTTGCCGGTGATCGCGTCCTGGGAGCCGGTGACGGTGCCGCACGGAAGGTCCTGCACTTCGCCCTTGGGCTCGCCGTCCTTGGGCGGGGCGAACAGCGGCGAGGAGCCAGCCACCAGGGTGCGGACGTAGGTCTTGCCGCGCCCGATGCGCCCCTTGCCGAGGATCACGACGTCCTGTCGGCCGTCGCCGTCGGTGTCGATCAACGCGGCATCGCGGCAGTCGTCGGCTCCAAGGGCGACGCCGTCGGCGGCCCCGGTGAAGCTCCCCTTGCCGTCATTGAGCAGGACGCGATGGGCTTCACCGCCTCCGTTGCACAAGAACAGGTCGATGTCGCCGTCCCGATCGAAGTCGTCGGCGAGGACCTTGCGGACGTCGTTGGCCATCGAAGCGAGCGACGGGTTGGTGCCGGCGTCCGGGGATGACGCGTCGGGTGACGAAGCATCCGCGGGTGAAGCGTCCGCCGACCCGTCCGGCGTTCCGGCGTCTGCGGCCCCCGCTTCTGTCCCGGCCTCGGCTCCCGCCTCCACACCAGCATCGACGCCCGCAGGAGCGGGATTGAAGCTGCCCGTGCCGCTGTTTCGCAGCAACGAGCTCGGCGCGTTGGCCCCGGCGAGGAAGAGGTCGGGGTCGCCGTCCCGATCGAAGTCGGCCACAGCGACGTCGGCCACCGCGAGATCCTCCACGGCGGGCAGGTAGTGCGCCGGCGCCTCGACGAACCGCAGGTTCAGCGGCAGGAACGTGAACCCGTTGGACAGGGTCGCTTCGTCGCCGTCCGACTCGACCTTCACGTCCGCCGCGCAGGCGAGCAGCGTCGGCGTCGTGACCTCGAGCTCCGTGTCCGAGACCCGTCGAACCGCGCGTGCGGGGACGCCGTCGAAGGACACCGTTGCGCTCGATCCGAAGCCTTCGCCGTGGACGATGACCTTCTGGCCTCCGCGAGCGGAGCCTGAGGACGGTGTCACGGAGGACACCTCGACGTCGGAGCCGCAAGCGGAGGCGAGCAGGGCGCACAGGGAGACGGGGAGCAGGAGCGCGGGGCCGACGGAACGGCGGAGGGGCCAGCGCCTCGAGCGCACGTTGCGGAATGCGAACTCAGGCATCGACACGAGTCCTTCCCAGGGAAGAGGCGGAACGACGAGCGGCGAGAGGCCGCGGACGCCGCGATTGAAGCAGGAGCCGGAGACCGACGAGTGTTGCCGGCGGAGCGGGAGAGGGGGGCGTTCGCGCGGCGAGCATGCCGCCGCACTCCGGGGGGACCTCGCCAGCCCCGTCAGCGCGAGACGAGACGGCGCAGTGCGCGAGCGCAAGGGTGGCGACGCGCGAAGGGGTCGCGTGGCGACGTTCGGAAGCCGGTCGCGCGCCGCTCATGGTCGCGGCCCGTGCGGTTCGTCACTCCTTGTCGCAGGCATCCCCCTTGCCATCCTTGTCGGTGTCCTTCTGGTCGACATCGAGCACCGACGGGCAGACGTCGCACGCATCACCGGGATCGGTGGAAGGGCGCACGAGGGCGTCCTCGCAGATGAAGCCGGCGCTGTTGGCGCATGGCAGGTCGTTCCACTTGCCGGCGGTCTCCTCGGCGTCGGTGATGGTCGCGCAGTTCTCGCCTTCGCCGGCATTGTCGGGCTGGTTCTCGCCCCAGTTCTTGTAGGCGACCGCGCCGCCGGAGACCCACTTCCAGGTCCCCTCGGTCTCCGCGTCGGTGGCCCCAATCCACGCCACCCCCGGCTTGAAGGAGGTAATGAGCGCGTTCTCCGCCGCGTCTTCGATGGCCACCAGGTCCGCGCCCCGCGCCTTGCAGAACGCACGCGCGTCCGCGTGGCTCTTCTCCTCCGAGCAGAGCAGGTAGGCACGCGTCTCTCCTGCCGCGAGACGGCAACCGGTGGACGCCTTGCATGCAACACCCGAGGAGCAAGAGAAGTGATACGCGTCCTCGTTGGCCTGGGCAGGATCGGCCTTCTTCGGACACACGTCGTATTCGTCCGGCATCCCGTCGTCGTCCGCGTCGACCACCGCCTTGGGATGCCAGTTCACCAGCAACCACGGGCGCGAGAAGTTGTTTCGGCTAACGAACAAATCGAGATCCCCGTCGCCGTCGAGATCGGCTGCCGCCGAGGACACGGTGCTCGACGCCTGCGGCGAGGAGGGAACGACACTCGACGAGTAGTCGAAGAGCCGGCCGGTGCCGTCGTTGCGCAGGATCTGGAAGCGCCCCGACGGGCTCGAGACGACCGCGTCGAGGAGGGTGTCGCGATCCAGATCCACGAGAGTGGCCGAAGCTGCGGGGCCAGGGTTCGCGCCGAGCACGAAGGGAGTCTCGTCGACGAAGCGCCCGGTCCCGTCGTTGAGCAGAGCGATGCTCGACGTGCTCGAGGCGAGGAAGACGTCGAGCGAGCCGTTGCCGTCGAGATCACCGAGGGAAGGCATTCGCCCGTGGGGCTCGACGAGCTGCGGGATCGCGTCCGGCGGCCCGTCGCGGAATACCCCCTTGCCGTCGTTCAGGTACAGCCTGCTCTCCGCATCGCCTGCCAGGAAAATGTCCGTCGAGCCGCTGCCGTCAAGGTCCCCCAGCGCCACGCCGAGCGCAGCGAACGTCTTCGGAAGCCGCGTCGTGGTGTCGTCGGAGAACTTCCCCTTCCCGTCGTTCACCAGCAGTTGGACCGCCGGCGCGGTGTCATCGCCCTTCCTCACCACCACCACGTCGAGATCCTTGTCGCCGTCGAGATCCGCCGCTGCTGCGTGAAGGGAATCCCCCTTCACCCCGGGCACCGCCGGCCCCTCCGCGAACTTGCCGGACTGCTGCAGGAACAGGTGATCGAGCGCCTCCCCCGACGTCACGGCGAACAGATCGATCGAGCCGTTGCCGTCGAAGTCCCCAGGAACGAGCTGAACCACGACTCCTTCGGTGAGCTTCGGGAGCACGTCGGCAGCCGACAGCTCGAACTTCCCCGGCGCGGTCTGCATGTGGATGCGCACCCGGTCACTGCACGGTTGGATCAGATCGATCTTGCCGTTGCGATCGAGGTCCACCGCAGCGACCACTCTCCCCACGACCGGAGCCGTGTCCATCTGACGCGGAGCCATGTCGATGAGCGCCAGCGGGGCAGCTTTGGGGGTGCCCGGGGTGGTGTTGGTCGACCCCTCGTCGGAGCACGAAGTGGCAAGTCCAGCGCACAGCGCTCCCAGGAGCAAGGCGGTCACCCGGGCTCGCGCGCGGCGCGGAGTCGGACCGGCAGGGAGCCCAACGGAACCATCGATGGCGCAGTCGCCGCGGCAAACGTCGAAGTCCAGCATCGGCATCATCCATTCCTGAGCAAGCGCTTGGTCCGCAGGGACCCGTGAAAATCAAGCTACCGCAGTGCGCCATGCAGGCAAGGCCGAAAGTGGCGCGCGACATCGCCTACTATGGCGGGAATGCCACGGCGACCCCGCGTTTGGACATCGGCGCCCGTGCGAACGCAGCGGGCCTCGCGCCTTGCTCGACGTCTCGCGCCCCTCACGCTCGAGCTCGCGGCTGCCCTCGGACCGTCCAGCGGGCCCTTTCTTTTCCACCTCGATCGCACACGCGCCTCGCTCGGTCGCGCGCTGTCCCCCGAGGCGTTCTCGCTGCAGCTCGCCCAAGCCCTGACCATGACGCTGGCCTTCGACGGCACTCCGTCGAGCCTCGTCGAGCAGCTCCTCGCCGTGCCTGTGGTCGGCGCGACCATCGCGTCGCTGCTGCTTCCCGGGCGCCCGGCCAGCGTCGAGCGGACCGTGGAGCGCATGCGAGAGCTCGTGTCGTGTCACGAACCGATTGGCGATCCCCACGCGTGGTGCGAGCTGGTCTTTCGAACCACCGATGCCGCCAGCCGGCGCGATCACGGCTTCTACTTGACGCCGCCGCCGCTGGCGCGCTTCGTCGTGCGCGCGGTCGACGGGCTGTTGCGTCGCGATGCCGGCCTGTCCGAAGGCCTGGCCGATCCGATGTCGTGGCGGGACGCGCCTGCGAGGCTGCGAGTGGCGAAGGTCCCACCGTCGGTGGACCCGGGGCAGACGTGGGTTTCGATCCTCGATCCGGCCGCAGGGACGGGAGTCTTCCTCATCGAGACGCTGCGATGGATCCACCGGACACTGACGCTGGTGCGATGGAACGGTCTGGACGACCAGCGGCGTGCGGCGGCGTGGAGCTCCCTGGTCCGCGACTCGCTGCTGCACCGCCTGCGCGGGATCGAGATCGCGATGGGCCCCTACGCGGTTGCCCACCTCGCGGTGCGCAGGGCGTTCGAAGAGACGGGGTGCAGGCTGCAGCCCCACGAGACGCCGCGGATTCTCCTCGCCGACGCGCTCGCATCGCCCGCGGTGTGTCAGCGCAGCGAGCACGGCGTCGAGGTCGCCCGGCTACGCGACGACGGGGACGTCACCGTGGTCCTGGGCAATCCACCGTACTTCGGTGCTGCGCCTCCGGCGGAGCCGTGGATGGAGCAGCTCATGCTCGACTACAAGACGTCGGTGCGGTCCGAGGAGCGCCAGATCCAGCGCCTGTCGAACCTCTACCTGCGATTTCTCCGTCTGGTGGAGTGGATGACGGACCAAAGCGGCGCGGTGTTCGCGGGGCTGGTGACCGATGTCGGCTGGGGCGAGGGGGTGCTGTATCGGGACGTGCGACGGTCCTGGATCGAGCGCGCCGGGTCGATGAGCTGGTTCGACCTGGGAGGCGGGAGCCGGGAGCAGGGGACCGACGAGAGCCTGTTCGCGATCCGGCAAGGAACGGCGGCAACGATCGCGAGGCTGGGGCCCAAAGGCACGAAGGGCGCGGCGAGCGTGGCATTCCGGCGCGTGCGCGGACGCGTGGAGGAGAAGCTTTCTTTGCTGGCCGACAGCGCACCGGAGTCGATCGAAGCGGTTGCGGTGATGGTGGAGCCACCGCGATACCTCTTCGTTCCCAGCCACGTCGGCGAGGACTACCGGCAGTGGCCATCGCTGATCGAGCTGGCGGGCTCGGGGGATCCCGCGTCGGACCGGGATCATCGCTACGGGACCGGGGTGAAGACGCGTCACGACGGATTCGTGGTCGGCATGACGGCACGCGAAGCGGTGGAGCGCGTGAGGAGGCTTGCGAGGCGCGAGGAGAGCGATGGTTCGTTGCGCGAACAAATGGGCCTCTGCACGACGGCGCACTTCCGCATCGCCGATGCGAGGAGGAGGTCGGAGGCCCCGGTCCAGGAGCTCGAGTCGCTGGTGCGTCCGCTGGCGTACCGGCCGTTCGACGAGCGCTGCGTGGTCTACGACCGGGCGTTCGTCTGCGAGCCGAAGAAGCGCCTGATGCGGCATCTGCTGCGCTCCGGAAACGTGGCGCTGGCCGCGCTGCGACAGGATCGAACGGGGCACGTCAGCGGGTATCTGGTCGCCCGTGGTCTGATTGCGAAGGACATGGTGTCGAGTTGCGACGACGCCCTGATCTGGCCGCTGTTCGTGGAGAGAGGAGATCCGGCAGAGGGGCAGACGCAGCTCGTGCCGAACCTGAGCGCGCGGGGCGTGGAGGTCTTTTCGCGCGCGACGGGGCTGTCGTTTCGCGCAGGCTGGGAGCGAGAGGGTGGAGCGGACGGGTACACCGCGTGGGACGTGCTGGCTTATGTGTATGCGATTCTGTGGTCCCCGACGTATCGGAGCCGGAACGCGGAAGCGCTGTGCAGGGACTTCCCGCGGATTCCGGTTCCTGCGAGCGCCGAGGTTTTTCGCGCGCTTGCGTCGGCGGGGGAGTCCCTCTGCTCTCTGCACCTCGACCCGGTTCCGTGTGCGGTGCAGGGGCGCGAGCTGTTCGGGTGTCGCGTGGTGGGCGTGCGTCGCGACGCGGCGCATGGGCGCGTGTGGCTCAACGATCGGTCATGGATCCATGTGCCCGAAGACGCGTGGGGCATGGTGATCGGGAACCACTCGGTGTGCCGGGACTGGCTGGAGGCGCGTCGAGGGATCGAGCTCGACTCCGAAGCGATCGAGCGGTTCGGAGGGATCGTGCGGGCCCTGACGGAGACTCGTCGAAGGATGATCGAGGTCGATGCGACCATCGAATCGCACGGGGGGTGGCGCAGGGCGTTTGCGGGCAATCAGAAGCTGGCGGAGACCTGCAGCCCGCCCACGGTGGGGCGTACCGCGGCGGAGCCCCAGCGGGTGTAGAAGACGCCGAGGGCGGCGGTCCCGACGGCGAGGACGGCGGTGGTGCCGAGCAGGATGTTGGTGCGTCGCTCGAGGTCGTGACCATTCGCGACACGGGCGTCGACCTGGGGCTGGGTCAGCGTCGGAAGATCGGTTTCGTAGGCGCTGTGCGCGCTGAGAGTGTCGAGACCGCTCCAGAGCGTGAGCGCGCCCGCGATGCCGGTGGCTCCGGCGGCGGCCCAGAACCACGCGGGGTGAAGTCCGCGAGGAGCGACAACCGGATTGGGAGTCGTGGGGCCGGGGACGATGACGAGCTCGCGGGTTCGATCGAGGGTGATTCGCAAGGTTTCACCCGGAACGAGATGGATCGAGCGATCGATGGGTGGTTGCCCTGGCAGCTCGACACGCAGCGTGTGCGGACCGGGATTGGCGGGAGCGCGCGGAGGGTCTCCTTGCACGCGGTGGCCGTCCAGCAGCACGGTGGCGCCTTGGGAGGTGCCCGGATCGACCACGAGGGTCGCGATGTTGCGCGTGGCGATTCCCCGCTCGGATTGTGCCTGCTCGCGCAGCGTGCGAGGCGTCTGCGGATCCTGGAGGATCTGGTCGAGGCGCTGCACGGCCTCGACGAACAGGCCGTTCTTGCTCTCCGCGAGGGCGACGTTGAAGGCGATGACAGGATGGGGGCGGAGCGCGAGGGCTTCGCGGAATCGGGCAAGCGCGGTGGGGTAGTCGCCCTTCTCGTAGGCGCCAACGCCGGCGTCGAACGCGATGCGCGAGCATTCCTTGGGAGACTGCACGCAGGCGCCCGGATCGTCGTCGGCCCATGACGTGCTCGCGGAAGTGCCCATCACCAGGCACAAGCACAGCGAGCAGAGTGTCGAGCCGCGACGAA
>CAYMUE010000012.1:7766-10633 GCA_964393505.1 uncultured Polyangiaceae bacterium
GATCGCGCGCGGAGGATCGGTGGAGATGCGAGCGCCGTCGATGCTGACGGAGGCGGCCGTGGGGGGCTGGACGCGGATGTCGATGGCGACGGACGCGGAGGGTGCGGGTTGAGGGGTTGGCTGGGATGCGGGGCGCAGGGAGAGCGTGATGCTCGCAGCGGCGACGAGCACCGCGGCAGCGGCGGCGAGGGGCGTGGCGACGCGCCACGGAGAGCGTCGTCGCGGCAGGCCGGCGGTGACCGTGGGGACCTCGGGAGCCGGAGGAGGTGTGGCGCTGGGGCCGCCAGGATCCTCGGGAGCAGGCCCTTCGGGCTGCAGCGCTCGCAGATCGGCGATCGCGCGGGTTCGGGACGCGATCTCGTCGGGGAACAGGTCGTTCATGATGCGAGCGAGGCGGGTCTTCTGATCGGAGAAGCCGGAAGCCTGCACGATCGCATCGAGGGTTCGGGCGAGCTCCGCACCGGTGGTAGGGCGCTCCGCGGGATTGCTCGAGAGGGTGCGGCGCAGCAGCGCGGCCAGGGGAAGCGGCATGTCGGGACGGAACTGCCGCGGGTCCGGGATCTCGGCGTCGAGGATCTGGCCGAGGATGTCCGTGAGATCCTTGCCCTGGAAGAGGGCCGAGCCGGTGACGAGCTCGAAGATGGTGACCCCGAGGGCGAACAGATCGGCGCGGTGATCGAAGTCCTCACCGAGCAACTGCTCGGGGGCCATGTAGCGGAACTTGCCGCGAATCTTGCCTTGTTCGGTCTCGGCCAGACGCCCTTCGGCACGAGCGATTCCGAAGTCGATCACCTTCACCTGTCCGTCGTAGGTGAGGAACAGGTTCTGCGGACTCACATCACGATGCACAAGCCCGAGACGCGTTCCGTCGTCTCCAGTCAGGTCGTGCGCATGATGGAGCCCTTCGGCCGCGCGGGCCCCGACCCAGGCCGCGATGTCACAGGGGATCGGCGCGCTGGCCGACCCAAGGCGCTGAAAGACCGAGGAGAGCGTCTGCCCGTGCAGGTACTCGAGCGCGATGAAGAGCTGATCGCCTTCCCTGCCGAGCTCGTAGATGTGCACGACGTTGGGATGCGAGAGACGGGCTGCGAGGCGCGCCTCGTCGAGGAACAGGTTGACGAACTCCTGCTGATCGACGAGGTGCTCGTGGATGATCTTGAGGGCCAGGAGCCGCTCGAACTGGTGAGGGCCGTCGAGCCTCGCGAGGTAGACCGTGGCCGCAGCTCCGGTGCCGAGAGCCGGCCCCACGAGATAGCGCCCGAAGCGGGTGCCCGAGAGACGATGGCGCGAGGTGGGGGAGGGAGCGGCCATGATCCAGTTCGTAGTGTCAGCGGAGCACGAGCGCGAGCAACGCTTCCACGTTCCCTTTCTCAATGGGAGAGCCCGAAAGGAGCGCCGTGCGGACGACCGCCTTGCACTCCGCCAGCAACTTCGGATCGCAGCGCACGCCGCGATCGAGCAGAACGCGAAGCTGATCGATGCGTTGGAGCGGAGGCGGTGACCGCAGGGCGATCGAGAGCTCCAGGACGTAGTCGATCCAACTGCCGTCGTGGCATGCCTCCGCGAGCGCCAAGGCGTAGTGGAGCGAGCCGTCGATCACCTCGACAGGGATCCGTTCCCCCGCGCTCGCCCCGCGCAGCGTCGCACGCATGTGACCCGAGAGAATGCGCGAGGCGGCCTCGAGTCTCCCCGCGGCGAGCATCCGATCCGCGAGCTTGCCGAGGGTCTCGAATGCGTCCGCTTTCTGCGTGGTAACGACCATGCGCTCGGAGTGGGGTGCGCCCCGGTTCCACGCCGAGGGGCTCTCGGCGGGGAAGTGCTGGGCCACGGAGGGTGCGGTTCCGGGCGGGATGGGCGAGAGACCGGATTCCTGGGCACCGACCGGGCCGGAGGTGGCCACGACGAGCTCCTCGGAGCCGAGCAAGAGACGGTCTCCGCTCGCGATGCGTCTGCGCCCGGTCTCGCGGTCGCCATTCACGTACAGGCCATTGGAGCTGCGAAGGTCCTGCACGGAGAGTCCGTCGGCGGAGAGGGTGATGCGGCAGTGCGTGCGCGACACCGAGGACTGGTTGATCACGATGTCGCAGGCGGGGCTGCGTCCGACGACGACGCTACCCGAAGCCGGCAGGTCGAAGGTGGAGCTCCTCCACAGGAGTCTCCAGCGCGTCGGAGCGGGGAGACCGACGCGTGCCTCAGGCTTGGCTTCGCCCTCGCGACTCGGCGGGTTCATGTGTGCACCTTGAATCCTGGAGAAGGATTGTAGCAGCGCAAGGCACCCGGGTGTTCGGGAAGGGCGCGCGATCGGGGTCCGAGGGCGGATGGCCCCGGCGAACTCGCGTTCACGATCCCGGTGTGCGGCTGCGGTCATGCAAAGAGCAGTCGCGAGATGCGAAGGGGGGCACGCGGCAGTAGGCCAGGTCGACGCATTGCACAAAAGTGCGGGAGAGGAGGCCTGTGCGCGCCGCATTGCGAGCTGGTGGGAGGGCAGACTCGTTCGCAGCAAGGAGGCTGTGCTGTCACCGGTGCGGCGAGAATGGATGGGATTCCTCGCGAGGCGAGAGGAGGGGGATCGACGGCTTCGCCCTTGCATCGGGCGCCGAACGGAGCACGAACATGACGCCATCGAACGCGTGGATTCGCGCGGGATGGGTGTGTGCGTTGACCTGCGCGGCGTTCCCGGTCGCAGCGCAGCAACCCGCCACCGTCTCGGACAAGACCCCTCGACTCGACTGGGAGCAACCGGTCTGGTGCCTTCAGGATCGCGAGGGCAACGCCTTTCGGGTGCAGCATGCACCGGGACCGCCCGGCGCCGCGCGACGTGATCCAACCTACCTCGTCGCGCCGGATCACACCGCTTGGGGAGAGGA
>CAYMUE010000012.1:10733-68014 GCA_964393505.1 uncultured Polyangiaceae bacterium
GGCACACGATCCGCGCGTTGGAGGGGGACGTGGCGCTCGACGACCTGGCCGCGAGAGGCCAGCTCTTCTCGTACGATCTGGCGCACTCCTCGACGCGTCCTCTGCTTCGTGTCACGACGTTTTTCGGCCAGCCGCGGCGGTACGACGGCCACGTGGACGTGGGGGTCGGGCTGCGGGTCCTCGGCGTGCAGGCCAACACCCATCGAACGCCGGGACTTCTCGAGCTCGAGTACGGACAGGCCCGCGCAACGTTCGCCTTCTGGCAGTCTGCCGACCTGTCGAGCTACGTGAGGAGCTTCGTGGGGGCGGGCGCCGGGCAGTTGACGGACGACGAAGGCGACCGCCGAGCCCAGCGATACGCGGGGCCGGTCGCCGGGGTGGAGAGCGCGTTCGTGATGGATCGTGGAGGCTTCCACCACCTCGGAGCTCGCGCCGGCGCGGGTCTGCCGGTGTTCTATCAAGGGTTGCCGGCAGGGACGGTGCGGAGGCGGGCCAACGCCGGGGTGTCGTACGAGGTGATTTTCCTGGCCATCAACGATCAACCGCTGACGCTTCGTTTGGAGGGCAACCTGGACTACCGGACGGACCTGCCGGAGCGGGCGTCGAAGTGGGAGGCGAGCGCGCTGTCGGGAGTCCGCTTCTCGTTCTGGGCGCCGGCACGACTCGACGAGAGTCTGCCGCCGAAGCGCAGACCCCAACGATCCATGCCGGTCATGCCATGAAGCGCGCGGTCGCCCTCCGGCTCGTTTCCTGTGGCCTGGTGATGGCCGCGGTCGCGTGCGGGCGGCAAGCCGGGGCCGACACCTACGCCTCCGACGACCTCGGCAGGAGGATGCGTGTCGAGTTCGATCCGGGCAGTCGCGTGAGGCTGGGTGCGCTGTCCGGAGTCGCGACGCTGGCAGGCGAGTCTCGAGGCGTGCAAGCGATCGAGAGTGGCGTGGCCTACCGGTCGGAGCGGCGGTTCGGAAAGCCGGGCGAGTCGATACGATGGCAGTTCGACCATCGGTTCGCCTGGGGCTATGCGATTCCCGGTCTTCGCAGCGTGGACGGCGTTCCGGCGTTGGATGCTTCGCTATATGCGATGAGTTGGCTGCGGCACGCGGACCAATCGTATCTGCTGCTCCCGACCGAGCGACCGTGGAAGGTGGCCTTCCCCTTCGACGTGGGGACCGTGGTGGAGGTGGGGCGAGTGCGGTCAACTCCGGCGGTGACCGGGCCGGAGATCCTGCGGGTGGGCGTGGCGCGCAGCGCGATCGTGCTCGATCCCTGGCGAGCGGGGAAGCCCGGGCGATCGCTCGAGCTGGGGATAGGCGTTCGCTACGACCTCGAGCTGGTGGGAGATCCAGGTCTGACGCCGCGCCGCACGGTGCACCGGCTCTCGCCGTTCACCTCGCCGCTGGCCCGGTGGCGCTGGCAGGACCACGCGGGCCGCACGACCACCGAGCTGGCTGCAAGCTGGAACCCGAGCTGGACGTCGGAGCGTCGGTGGGACACCCGATCGATGGACGCGCAGGCACGGATCGAGCGGGTGATCGTTGCGGTGAATGATGAGCCGATCGCCCTGGTCGTGGATGCCGGCTATGCGCGACACGGAGCGCTGAAGGGGGTCCCGGACCGGGACGAGTTGCGGGTGACAGCGGGGCTGACGCTGGGCGTGCAGCTTCGGTGACGGGGCTGGAAGCAGGCGATCTTTCTGGCGGGGAGGTGTCGAATCAGTGTCGTCGCCGCGCCCGGGCGAGCGAGGCAATGGCGATTCCGAGACCGAGCGCGAGAATCGTTCGTGACCCGGACGAGCTGCCGGTCGTGCGGCAGCCGCACCCGCCGTCGTCCCCGCTGTCGGGACCCGCAGCGGTGCCGTCTCCAGCGTCGTCTTCGGACGATGAGCCACCCTCGCCGCCCTGTGCGGCAGCGCCGCCCTTGCCCGCGGAGCCTGCAGCGCCGCTCGATCCGGCCTTGCCCGCGGAGCCCGCAGCGCCGCTGGATCCGGCCTTGCCCGCCGCGCCGCTCGATCCGGCAGCCCCGGCCGCGCCGGCAGCACCCGCCGCGCCTCCTGCTCCCGCGTCCTCGCACACGGCATCGCACTCCGTCAGGGCGCCGTTGACGCACGTCTGCTTGCCCGAGGCGCCGCACGGCCCGGTGCAATCGACTTCAGCGGGAGCAACGCAGTCCGACCACCCGGAGGCGGTGCAGGTGCGCGATCCCTGGATGCCGCAATCGGCAGTGCAGGTCTCGGTCGTGACCTTCTGCACGATATCCGCGAGCGCGGCGTTGAACTCCGAGGGGAGCGTTGCCTTGTAGTAGCAGCTCGGCGTGGACGCGGAGGGATCGCAGCCGGCGATCGCCGTGCCGCCCTCGTGGGCTGCGGTGTTGAGGGTCTTCGCATCGACGTTGGAGCCGAAGCCAACGACGTAGGTCTTCACGCCAGCCGCGGCGAGGGCCTCGACACCGAGGACGGGCCACGTGCGAATGCAGTAGCAGCCACCCGCGTATCCCGCACATGCGGGGTTCGTCGAGCCCGTGTTGCACGAGTCGCAGGTGGGGCACGTGCTGACGTTCATCGCCGCGCAATCCGCGCTCGTGGTGCAGACCGGGGGACCGCTGACGGCGGGGACCGAGCAGTACTGGTAGCCGTCGGTGACGAACACGACGTAGTTCTTCTTGCCCGCGGCGGTGATGCCCGGGTCGCTGGCGGCGGCCATGAGGGTCTGCCCGGCGGGCGTCTGGCGCGAGCCGGAGTTCATGTCGATGTTGGCGAGCTGCGTCTGGATGTCGGGACCGGTGGAGAGCCCGACGTCGACGAGCACGGTACCGGTGGAGCAGCCGCCCGCCGGCCCGGGAAAGACCATGAGACCCCACTGCGCGGAATCGGGGTAGGCGTCGGTCACGGCCTTCACAGCGCTCTGGGCCGCGTCCCACTTGACGATGTCGACGTTCTGCTCGGTGACCGTGTTGAGCATCGACGACGAGCTATCCATGACGATCATGATGCGGGGCAGGTCGCACGGCTCGGCCAGAGCGACGCTACCGGAAGCAAGCAGACCGGAGAAGATGCCGATGGAGGCAAGAAGCTTGAGAGTTCTCATGGTTGCGCATGATATCAGAAATCCTGTTCCGCGCCCCCTCTGGGCATCGAGGCTTCCTTCGTGCTCCGAAGCCACGTAGTCTGGCAGAAGTGGAGAAGTCCTTCGTTGGCCTGCTGTTGACCCTGCTGTGCGCGAGCGCGGCGGCACACGGCTGCACGATGGACTTCGACGCAGCCTTCGAGGACGGGACGGCAGGCGACGCATCGAGTGAGGCCGCGGGCGGCGCAGTCGGCGACGCATCGAGCGAGGCTGCGGGGGGCGCAGGCGGTGACGCATCGACCGAAGCTGCAGGCGGCGGCGGCGCGTCGGGAGGAGCCGGCGGGTCGGGAGGCAACGGTTTCGGTGGGCAGGAAGCCGGTGCTGGGGCGGGCGGAGATGCGGCACAGGGAGGGAGCGCCGGGACCTCCGGCCAAGGCGGCGATGCCGGGAGCGTCTCCAACCCCAGCCCGCTGAACACCATCCGTTCGGGTGTCGTCACGCTGCCCGGTGGCGTCGCCTCCGCAACCGCGACCATCCCTGCGATCGAACCCGCGCGATCCCTCCTGGTGTTCGGGGTGAGCTCCGCGGGAGGCAACCCCGGCGATGGTGCGATTTCGGGCCAGATCGCCAGCTCCACGACGCTGCGGTTCGAACGCGCGGGCTCGATGGAGCAAGACGCCGAGATCCGATGGTACGTTGCGGAGTTCGTCTCCGGCATGAGAGCGCAGCGCGGGTCGGCGCAGTTCCCCGCGGCGACCGCGAACGTCTCGCTCCCCTCGCCGGCGGACCCCTCCAAGAGCTTCGTGCTGGTGACCAAGCGAGGCTCCGGTGCGAACTACAGCTCCGACGACCTGGTGGCGGCGACGTTGACGAGCGAAACCACTCTCGAGCTGCGAATGGGCGACTCGGGATCCAACACACAGTCGTTCGCGGAGTGGCAGGTCGTGACGTTCGACGGGTGTACCGTGACCCGTGGACAGGTCAACCTGCCCGTCGACTCCCCCTCCGCAAGCGTCGTGGTTCCGATTGCCAATTCGCTGACGGCCTGGCCCATCTTGACCTATTCGATTCAATCGTCCCCCGTCACGCAGATTCCCGTCGCCAGCTCCGCCGTCACCGGGCGGTTGCAGGGCGACTCCCTGGTGATCGAGCGGGGCGGCACCGGCTATGCGGCGACGGTTGCCTGGCAGTTGGTGCAGTTCACGGGTGGCGCGCGCACGCAGCAGACGTCGGTCACGCTGAATTCCGGGGAGACGGTGAAGGGGGCGCCGGTGCTCGGGCTGAACGCGCAGCGATTGGTCCCGATCGCCCAAGGGGCATTCCATCGGACCGGGCGAAGCGGCTCGGGTGCAACGAGCTGGGCTCCGGTATCGGTGGCATTCGAGGCAGGTGCGAGCGAGGTGCAGGTTCATCGCACGGGCAACACAACGACGGCGACGGTGGAAGCGACATTCGTGGAGTTCCCGTGAGGTGAGCGGCGCAGCGACAGACGGGTCTGGCGCGGCCGAGAAGAACAAGTTGAGGACGCCGGGCGCGCTGCCGATCCTCGCGCTGCTGATCTGCTTTGCCGCGATGCGGTGGTTCGCGATGTCGACCGCGGCGCCCTATCGCGCGGCGTTTCCGGACGCATGGATGCGAGGTAGTGCCCTTGGCCTCACGCGTCTCGCGATCAACGCGGTGGTCTGCGTGCTGTTCCTGGTCGTGCTGCCCGGGTGCGTCGTGCGCCTGCGCGATCGCGAGGAGGGGTGGTGGACGGCGACGGTCTCGATGGTGGGGAGGGCCAGTTTTCCGCCGGGTGGCGGGTGGTGGTGGTCTATCGGGCCTCTGGCGTCGATTGCGGTGGGAGTCGGCGCTGCGCAGATGATTCCGTCGATCTGCTCCGTGTATCCCATTTATCGCGACGCGTGTTTGGGACTGGGGGGCCACACACTCGTCGCGGAGGCGGCCTATGCCGTCATCCTGCTGGCGACCGAGCTCTACTATCGGGGCGTGCTGCTGGTGGCGTTCCGATCGATGATTGGCGGCTGGGCGGTGCCCGCGATGGCGATGGTCTGCGCGATGGATCATGCAGGCGCACCGGCGGCGGAGTGGGTGACCTCGGGGGTGGGTGCAGTGGCGCTCGGGTGGATCGCGCTCAGGGCTCGCAGCATCTGGCCGGGCTTTGCGCTGCACCTTGGGCTCGCATGGGGGACAGATGCCGGGTGCTGCGCTGCGGTGTGGTGGCCCTGACCGGTCGAGCTGGCAACGGATCGACGCTGCGCAGCCAGACGATCGATCCACGGGCGCCGACGGATTCTGCTATTGGCGCGGCGCGTTCTTACGGGATCCGATGAGGATGGCGCTGGCGACGCCGAGGAGGATGAGGGGGCCGCCGATGAGCGTGGCGTGTGAGGGTCGTTCGCCGACGGCGAAGAAGGTCCAGACGGGATTGAGCACGACCTCGAGGAGCAGGAGCAAGGAGGCCTTCTGTGCTCCGATGCGCTGCAGCGCCCAGGAGAAGAGGAAGTAGGGGAAGGTGAACTGCACGAGCGCCAGGACGAGCAGGATCACCAGCTCACGCGTGTCGAGGGTGAGGCGGCCCCAGAGCATTGCGGGGCCGAGGAGCAGGATTCCGGAGCCCAGGGCGTTGAGGGCGGAGACCACCGTGGGGCTCACGGGGCGGAGCTTGCGCAGCAGGACGGTGAGGGTTCCGTAGCCCCAGCCGCTGAGAAGGGCCCAGCAAAGGCCGGGCAGATCCGCTGCAGGGTTCCCGGCGAAGATCACCGCGACGCCTGCCATGGCGATCGACATGACTGCGCCCTCCGCGCGGCTGGAGCGTTCTCCCAGCAGCACGGGAGACAGCAGGAAGACCCAGAGGGGAGAGGTGTACTGCAGGACGATGGCGTTGGATGCGGTGGTGCGCGTATTGGCGATCACGAACGATGCGGTCATGATCGTGAAGACGAGGATGGTCGCTGCGGGCCAGTACCAGGGGACGTTGCGGGCCGTTGAGCGCCGCGGCCAGGCCAGGGGGAGGAAGGCGAGGCCGCCGAGGATGGAGCGATAGAAGGCGATGGTGATGCCAGGCACTTCCGCGTGGTGCAGGAGCTTGATCAGCGGACCGTTGAGACTCCAGAGCGCGGCGCAGGCCACGAGCGCGAGGAGGCCCGGCCAGGGGCTTCGGGGATGCGAAGCAGACGGTTGCTGCACGAACGCGGTATAGCAGGGTCGTGCGCGGTAGCGTATCGTGGCGGCTCATGACGAGGTCCAGAGCCGTCCCCGCCTGCGCAGCGATCCTGGCAGCCGCCCTGCTGGGTTGCGGCGCCACCGCGTACAATGTCCGGGCCTATCGCGCCTACACGTACGAGGAAGCCAAGCTCCACGTGGCCATCGATCGGGCGGAGGACCTCGCGGTGACGGCGGCGCTGTTGAACCGGATTCTGATCGAAACGCCGTACACGCCAGGGGCGGAGTGGATAGGGAAGCTACCGTTGACGGACGCGGAAGCGAATCGCATTCGATCGCTGTTGCGGGCCCGTGCTCCGTACAACAACACGGACTACAACATACCGCTGGTCAAGGTGTACCGGGTGCATCTGGAGGAGGTGCTGGAGCAGGCGCCGAAGCCTGCCGCCCGCGGGAGCGGTGCAGGCGTCGAGGGAGATCGCGCGCAGGAGCCGGGGGACGACGCGGGGACCCGGGAAGGGGGTGCGGTCGCGGAGGGAGCGGGAGCGGAGGCGGACGCCGATGCAGGTGCCCCTGCGGAAGAGCAGAAGCCCGCGGCGGAGTTCGCGTCGATCTTCGCGGCGATGGCCTCACTGACCCCGAAGGGACAATCGCTCGCCCGGGACTGGGACGCCGCGGCCGGGATGCGCGAGGCGGTGGAGCAGCTCGAGGCGAAGAAGGCCGCCTTGCTGCCGAGCCTTCCCGTGTACGGCACGAGGCCGTTTACAGCCTCCGAGCGAGAGCGTCTTGCCGAGTACGATGCGCTCAAGGAGCAGATTGACGCCGCGGAGAAGCGTCTCGACGACGCGAAGCGCCGCATGGTCGCGGCGGTGGAGACGATGCCGGAGCCGGGAGACGATCGGAAGCAGCAGATCGTGCGCGACGCGGAGACGGCGGTGTCGGTGGCCTACCGGTTGGAGCTCGAGGCGTTGGCGCTTCTCCCGGTGATTGTCGTGCAGGCCGCGCGGGCGACGCTGGCGATCGGCAAGGAGGGGTCGCGCCGGCCTTTGAAGCTGATGCGGCTGGAGAGCGTGATGGAGCTGCCGGCCTACCTGTCGAAGATGGAGGAGCGTCTGGACTGGCAGCACGACGTCCTCGAGCCTGCGGCGGAGCGTCTCGCGAAGCTGAGAGGGCACGACGTGGACCAGACGCCGGGATTCAAGCTGAGGGAGAGTCTCGTCGATCAGATCGCAGGGATCACGCGGGACTCGTTCCGGCTCGACGTGAACGCGGGGGGTGAGGCGCTGTTCTTCTCGCAGTCGGCTCTGACAAAGGACGCCCAATCGACGAACGCATCGTCGACCAGCTCGAGCAAGACCACGACGCATGACTTCACGGGGCGCAGGCACCGGCTGATCTACGATGTTCGGCCGATCTACATGGTCTCTGGGAACGTGAACCTGGCGTTTGACTGGTTTCACCTTCCGGACGCTGCGAAGCTGAATCTCGGCTACAGGACGGACCGGGCCTTCAGCAGCGGCGGGTCGATCGAGAACAGCGGGTCATTGGGGCAGCAGCTCGGGGTGAAGGGGAAGGCGAGCGACGTCCTGGATGCGGGGTTGGGGCTGTTGGGCGTGCAGACGGCGGTGCGCGTGGCGCGGTTCACGACCGGGACGGTGACGGAGATGGGGGTAGATCCTGGAACGGACCAGGACGCGGGGATTTGGGGCACGGCACCGATGCAGCTTCAGGTCACGCAGGTGGACGTGGGCTACGACATCGCTTTCCTGTTCGCGCAGACCGCGGGCAGGTACTACATCGAGAAGGTGGTGCTGGGAGCGAGGCACTTGCGGTACTCGATGCCGAGGATTCTCTACGAGATGCGGGATACCAACACGAGCGCGGATCGGGACGACTACGTGTTCGTGCGCGAGAGTCCGGCGCAGACCGTGCAATCGAAGTACTGGATGGGAGGGGTGACGAGCCGGTGGGGTCCCGGAGAGAGCCCGAGGTTCGGGTGGTACTTCGACCTGGCCATCCTCGCGGGTGCCGGGCCCGCATCCTACTACCTCCTGTACGACGAGAACGCCACCGACGTTCCGGAGAATCGCGAGCAGTTCCACAAGACGGCGATTGTAGCCAACGTGGGAATGGGGCTCGGGTTCCGCTATCGCATCACCGGCGCCGCGAGCCGGTTCAAGCTCGACGCCCAGGCGAGCTACCGCGGAGACCTGATCTACTCGTCGATTTCGCTGAACAGCCCGGGCGACAAGGACGGTGTCGAGCAAGGTGAGAAGCGGGAGCTGACGTTTGGCGGCGTGGACGTGTTCCACGGGCCCCGATTCGCCGTGGTGGGGGCATTTTGACGAGACGGACGCTGCGCTCGAGTCGTACGAATCTCCGAGGCCGAATTCCCGCCTCCCTGCTCGTGGTTGTCCTCGGGGGAAGCCTGACCGGATGCGGACCGAGCAGTGTGGAAGTCGGAGCCGCCGTGCTGGTGGCCTGCCCCTTCGTGCTGCTCACCATTACGATCGCCCACTGGCTGCTTGCGAAACTCTGGACCCGGCTGCGTCCCGAGCTCGCATGGAGCCCGCGGACCCTGCTGGTGGTCCTGGTCCCTCTCGGCGCAGTGGCCGGGGTCGTGGCAGCGCGCGCGCCGGTGGCGGACCTGTCCGGCATGACGATCGCTGCCTACCTGTTTTTCGGTGGCGTCTGTCTGCCCGTGGACCTTGCGATCTGGCGCTCCTTGCTGAGGAGTCGGGGCGCACGGGCCTTCACGATCGCGCCCCTCGCTGCGATCGCCCTGACGGCATGGCCGGCGCCGTGGCTCGTGTACCTGGGGAGAAGCCAGGACAACCTGCTTCTCGACATCGCCCTCACGATGTACGTGACCGGTGCGATGTTCGGGATTCCGGCAGGATTGACCCTGTGCGCCGCCTTCGGCGAGGTGACCGTCCGCAGGGTGCGCGCACATCGCTCACAACGCACCTGACTGCGGCGTCCGATCACCACCCCAGCTCGTCGTGCAAGACCGTGACGAGCTTCGCGCCCATGGCCGCGTGCGTGGCAGCGCTCGGGTGCCAGTCGCAGCCCTGGCCGATGGCGTCGACGGAGAGGTCGATGCGCTTGACGTGGGAATCCCCCTCTTCTGCGCGCTGCTCCACTGCTTTCTGGACATAGGCCTCGGACGTGGTCTTGTCGTCGCCCCAGAGCAAGGGGGCAATCGTGCAGAGCAGCAGGGCATTGGGGTACTTCGAGCGCAGCTTCTCCAGGAGCGCGACATAGGCCGTCACGAACTCCCCTTCGGTGGGGTCGCCGTCGGTGCTGAAGTCGTTGGTCCCCAGATTAACGAGCACGACGTCGGCCTGCCAGTGGAAGTCCCAGATTCCGGAAGATTCCGTGGGAATGGTGCGCTCGTAGACCTCGGGGAGGGGCTGGTCCTTGTCGTCGCCGTAGTTGAAGATGACGCCCTTTCCCGACCACGCGATGGTGCTCAGCTCGGCGCCCACGGCGCGCGCCGCGACCGCGCCGTAGGTGAGGTAGTGGTTCTCGGTGTCGTAGGAGAAGTGGCAGTATTGGTCTGCTCCCTCGTTGCCGTAGCCACACGTGATCGAGTCGCCGAGGACCTCGATGCGACGAGTCACCGGCGGAGGCGCGAGCAGCTGACCGTCGATCTCGACCTTCTCTACCGAGGTGACCCCGGCGTGTCCTTCGGCCCTGCGGAGCATCTGCACCACGTGCTCGCCGGGAGCGAGTCCGGAGGCGAGCGTGTAGGTCTGGAATCCCGCGGTGGTCTCGAGCGGCGTCTGGACGGCATCGTCGACAACGACCGTGTAGGCTCCTTGGGGATTGTCCATGCGGACGCGGAGGGCGGTTCCGTCGAAGCGGGCCACGAGGCCGGTTCCCGACCAGCCGAACCGTGCCTGACCCGGCCCGCTCGATTCGTGCCGTCCCACGAAGTGGATCGCGGGGTCCGGGGTCGGAGCGTCTGCTGCACTGGAATCGGAAACGCTCTGGTCGCCGGTCGAATCGGTCACGCCGTCAGGGCCCGATTCCTGGAGACCGGTCTCCGACACATTCGAGTCCGGGCCTGCCGCGTCGGCCTGCGTTGCGTCGCCGGCATCGAACGAAGGCTGGCCACCGGTGTCGGAATCGTCGCTAGAGCACGCGAGCAGGAGGCCGGCGAACACCGACGCGGACGCGAGGAAGAGAGCATGGGACCAGACCGGGAATCTCGGCGAACGCATGGTTCGAAGCTACCACGTGGGAGGGAAAGGAACAGGGGGGTACCGAATATCAGGGGCCTCGGCGCCGTCCGCTCCGAATGCGGTCTGTCAGTCCGGTTGCAAGGCGGCGTCCACCTGCGAAGAGGAGGGTCTCGGAGTCGTCGGGCACGATTCGGTGTTTGAACCAATCCAGAGCGGAGGAGGTGCTCGTGGAACGCTCGAACCCTCGATAGCCGAGCGTCATGCCGTGCTTCTTGAGCATCTCGTCGCGGAAGAGCGGATTGTAGGCGAAGTAGGTCAGCAGGCTCCATGGATCCCTGCAGTTGGTCTTCCGATCCGTAGCCCTGCGGAGGATTTGAAACACCGTATTGTGGCGCAGGCGTGCTTCCAGGCCGAGCTCGGCGAGACGCTCCGGAGACATATTCTTGGGACGGAAGCCTGTGTACCCGAAGCGGTAGTCGTCGTGGAGCCACCACTTGCCGTCATAGAGCAGGCGCCCTTCGGCCTGCATGCGGGCATAGAAGGGAGTCGACGGATAGGGCATGAGCACGTTGAAGGCGGCGAAGGCGAACTTCTTCGACAGGACCCAGTCGACGGTCTCGCGGATGCTCTCAACGGTGTCGTGGTCGTAGCCGAGGAGGAAGGCGGACCAGAGCATGATACCGACGGAGCGGATGCGCTCGACGACGTCGTCGTAGGAGCCGTGGGCGAGGTTGCCGCGCTTGTTCATGCTGGCGAGGTTGCGGGGGTCGCGGGATTCGAATCCGACGACGAGGCCTGCGCAACCGCTGCGGAGCATGAGGTCCATCAGCTCGGGGTCGGCGACGAAGTTGAGGCTGGCCTGGGCGGTCCAGCGCAGGTTCAAGGGAATCAGCTCGCGGAACAGGTCCTTGGCGGCGGGGATGTTGGCGATGACGTTGTCGTCGGCGAAGAACACGAACCTTCGGCCGTCACGCTCCAGCTCCGCGGCCACCTCCTTGGGGGACCGATGGACGAAGGCGCCGCAGTAGAGGTTGCCCGTGGCGCAGTACTCGCAACGGTTGGGGCAGCCGCGGCTGAACTGGGTGAGGGCGACGGGGAGGTAGCTCTTGCCGCGAAACACCGACCAGTCGGTGCGGATTCCGTGGAGTTCGGGGCCGGAGTAATCCACGCCCTCGTACGTGGTGCGCAGATGGCCTTCCTCGATGTCCCGGAGAATGTCGGTCCATACGGCGTCGGCGTCGTGGAGCGCAACGGCGTCCGCGTGCATGAGGGACTCCTCGGGGATCATGCTCGTGTGATGGCCGCCGAGGACCACCTTCACGCCTCGGGCCCGGAATCCATCGGCGATCTCGTAGGCGCGTCGCGCGGTGTAGATCTCGGTGTTGATCCCTACGACGTCCCAGGGTTCGTCGTAGGGCACGGCTTCGAAGCGATCGTCGCAGAGGTGAACCTCGTGCCGCGCCGGGGTGAAGCCCTTGAGAACCGCGAAGGTCAGCGGTTCCATGCGGCCCCGGTCGTGGTACGGCTTGCCGTCGACGAGGCCCATGTTGGGCTTCACGAACAGGACCCTCACGGAGTACCTCCTCGGGAGCCGAGCCGGAGACCGGACTTGGCCCGGATGTCGAGCTTCGAGACGACGTTGGTGGCCCAGAAGACCGCGGCGTTGTCGAGCACGCGGGTGTGGGCCGGGGACCGCAGGAATCGGGACGCCATTCCGGACAAGGAGTTGAACCGTTCCCGGCAGCGGCGACACCCGTCGGTGAGCTGTTGTCGTGTCATTCCCCGCGGCTCGATCAGCGCCTGGTGCCAGCCGTAGTCCGCGCTCAGCCACCAACGGTCGAACACGAGTCGCTTCTCCTTCGCCAAGCGGTCGTACAAGGGAGTCCCCGGGAAGGGCTGGAGGGGGTTGAAGTTGGCGATGTACAGTCCCTGGCGCAGTGCGAACTCGAGCGTCCGATCGAACACCCCGGGGTCGTCGGCGTCGTAGCCGAAAACGAAGGTTCCATAGATCATGATGCGGGCCTCGCGCAGGCGCGCGAGCTGGCGCTCGTAGGTCGCTACCTTGTTCCAGCCCTTGCCCATCTGGCGCAGGTTCGACTCGTCGAGGGATTCGAAGCCGATGACGAGGCTCTGACAACCGCTGCGACGCACCAGGTCCAAGAGCTCCGCGTCGTCCGCGAAGCGAATGTCGATCTGCGTCGTCCATCGGATACGAAGCGGGGTGATCGCCTCCAGGAGCGACTTGAACGCGTCGAGGTCGGAGGCGATATTGTCATCGACGAAGAAGACGCGGCGGGCGTGCAGTGCGCGCAGCTCGTCGACGACGTCGGCCACGCTGCGGCAGGCGGTGGCGCCGCCGTAGAAGGCGCGAATGGCGCAGAACTCGCAGCTCCTGCGGCAACCGCGGCTGAACTGCACGAGATGCAGCGGGGCGTAGGGTTTGCCCCGGAGCACCGAGCGATCCGGACGGATGGGGGTGGCGGGAGCGCGCGAGGGAGGCACGTAGCGGCGGCGCAGCTTGCCGACAGCGACGTCCTCGAGAATGGCCGGCCACGTGTGCTCGGCGTCGCCCACCGCGACGGCGTCCGCGTGCTCCTCCGCCTCGTCGGGAACGAGCGTGGGGTGATAGCCGCCGAGGACCACTGGAACTCCGCGGGCACGGTACTGCGCCGCGATCTCGTAGGCCCGCCGCGCCGAGAACGTGCACACCGACAAGGCCGCAAGGTCTGTCGGCTCGTCAAACGCAATCGGCTCGATGCGCTCGTCGAACGCGCGCACGGATATTCCTCGCGGCGTGAGGCCGGCGAGGTTCGCAAGCTCGAGGGGCTCGAGCCGTGCGGGACTCCGATACCCACGGCGAGCGCGATCGTGACCGAAGCTGGGGCGAATGAGCGCGATTCTCATTCGGAGCCGAAACTCCGTTGCCGCGGCCGAGCCCGCCGACGCAGCCCGCGCGTCACCGCCAGCAGCGCGAGGGAGAACGAGCTCCAGGCTGCAGCGCGCGAGGATGCTCCCCCGACAACGCGGCAACCGCACCCTGCGTCGTTCGACTCCCCGGCCTCTCCCTCGGCAGACGGACCGGAGTCTGCCGCAGCGCCGCCCGCGGCGGCTGCCCCGCTGTCGGCACCGCTATCCGCACCCGAGCCCGCCGAGCCGCCCGAGCCCCCGGCTGCAGGCAGGCAGGCCTTTCCGGAGACCCTTCGCAGCACGATGCCATCCATGGGAGGGAGCTCGAGCTGGCCCACCTCTGCGCCGTCGTTGAGCCTGGACTTGGAGAAGACGTGCACGGCGTCGGCGATGAGCGCGCCTTGTCCTTCGTTGCGCACTCGCACGGCCGCTGGGGAGGCGGCGGAGAGGGGGACCTCCGCAATGGTATGCCACTCGTTGCCGGACGTGGTCTGGTCGAGCGTTCTGGTCGCGACCACGCTGCCGGCGGAGAGCACCTCGTAGGTGGCCTTGTTCGAGAAGCCGGACGCGTCGGGGCCTCCGGGCCACCACGCCTGGATCGTGTACGCGTCGTCACCGCGGACATCGAGGGTCCATTCCGCGGCAGTTCCCGCGCCTTCGAGACGGTGCATCGCGGGACCCCAGTCGTGGTAGAAGGGGCCCACGGCCGTCCATTCCTTGCTGTCGTATTCGACTCGATTCCAGGTCGCATCCGCGGAGAATGCCGGATCGTCGTCGTCGATCAGGTATTGCACCCTGGGCGCCTGGTTGCCCACGAGGTGAGCGAATCCGAGGCCCGCCTCCACGCTCTGCCACTGCCGGGTCGCGTTGAGGATGACCTTGCCCTCGGTGAACTCGCGGACCATGACATCGCGCGGGTGATCCACCAGCTTCACGTCGTCGATCCAGACCGTTCCGACGCGCGTGCCGACGTTGAACGAGAGCCTGGCATCGGAGGCCGTGGCGGTTGCCTCGAAAGATGCGGTGTATTGGACCCAGTCCGCGGTGAGCGTGAGGTTCTGGCCGAGTCCGTAGTTGTCCCAGTCCGCACTCCCCTTCTGGATGGACAGCCCGACTTCGTGCGCAGCGTCGGCCTTGGCCCAGAACACGAGATCATACAGCTTCCCCTTCTCGACCTTGCGATTGGCCTGCATGATCGCGACGTGCCAGCTCACGCCTGCGCCGGCCTGGGTCACGTCTGCCCGAACGCAGGAGGCCCCTTCCTTTGCCCCAGCGCTGTCGAGCTGCACGGTGGCCGCAGCGCCTGCGGAGGTATTGACCCAGCTCGACCAGGAGCCTTCCATCGGCTGCTCGAAACCACCGTCGTCCACGTAGCTGACCGGTGTGGCAGACGGCGGATCGATCGGCGCCGCAGGGCCACAGGGCTCGCCGAGGTCGTAGTCGAGCTCGTCGTACCACCAGTCGTTGCCGTGCCAGGTGTCGCCGATCTCATGGGAGAAGAAGCCGTCTCCCATCAGCGTGAAGGCGAGGCCGAACCGCATGTCGGGATAGTAGGTGCGGGCGAACTCGAGGGTGGAGGCCGGGTATTCCTTGGCCGGCTCGTAGCTGAACCCATAGGCGATGTCGTCGCGAGTCGACGATTCGAGCATGGTGATGACGGGCTGTCGGCCGAGCTTCCACCAGTCCTGGTAGCGCTTCCACAAAGAGGGGAAGCCTTGTTCGCCTTCAATGACGTCGGAGGAATCGAAGCCGATGCCCTCGCCGTTGAAGAAGGGGCCCACCTCTGCATCGAGGGAAATCGCATGCCCGGAGACGTAGGCATTCGGCATGAGCTTGCGGAACTCGGTGAGCTCCTGGATCGCCCCCTCACGCCACGCCGCGTCCATCACCGCGGGGTCGTCGGCGATTCCGTCCTCGTTCGTGTCGACCTGGACCGGATTCCCCCACATGTCCTTGGTGAGCCAGGACGGCATCAGCAGGAAGTTGTCGAAGAAGCAGCCGTCGGCCATGAAGCCCGTGTCCTCGATCGTTTTGTAGGCTTCTTGGGCCTTGAAGCGCGCGACTTCGGGTTTGGTGATATTGACGCGGAAGGCACCGGGCCAGACCTCGATGAGCTTGCCGTTGGTGTCCTTGAGGTAGTAGCTCTCGGGGATACCCGTCTTGTCCGGAGCACCCTCCTCGACGGTGTTGATGCTTGTCAGGACGAGAATGTTCGGGTTGAGCTGTCGGAGTTGGACGACCTGTTCCTTGGTAGGGTGGGCGCCGAGGAACAGATCGATGCGCGCCGCGTGTTGTGCGCCCTGGCTGAACACTCCCCACCATCCCCACAGGTTGCCAACGCGTGGATACGACGGCTTGGGGTTCGAGAGGCTTCGGTACTTCAGATCGAGCAGGAACGAAGCATCGGTGTCGCAGCGGACGAATACGCTGTTGACCGTCATCGGGTCGGGGGAGAGACCCTCGAAGGTCACCGCGTGATCGGTTGTGGAGGCGCTGGCGGAGAAGGGCTTCATCGCGGCGTAGCCCGCATCGGCACCGACGGAATAGCGGCAAGTGGCGGGCTCGCTGGTCTTCATCGAGAAAACGACAGAGGTGGAGCCGGGCGGGAGGAGCGTGCTCGGGGGAGTGAGCTCGGAGGCCGTGAGGCGCTGGCGCGACGCGCCGATGCTCTCGGCGGAGTCGTCGGACGGTCCGGCGCATCCGGGAGCGCAAGCGGCAGACGCGAGGGCGAGAGAGGCAATGGACCTGCGCAGCACGGACTTCATCGAAGGGACCTCCAGGGAGATCGGAGCGTACCTCGATTTGCCGGCGCATGGAACGACGCGCGGGCAGTTGGCCGTGCCCGCGACGCGCGCCGACGGGGTCAGTCCGGACGAGGCGCGCAGCCGACGGACCCTTGGATTCGAAGGGCGGCGAGAGCACAATCCGGTGGTGCGAGTCTCCCGACGTCACCGTGTGCTGGCAATCGTTGCGACCGATGCCACGTTCGAGTCGCGGCTGGTGCGCGGGGAGCGAACCTGGGTGGGCCGCTGCATTCACTGCAATACGCGGGTCGCCGTGTGTCCCGATGGGGATCCGGAGCCGGGCGTTACGGTGGAGCACATCGAGCCTCGCCATCACGGAGGGGGCGACGATCTGGAGAACCTCGCGCTGGCGTGTGCGCGGTGCAACCAGAGCAAGGGGATGCGGCACGACCACAAGAAACGCGATGACCCAACACTGACGGCGTTGGTTGCGACCTTGCGCGCGCGGCGGCGACAACGCTGGCGCGACCCCGATGGCGCTGGCGGATCCGAGTGGATGATCGTTGCGGAGATCGCGCGACGAGTCCTGCGGTCCCAGCGAGACGTCGAGGTTGTGCCGGCGAGCGCGCACTCCGACGACTCGCGATCGCGCCGGAGGTGAAGCCGGTGCTCGGAGCGGCGTCGCGGCAGCGCTTGCGAAGCCAAGACGCGTCTTCTACGATCCAGCCATGCCCTGGCATACCATAGGCAGCGCACCGTTTGCGGTGAGCACCTGGACGGTCTTCGGGCGGCTCCCGGTGGTGTGCCTGCTGGCGCTGGTGTGTTGGGGAGCCCTGCGGCGCGGAGCGCCGTGGCGTGTCGCGCTTCTTGCGACCGCGGCGCTGGTCGCCGGCCTCACCGCGGGAACGGCCCTGCTTCCCAGCGTGATCGGGGCACTGCTCGGCGGAGTTGTCACGTGGCTCGTCGCGCTGCGCGTGCTCGGCGTGCGGCGTCCGCCCATCGCGGAGCTGGCCCTGGGCGTGCTCGTGGTCGTGGCGGTCGGGCGCGTGGGGTGCCTGGTCAACGGATGCTGCTTCGGTGCGCCGACGGATCTGCCCTGGTCGATCCGCTATGCGAGCGGAAGCGGTGCGTGGACACTTCACCACGCGCTCGGGTGGATCGACGCTCAGGCGCCGTTGTCGCGACCGGTGCATCCGTATCCGATCTACGAGACGATCGGTCTGGCGGCCTGGATTCCTGCGTTCCTGGTCCTGCGCAGGCGCCTTCGGTCCGATGGTGCGATCGCGGCGCTGACGGCGGCGTGGGATCTCGTGCTGCGGGCGTGGATCGACAGATATCGCGGCATGATCAACGTGGGGTGGTCGCTGATCGGTCACCGATACACGCTCATGCTGGTCTCCTCTTCGATTGCTCTCGCTGTGTTGGCGTGGCGGTTGGAGCGTCGCGAGCGCGCCGGAGCTGCGATGGAGGCGCCGCAGAGCCGGGTCGAACCTGCGTCCGGAGTATTCCGTGGCTGGGCGGTCTATCTGGGCGTGTGGGTGTTGGGATGGGTCCCCACGGTGAACCAGACGCCGTTCCTCCGCGCGCTTCTCGTGGGTGCGGTCTTGGCCGGAGCCGGTGCGCTGCAACTGCCGGCCTCGGTCACAACGCGTGGAGCGATCCGGCGCGTTGCGATCGCGGCCGCTTCCCTGGTAGTTGCGCTGCCCGTCGCGTGGCAGGCGACTGCGTTCGCTCAATCGCAGTCGGATGCCGCGGCGGTTGGATGGCAGTACGAGGTGGACCACGATCGCGGGAAGCTGGTGCGGATAGGGAGCGATTCGGAGGACGAGGACGACATCGAGGAGAGGCGGCGGGCGCTCGGCTACGAGACCGCGGAGCCGCCCGGCGCTGCACGGGTCGCGGGACGCCGTGGGCGACTCTGGGCGGGCGTCGGTCTCGGCGGGGGCGACACGCGCTACAGGGTGAGCTCGGACAAGTCCTGCAGTGGAAACTACACCGTCCACGATCGAAGAGGCGTGAACGCGTACGCGCAGGCGGAGTGGGAGGAGCCGGTATCCAGGGAGACGGTCGCGTGGATCGGCGGGCGTGCGGGCTATCTGGGCGAGCGCTCGGTGGTGGAGACGCATCGCGACGACACGCTGGAATCGACGCGTGATCTTCGCTTCCGGACGGGATTCGCGCAGGCCTGGGGCGAGATCGAGCACCCGAACTACAGCGTTGGACTCGGCGTGGTCGGATATCGCCAGAGCGAATCCGACGCGATGCGGGGCGGTGCGACGCAGGAGAGCGTCCGGTACGCGGGCCTTCCAGGCGGGCATCTCCGCGGGGGATTCTCGTTCCTCGGGGCCGACATCGGCTATGGCGACAGGATGTCGATGATCGGGTTCCCTGCGTCGCATATTGGCCTGTCGGGGGCGATCTACGATCCCGACGCTGCGGGTCAGCACCCCGACGACGCGCTCTTCCGGTACTTCGTGGGGGCGCAGACCTTCACGGGGGCGGACGGGACGATGATCCGATTTGCGCCGAGCATCGGGCTGCAGTGGCAGCTCGGCGGAAGGCACGTCATCGGTCTGGACGGGCTCGCCACCGAAGGGAAGTCAGCGGCGGCGCTGGTGCACTATCGCATGGTGGTCTGGGAGTGAGGGTGCATCGACACGCATGGGTGTGCGCGCTCACTCTGCAGTACGGCGGCGTCTGCGTGATAACCCGAGCAGAGCCATCGCGGTGAACAACGGCGCGACGGTTTCTCGCGAAGGCCCGGCACGGAAGGGCGTTGCGCTGCATCCGGCGTACTGGACGTCGTCGCCTGACCCGGAGTCCGCCTCCGCATCGGAAGCTGCATCCGCGGCCGACGTCGAGGCATCGGCAGCGTCGTCAGCGCGCGCCGCGGGACAGGTGGAGAGCGTCACGAGGGCGGCGACAGCGCACAGCAGGGCGGGATAGGCGGGGGAGGCCGCGTGGGTCCGGGGAGCGATCGAACGCAAGCGAAGCAATGAGGGAGCGGGGTGTGGGGGCATGCTGTCTGCTCACATCGGGGCGATGGACGCCGCTTTGCCATCGAAGCGCAGTCGGTACATCCAGTGCTTGCGGACTCCGCCGGGATCCCCGACGTCGGGCGCGAGCCATCCGCGCATGTAGATGAGCCAGGCGCCGTCGGCAACTTCTACGAAGCCCGCTCCGCCGGAGCCGAGCATCTCTCCGGTGCTGCCCAGCCAAGGGTTCTCCTTGCAGGTCTTGTCGCAGGGCCGCGACGGGGCGTCGCGGATCCCCCCGGCGTGTCGTCTCGTCATGGAACGCAACGCGAGGAGGGGGCCAAACGAAGCAACCTGCGGGCGCTTTTGCGCGTCCGGACGCGACGCTCCGCGGCTCCCATGTGCGGGCATTCCACACCGGGGAGAGGCGAAGTAACATCGGCGCTCCATGACCCCGCTTCAGAAGGTCGCACAGCTCGTCGGTCCCGCCCGGTTCGCGCGCATCATGAGGTTCTACCCGCCGTACCTCGGCGCCGGCGTGCGCGTGCGGCATGCGACCCACGACCTGTCCCGGATCGAAGTGGAGATGCCCCTGACGCGCTGGAACCGGAACTACGTTGGCTGTCACTTCGGCGGGTCGCTGTACTCGATGTGCGACCCGTTCTTCATGCTGATGCTGATGACGCGGCTGGGGCCCGGCTACATCGTGTGGGACAAGGCCGCGACCATCGACTTCGTCCGGCCCGGCAGGGGGACCGTGACCGCGGTCTTCGAGCTTCCGGAGCATCAGCTCCAGGAGATCCGTCGCGATGCCGACAGCCTTGGGAAGGTCTGCCCGCGGTTCGACGTGACGGTGACGGACGCCGAGGGGATCGTGGTGGCGAGGATCGAAAAGGTGTTGTACGTGCGGTCCAAGGCAGCGAGGAGCGGTAGCTCGACGGAGGGGAGGCAGTGAGCGGGATGTCACACCGGCTGTGCATCGCGGCCCTCGTGCTGTGCGTGTCCTGTCTTGGCGCGTGCCGCAAGCAGACCGCGCCCAAGCCCGACCCGATCGTGGAGCGCGGTCCGGTCATCGATTCGCACACGTTGATCACGCCTCTCGACGAATCCATCGACACTGCGCTCAGCCTCTTCCGGCGCGTTGGTGTGGTGAAGTTCTGCAACAAGAACGGCGGCTACATGGGGTCGCGCCTGTTCGCGGCGACCCTTCGGGTCAAGCACAGGCTGAAGGACCAATTCGAGTTCTTCGCCAACGTCTCGTGGAACCGCGTGGAAGAGCCGGGATGGGGTGAGTTCGAAGCCGGACGGTTCGAGCAGGAGGTCGCTGCCGGCGCCAAAGGGATCAAGTTCTTCAAGGCCATGGGGCTTGGCGCACGCGACGCGAAGGGCCGTCTCATCCCCATCGACGACGCGCGCTTCGATCCCATCATGCAGCGGGCGGCGCGGCTCAATGCGCTGATTGCCATTCACGTGGGCGACCCGAAGGCGTTCTTCGAACCCCCGACGGCGGCCAACGAGCGGTATGACGAGCTCAAGCTGGCGCCGGACTGGAGCTTCTACGGGGCGGACTACCCTCCGCTGATGGAGCTGTGGGCGCAGACGGAACGCTTGATCCGACGTCATCCGAACACGACCTTCCTGCTGATCCACCTCGGACTCTCCGAGGACCTCGACTACATGGAGCGGCTGCTCGACGCGCATCCGAACGTGTACGTGGACACCGCGGCCCGCGTCCCCGAGATCGGACGTCACCCGGTGGACAAGACGCGACGCTTCTTCCTCAAGTTTCAGGACAGGATCCTGTTCGGCACGGACCTGGCCGTGGGCCCGGATCACTGGCAGTTGGGGTCCGTGTCCGAGACGCCGGTCGGGTTCGAGGATGCGGTCAAGTTCTACGAAGCCCACTACCGGTTCTTCGAAACCGACAAGAAGAACATCGATCACCCGACGCCGATCCAGGGGCGATGGAAGGTGAACGCCATCCACCTGCCTCCGGAGGTGTTGCGCAAGCTCTACTACTCCAACGCGGAGAAGCTCATCTTCACGCGCAAGATGACGATCCCGGTGGCCGACCCTCTCGATGGGCAGCCGGGTGCGACTGCGCCCGCCGCCCCGGTCCCGTGAGACGCACGCAAGCAAGCGGAGCGCAGCGAATCATGATGTGTGCGAGATCGGCTGGCGCGCGCACCATCCGTCGGAGCCCGGTAGATCGCCTCAGTGCACGGCGCACTGGAGGCACGGATCGAAGGAGTGCACGATGCGGATGACCTCGATGGGGTCTTCGGCGTTCGCGACACTGACCAGTTGCATGGCAGTCTCCATCGGCCCGGGTTGACCCTGGTCGTCGCGCGGCGAGGCGTTCCACGTGGTCGGGGTGACGACGCCATAGTGGCTGGTGAGCGCGCCGTCGATCTGGAGCCAGTGTCCGAGGCTCCCACGGGGCGCCTCTCCGAGACCTTCGCCAGAGCCGGTCTGAGGAACGCTTGGGAACACGGGCAATCCCGATTCCCCCACAGCGAGCTCTCCCAGCCATCCGGTCATCGCGGTGGCAAGCTGGGACGCTTCGGTGCGGCGTGTCCGGTGACGCGCGAGCACGCCGCGTCCGGCCGCTTGCCCGGCGACCGCGGCGCGAGCGAGGGAGCCCACCTCGCAGGGCTGGCCCGCGAGACGCGGCGCCTTGATCCAGGAGTAGGCATCGGTGCGGTCGAGCGCGGGCTCGGTGCGTCCCACGGAAGGGTGCCCTCCGTTGTCCAGCGCGTAGCGCGAGCTCGCCGTGGACTCCGCGATCTGCGCCACGTCGAGAGCAGACGCCGTCGCAGCGCCGGGCAGCAGAACTCCGCGAGGCACGAGCAACGTGCCGTCGTGCTGCGGGAAGGATCCGTAGGAAAGGAACGCAACACCGGCCACACCGATGTCTTCGTACTCGGGGAAGTCCTCGCACAGCGCCGCGACGTCATCGGCGTAGGCTCCGTCGACGAACGCCTGGATTCTGGTCATGAGGGCGACGAGGTCGGCGATGGTGGAGTCCGCGATCTGGGCGGTGACGCCGCCGGCGACGATCCCTACGGGGTGGGGCATCTTGCCAGCGAGCGCGGTGATGACCTCGTGGCAGGCGCGTCGGATGTGGACCGATGCGAGGAAGTGATCGCTCAGGGGCTGGCGACCGAGCATGAGGGTCGGTCGCCACGCAGGGGACTTGGCACCGGTCCATCCCCGGGTGGTGGGCAATCCGGCCACGAAGTCCGGCAGGGTGAAGGCGTAGAAGTTCAGCAGATGGGATTCGATGAAGTTGGCGGCCTGCACCAGGTTGCGCATGACCCGCGCCTGATCGTTGACGGTGACACCGGCGGCGGCCTCGAATGCGGCGCAGGAGAGCACGGCGTGGGGCACTGGGCAGACGCCGCAGATGCGCTGGGTGATGTGGGCGGCGTCGCGGGGATCGCGGCCTCCGACGATGTTCTCGATTCCGCGGAAGGAGGTGCCGGAGGAGCGTGCGAGTACGACCTTGCCTCCGTCGATCTCCAGGGAGATTCGCAGGTGGCCTTCCAGGCGGCTGACAGGGTCCACAACGATGGTTGCCATGGGATCAGCCCTGCTCCTTGTAGAAGGGGGACGCTGCGGAGCCCTCCTGTCCGACCTGAATGCCATCCACGGAAGGCCTCGCGTCGAGGAATCCAGGAGCAGTGCACGCGATGCAGGGGTGACCGGCTTTGATGCAGAACGATCGCCCGTGCCAGGCTCTTGTAGGGCAGTCGCCGCGGGCGATAGGGCCCTTGCATCCGACCTTGAGGAGGCACTTGGAGGGGTCGCCCGGGGAGGTTGCGAAGGACTGCGCTTCGAACTTCGGCAGCCGCGGGCAGAGCTCGTGCACTGTCTTTCCGAAGATGGCTTTCGGGCGTCCGAGGTCGTCGAGATCGGGGGCGACCCCTGCAACGAGCTGGTCGAGGACGGCGCCGATCCACAGGGGATTGGGTGGGCAGCCGGGGATTCGAAGGACCTTTTTGCCAATTGCTTCGGTGAGCGAAACGTACACGCCGGCGCCGGGCGCGGAGCCCGGAATGCCGCCGAAGCAGGCGCAAGCGCCGAGGGCCACGATGGCAGCCGCCGACGCGGCCACGGTGGTCACGAGCTCCTGGGCGCTGTACTCGATGCCCTGGGCGTCGGTGCCGAGTGTGGTCATGGGCGCCGCAGCGCCGACCGGGACGGCGCCGTCCACCACGAGTGCGAACCGGCCTGCGTGCGCTTGCACGAAGGCCTGCAGGTGCTCCATGGCGCCGGCGCCGTAGTGCCCCATGAGGGTCTCGTGGAATCCGAGCTCGAGCTTCCCGAGAAGCAGCTCGACCGGAGGTGCATAACAATCGAGCAGGGAGGAGCCGCAGCCGGTGCAGATACCGGTTTCGATCCACACGACCGGCAGGGTGGGTCCGGCGGGGATGGCGTCGGGATCCTCGCCCCCGCACCCCTGCAACGGGAAGCACAGGACCGTGAGACCGCCCAGGGAGAGGCGCAGGAAGTCGCGTCGTCCAACACCCACACCCTTGGCATTCTGCTTTGGCTTGTTCACGGCGAACATCCTTTGCGGGATCAGAGACGATGGCACGTCACGCAGGAGGAACGCTCTCCGTTGTGCGCCTGACCGTGGCACGCGTTGCAGGTCGCGTCGGCGGTGCTCGAAGCGGTGTGGGGAGTCGGTGGCGGCCAGGGGGCATAGGACGGGGCTTGGTGACAGGAGTAGCAACCTGTCTCCGACAGGTGCGTGGCCCGGGAGGCTCCGGCAGTGCCCGTCGCATGGCACAACGCACAGTCGGCCTCGTCGCCTCCGACGTGAGGCATCTTCGCCGGAAACAAACCGTTCGTTTCCACCTCGTGGCACGACGCGCACCCGTCCCGGTCGTTGTGCGAGCTCTTCGGAGCGCCCGCACGCCCGGCGTGGCAGTTGCGGCAGTAGTCGTCGGCGTCGGACGTCACCGCGTGCGGGATGTCCGAGCCATCGTGTCCGCCGCACCCGGTCAGGAGCGTCGCCAGGGCTACCGCCCGAAGTACCGAAGTCCACGTGCCCACTGCGTCACCTCACCGGCCCCGTTGCGCCAGACGACGAACCTAGCACCGGGATGTCGAGCGGGTCGAGGAGGATTCCGCAGCGCGCAGGGATTGCGTTTTCGGTCGGGGCCGACGGAACGAGCAACGGCGTTTAGGGAGGGCCGCGCGTGGCGCGGTGCGGGACAAGGAGATCAGTTCTTGCGGGTGAGCTTGGCGGGCGCAGCGGTCTTCGCGGCGCGCGGAATCGGGAAGCCGCGATCCTTCATCAACGCATCGACGTGGGCGTCGCGTCCCCGGAACTTGCGATACCCTTCTGCCGGGTCGATCGTGTTCCCTACGGAGAAGACGTTGTCGCGCAGGCGCTTCGCGACCTCCTTGTCATACGGTCCCTTGCCCTCCACGAACGCCTGATAGGCGTCCGCGGTGAGGACGTCGGCCCAGAGATAGCTGTAGTACCCCGCCGAATACCCGTCGCTGTCGAACAGGTGGAGGAACTGCGGGGTACGGTGACGCATGACGATCTCCTTGGGCATTCCCAAGGTGTTGAGGGTGTCGCGCTCGAAGGCGTCGGGGTCGATCTTCTGGTCGCCGGCGGTATGGAGCTTCATGTCGACGATGGCGCTGGAGAGGTATTCGACGGTGTCGAAACCCTGGTTGAAGGTGGAGGCCTTCTCGATGCGCTGGACGAGCTCCTTGGGGATGGGCTGACCGGTCTGGGCGTGGACGGCGAACTTGCCGAGCACCTCGGGGGTGCTGAGCCAATGCTCGAGGAGCTGGGAGGGGAACTCGACGTAGTCCCGGAAGACCTCGGTGCCGGAGAGCGAGGGGTACTTCACGTTGGAGGACAACCCGTGCAGGGCGTGGCCGAACTCATGGAAGAGCGTCTCGGCGTCGTCCCAGGAGATGAGCACCGGCTCCCCGGGCTTGCCCTTGATGAAGTTCGCGTTGTTCGAAACGATCGGCAGCACGTCGCCGTCGAGCTTGTGCTGGCTGCGGTACCCGGTCATCCACGCGCCGGAGCGCTTGCCGGGGCGGGCGTAGGGATCGAAGTACCAGACTCCCACGGGAGCGCCGGTCGCCTTGTTGGTGACCTTCCATACGCGCACATCGGGGTCGAAGATCGGGACGTCGGTGATGGGCTCGAACTGGAATCCGAACAGCTCTCCGGCGACCCAGAACATGCCCTCACGGAGCTTCTCGAGCTGCATGTACGGCTTGATCTGATTGCTGTCGAGATCGTACTTCTGCTTGCGGACCTTCTCGGCGTAGTAGCGGTAATCCCAGGGTTCGATCTTGATCCCGGCCTTTTCCTTGTTGGCGACGGCCTGCATGTCGGTGACTTCCTGGCGCACGCGAGCCACGGCGGGTTTCCAGACCTGCTCGAGCAGCTCGATGGCGCGCTCCGGGGTCTTCGCCATCGAGTTTTCGAGGCGCCAATGCGCGTGGGTGGGGAAGCCGAGGAGCTTGGCGCGCTCGGCGCGCAGCGCGAGGATCTCGGAGATGATCGCGTTGTTGTCGTTGGCGCCGCCACGGTCCCCGCGCTCGACGAACATGCGCCAGGCGCGCTCGCGCAGATCGCGACGGTCGGACCAGGTGAGGAAGGGCACGACGGAGGATCGGGTGTTGCGGATGACCCACTTGCCGGGCATCTTGCGTGACTCGGCTTCAGCGGCGGCGGAGGTCCGAAGCGACGCGGGGAGGCCGGCGAGATCGGCCTCGGACTCGATCGCGAGGAACAGATCGTTCTCGTCGGCGAGGACGTGCTGACCGAAGAGCGTGAAGAGGGCAGCGAGCCGCTGATTGATCTCCGCGACGCGCTTCTTGGCGGAAGCGTCGAGCTTCGCGCCAGCGCGCACGAAGTCGGTGTACACCTTCCACGCGAGACGCTGCTCCTCAGCCGAAAGCCCCGACTTCTCGCGGGCGTCGTAGACCGTCTGCACGCGGGTGAACAGAGGCTGGTTCTGGGTGATCTTGTCGGAGAAGGCTGCCAGCTTCGGCTCCATCTCCTGCTCGACCTTCTGGAAGTCGGGGGACTTCTTGTTCGCGCTCCACACACCGTAGACCGCGACCACGCGCTCGAAGCCGCGGGTGGCGCGCTCCATCGCGGCGATCGTGTTCTCGAAAGTCGCCGGCTGCGGATCCGCGGCAATGCGATCCATTTGCGCGAGGGCATCGGCCATGGACTGCTCGAGCGCGGGCTTGAACTGATCGACTGCGACCTTGTCGAAGGGCGGCACGCCGCCGTAGGGGCCGACCCATGGAAGCAGCAGCGGGTTGGGTGCGGCGACCGGTTCAGGTGCCGATGCGCTGGCAGACGCGCTGGCCGATGCGGTTGCGGGCGGGGGAGGAGGAGAGGTCATGATGGTCGTCTGAGCGGTGCAGGCCACGAGGATCGAGGCGCACGAAAGAAGGGTCAGGGGAGTGCGAACGTTCATGGATGCTCCGGTGTTGCAGGAGCGCGCAGCCTACCGCAGCAGGGCTACCAGGAGAAGGCCGGTCGGCCATCCGATCCATCGGTCCGGCGCGCACAGAGTGAGAGTCGCACCGCCGAGCCGGTAGCGGGGAGGGGTCGCGAGGATTCCCTCGCCGCGGACGTTGCGACGACCGGATCTCCGGCTAGGCTATCCGGCGTGCAGAATCACATTCTCCCTTCGATGGCCGTCGCCACGAGAGCTCTCGCGCGGAAGCGAGCCGCAAGAGGTACGCTAGCCGCGTGCGGCGTGATCGCGGTCGCCTCGATGATCTCGTGCAAGGAATCCCCGAAGCCGGTGCAGCAAGCCCCGACAGCGGCGGCATCCGATCCCGGTCCGGCGTCCGCGATGTCGGGACCGCATGCGCACGATCCGGCCCACCCGCCGATCGATTGTCCCTTGCGAGAAGCCGGAGTGGACCACCACGGGCACAGGCCGTTCGACGACGTGAAGGAGTACGCGGCGTTCCTCGAGAGCCCCGAGCGCGCCGCATGGCAGAAGCCCGATGCGCTGGTCAGCTTCGTCGGACTGAAAGGCGACGAGGTCGTGGCGGATGTCGGCGCCGGCACCGGCTACTTCACGTTCCGCTTCGCCAAGGCCCTGCCGCGCGGCAAGGTCATCGCGTCGGACATCGAGCCCGAGATGGTTCGTCACATCCACCACAAGGCGATGACCGAGGGGGTCTCCAACGTACGAGCCGTGCTGGGAGCGCCCGACGATCCCAGGATTCCCTCGACTGCAGGCATCGTCTTCGTCTGCGACGTCCTGCACCACGTGCGGGACCAACTCGGCTGGCTCAAGAAGATCCACCAGGGGGTCGGCGTCGGAGCCCGATTGATTGTGGTGGAGTTCAAGGAGGGTGATCTGCCGCAGGGCCCGCCGAAGTCGATGAAGATCCCCTCGGAGCAAGTGACCGCGCTTGCGACCCAGGCCGGCTTCAAGCAGCTGACCGAGGAGACGAAGCTGTTGCCGTACCAGTACGTGCTTACGTTCGAGAAGCGCTGAGCCGCTGCCCCGCCGAGCGAGGGATGCGATCACGCCAGCGTCGCCGGATCGACGTTTCTCCGCTCAAGGTGTAGGCTCGATCCGGTGAGCGAGCTGAACACGCATCCGGAGCCGTCGCACGTCCGCTGGTTCGGGGCGCTCTGGTTGCCCTCGTTTTCTGGGCTCGCGGGTGCGCTGGCGCTGCTGCGCTGGAATCAGCCGGCGCTCGGGTGGACGCTGCTCGCGGTCGCGGCGGCGAGCGAGTTGGCGACGTGGCTGGCGCCGGGGGCAGTGCGCCCGGTGCTCATTGCGGTCAACGTGTTGACGTGGCCCATCGCGTGGGTGACGAACCGCGTGTTGCTCGGGGTGCTGTACTTCGGGTTGATCACGCCGGCGGGGATGGTGGCGCGCATGCTCGACCGGAGCAGATCCGGCGGCGACTCGTACTGGACTCCTCGCGAGGCGCCTCGTAGCGTGGATCGGTACTTCCGACCGTATTGAGCCCCATGTCACAGGAACCCGAGGACAAGAGCTTCGAGCAGCAAGCCAAGGCCCCGGCGCCCGGCATCGCTTCGGACCTTGTCGACTTCCTGCGGCACAGCAAACGCTGGTGGCTCACGCCCATCATCCTCGTGCTCGTGGTGGTCGGGGTCTTCCTCGCGCTCGGCGCTGCCGGAGCCCCGTTCATCTACACGCTGTTCTGACGGGGGCGCGATGAGCCGACGCAAGAAGATCGCGTTTTCCCTGGGTGTGCTGCTGATCCTGCTCGCGATCGTGGAGGGCGTGTGTCGCGTCGCAGTCGATCGGAGAATCCTGGGTGTGGTGGAGATGCCGCGCGAGGGGGGGTGGGTGAAGGCCGACGATCGCGTGGGGTTCGTGCTGGTTCCCGGCGACTACGACGGAACGCACATCAATCGTCTCGGGCTGCGGGGGCCGGAGGTCGAGAAGGAGAAGAAGCCCGGGTGCCGGCGGATCCTGATGATCGGGGGCTCCACCACCTACGGAAACACCGTGAAGACCGAGGATGCCTATCCCGCGGTCGTGCAGCGAAGCCTCACAGCCGAGGAACCCGGCGCCTGTGTCGAAGTCATCAACGCCGGCATCTCGGGCGCCCATTCCGGGCACCAGCTTGCGCGGTACCGTCACATCTACTCCGCCCTGAAGCCCGACGTGGTGACCCTGTACGTGGCCTGGAACGATATCGGTCTGTGGCTGTGGACGATGGATGACTGGAAGCCGGACTCGCTGGCAGCCGAGTCGCTGGTGATCGACATGAGCGACACGCAGATGGCGCTCCTGCGAGCGAGCAGGGCGTTGCATGTCGGCTACACGGTGACCAAGGGCGCGCAGTTCCGCTGGAACCTGTCGCGGGTGGCGCGCTCCGCAGACCCCGCCGCAGCGCTGGCGAAACCCATGAGCGCGATGAAGCAGCACCTGGCGGAGCTGATCGAGCTGGCGCGGGCAGACGGTGCGAGGGTAGTGCTGATCAAGTTCCCGTTCGTTCTCGACGACACGCGAGCGCCGCAGGATGCCCGTGAGCTCGAACGCATGCCCGGGGCCGAGCGGTTTCGTTCCATGCTTCCGCTGGTCTCCTTCTCGCCGAGCGTGCCCGTCATCGTCGCCGGGATCTACGACGAGCTGGCCCGACAGCCGCGCGTCACCACGATCGACTGCGCGGCGGCTTTCCGCAAGCTCCCGCTGGAGCGTCGGATGAGCATGTTCGACGACGTCATCCACCCGAACGCCGAAGGGTATCGAGAGCTCGGAACCTGCGTGGCAGGAGCGCTGCGCGCGGGCGTTGCACCTGCTCCCTGAGCACCGCGGGGAGTGGCGCGGCTTCCCGGCATCGGGCATCATGCGCGTGCGATCGAGACGAACGCACCATGGACACTCCCAGGCTGGTCGCACTGATCCTTCCGTTCGTGTGGGTGGCCTGGGCCGCCGCGACGACGGCATTGGCAGTGCGCGGGTATCGTCGCGACCTGGGCGGGGAGCTTTCGCAACGCAAGGTGATGTGGATTGCCGCTGCAGCGGCTTTCGCTGCCTGGGGGGCCACGTTCCTGATCCCGGCGCGGATCGACTCGAGCGGGTTGCTGGAGCTGGCCGGAGGCGAAGAGCCCTGGAAGGGGGCCGCAGGAGAAGCCGTCATCGCGATCGCCAGAGCCGTCGTTGTGCTCGACCTCGAGGCGATCATTCTCCTCACGCGCGCGAGCGTGGTGCCGGCGTGCATGCTCGCGGTGCTGGTGATCGCAGAGCCGAGGGCGGAGGGCGAGCGGTGGATCCGGAAAGCGATCGACCTGCGCGTGCTGCTCGCGATCGGCACGCTGCTGGTGACGCCAAGCTTCTTGTTCGGGACGTTGGGAGTCTTCAACTTCTGGTTCTTCTGCACGGTGTCGCTGGCGATGCTCCTGGCGTGGCGCGACGTCGTGGGCGAGCCGACGAATGCCGGGCGCATCGCGCTGGTCACCAGCGTGCTGTTGATCGGCTTCGCGCGACCGGAGACGATCGCCGGAGGGATCGTGCTGGCTGCAGCCGCGGCGGTGTTCGCATGGAGGCGTCGCGACATTCGGCTCGCGATTCCCGCCGCGATCGCGCTGCTGCTGCTGATCGCCGTCGCCCCGGCGGTGAGCGCCTATCTCGCCGATCGCATGCGCAACCAGCCACTGCTGACGGGCGCCGATGCGACCGGATCGGCGCCGCTCTGGCAGCTCGCATGGATCGCAATCCGACGCATCATTGAGCACGCGCCGGCCAATCTCCTCGTGCTCCTGGTCGCGCTCCACTCCATCGGCGTCCTCGCCGTCGTGCGAGCCGTTCGCATCGTCCGTAATCGCCGCGCGAGTTGGATCGAGCTGGCCGCGCTGGCGTTCGTGGTGGTCGAGTTCCTCGCGATTGGCGTCCACCGGGAGGGATTCACCCGGTACATCAAGTACGGCCAGCTCCTCGTCGTGCCCTGTTGGTATCTGGCGACGCGCGTCTGGTTCGCGCAGCCCGCGGGTCGCTCGACGCAAAGGCTGCTTGTGGGTGCGTTCGCTGCGGGCGCGACCGTGATGGTGACGAGCCTGGCCTTCACCGGAGCGGGGTTCAACCGGTGCAGCCTTCCCGAAGGGCGCACGCTGTTTGCGCGTCGAGCCGACGAGCTGCTGCTGTGGAACACGACTCCGGACTGGGTCCGATCGGTGTGCGGTGGCAATGGGGCGCAGACGGCTCGCGTGGTGGTCGTGGGGTTGGATGAGAGGGTACCGCGAGCGGAGGGCGCAATCGAAGACGCATTCAGCACGCCGATGTGCGAGCCCGAGCGATGGCCGGTGGGTCGTCTGCTGTCACGGGGAGGCTGTGATACGCTCTCCGTGTATCCCGACCGGAGGGAGTCGATTCAGAAGACGCTGTTCGACTCCGAGACCGGGGCGCTTAGTCGCCCGGTGGTTCCCGGCGGCGGAGGTGGCGAGCCGCGGCGGGCCACGCATGCGATCGTGACCTACTACCGACCTGAGCGTGCGGATGAGGTCCGGGAGGCCCTCGCTGCGCATCCTGCGTGCGGGTGGGAGATCCTCGACACGACGCCGTCCGCGGTGCTGCTGCGCGCTCGCTGAGCTGGTGGGATTCCGCTTCCTCCTGGGCAAGAGCCCTGTGCGTCAGTCCAGCGGAAACCGCGAGCCTTCCGGCGGAAGCGCGTGCGTGGGCGCGTTGGGCTGCTCTTCCCGCAGCACGGCGAAGTGTCCGATGACGAGGGCGTCGAGGTTCGTGCGCAGGAAGCAACGGCACGCGTCCTCGGGAGTGCACACGATGGGCTCTCCGCGGACGTTGAAGCTGGTGTTGACGAGCACGGGGCACCCGGTGCGGGCGAGGAACTCGCGCAGAAGGCGATCGAAGAGGTCGCCGGGGCGATCGACGGTCTGGACGCGCGCGGACCCGTCCACGTGCGTGACGGCAGGGAGAGGATATCGCTTCTCGTCGCCGTGCAGCCTGCACGGGAAGGTGAAGGACATGTACGGGCTGCGGGTGGACGGGCCCATGTCGAACCATTCCGCGGCGCTGTCGGCGAGGACCACGGGGGCGAAGGGGCGGAACGATTCGCGGAACTTCACCTTGAGGTTGAGTGTGACCCGGTGCTCCTCGCTGCGCGGATCGGCCAGGATGCTGCGGGATCCGAGGGCACGCGGCCCGAACTCCATGCGTCCCTGGAACCATCCGATCACCTTCTGACTCGCGATGAGCTCCGCTGCGAACGCGCACAGGGTCGTGTCGTCTTCGAACGCTCGATACCGCAGCCCGGCCGCATCGAGAGCGCTGCGGATCGCGGTGTCCTGGTAGCCCGGACCGAGCAGCGCGCCGCTCATGGAATCCAAAGGATCGGGCCGGCGCTCCCGGCCCATCAACTGGTGCCAGAGGAATAGCGCGGTTCCGAGGGCTCCGCCGGCATCGCCCGCCGCGGGCTGAACCCAGATCTCGCGGAACATCCCTTCCCGAAGCAACTTGCCGTTGGCCACGCAGTTGAGCGCGACACCTCCTGCGAGGCAAAGCCGATCGAGTCCGGTCATCGCACGCAGGTGCCGCGCGCTCCGGAGCACGATCTGCTCCGTCACCGCCTGGATCGATGCGGCCAGATCCTTCTCCCGCTGGGTGATCGGCGACTCAGGCTTCCTCGGGGGCCCGTCGAAGAGGTCGTGGAATCGTGCCGAGGTCATGGTCAGTCCGCGGCAATAGTCGAAGTAGGAGAGATCGAGCCGCAACGACCCGTCGGGTTTCACGTCGACCAGGCGCTCGAGGATCCGGTCCGCGTAGCGGGGAACCCCGTACGGGGCGAGCCCCATGAGCTTGTATTCCCCGGAGTTCACGCGGAAGCCCGAGTAGTAGGTGAACGCCGAATACAGCAGCCCAAGGGAGTGGGGAAAGCGCTGCTCGTGGGTCAGCTCGATGCGATGATCGCGCCCGGTGCCGAGGGTCCCGGTCGCGCTTTCGCCCACGCCGTCGAGGGTGAGGATCGCGGCCTCTTCGAACGGCGAGGGAAAGAACGCGCTGGCCGCGTGGGACTCGTGGTGCTCGACGTAGGCGAAGCGTTTCCGGCAGTCGGGACCGAGGCCCGATAGAAGCTGGCGCGCGGGGTACAACCGCTCCCGCAGCCAGATCGGGGCGGATTGCAGGAACTGGGCGAAGCCGCGGGGGGCCTCGGAGAGCCAGGTGTCGAGCAGGCGCTCGAACCTCCTCAGGGGCTTCTCGTAGAAACCGACGCAGTCCAGCTCCGACGCCGTCAGCCCCGCCTGGGAGAGGCAGAACTCGATTGCTTTCTTCGGGAATCCCGAGTCGTGTTTCTTGCGCGAGAAGCGCTCCTCCTGCGCTGCCGCCACGATGCGTCCGTCCACGACCAGCGCCGCGGCCGAGTCGTGGTAGAAGGCAGATATCCCAAGGATGGAGGTCATGAATCGAGCTGTCCGTCAACCATCGCCCGCGCGACGCGCGCGAAGAAGCTGGTGCATCGAGCGGCGTTCCGCCAGGCGCGCCACCAGGGACAGGCAGCCCCGGTAGCCGAAAAAGGGCTGATCGGTCAGCGCATGCGAGTGGAACGACGGGAACCCGAACTCGAACGCTGCGACGTTGGGAAGGAGATCGTCGAGAGCGTAGCTGCTCGCGATCAACAGGTCGATACCTCGTTCCGCCACTGCGCGCTTGAACGCGGCGCGCATCTGCCCCACTCGAGGATCCACGAACACCGTCGGCTCGTCGAGGCCGTCGCGAAACAGGTCACGCTGGTCTTCCCGCGCCTCGGCGAGAATCCCGCGGAAGGGGACCCGGATTCCGAGCTCCCGGGCGAGCCGCAGGAATCCCCGCAGCAGGTGCGGGTCGCCGACGAACGCCATGCCAGCGCCGGTGCTCAACATCTGGACAACCCATTCGAGCTTGGGGACGGCGTTTGCCAGCTCCCGATCGACGAAGGTTTCGGCGTGCTCCGAGGTTCCGAGGGCAGCGGCGATGGAGTGCAGCCAGAACGAGGTCGCCTCGAGACCCATGGGCAGCCCGGTCTCCAGCACCTTCGCGCCCGTGCGCTGGGCGATCACCCTTGCAGCCTCGCGGGCATGGGGCAGCGAGACGATCAGATCGGCTCTGCCGATGGACGAGAGGTGAGTGGAATCGCCACCATCGAGCCAGGTGCACAGGACCTCCGCGCCGATCCCTTCGAGCAAGCGTGCGAGCTCCCGCAGGTTCGAGAAGTGATCCTCCTCGTTGCGGTCCATCAGGTAGCCGACGATCCCCACGCGCCGCCCGGCCGTGGGACTGCGCTGCTCAAGCGGGAGGGCGCGAGCGAGGCCGGCGAGCGCATCGGCGTAGCCCTGCAACCAGTCGTTGAGCAGGGAGCGCGTGGGCAGCACGATGAGGGGTTTGCGGGTGCCAGACCGTTCCGCGCAGCGCGCCACGATCATGTCGTAGGCGGGCTCGGTAATGGAGGCCATGCGCGAGGCGCCGAGGAAGATCACCCGCACGTCGGGTCTCGCGATCGCGTAGTCGAGCACACGCTCGACGTCGTCCTCGCGCCCTTTCCAGACCTCCTCGGGCATGGCGTGGGTGGTGAGGACGCGGTGCGCGCCATCGCTGGAAACCAGGGTGGATTGCCAGTCGTGATTGCCCTGGAGCTGGGAGGCTTTCTGGACTACGCAGTCCTTGCCGTCCATCACGATCAGGGAATCGGGCAGGGCATTGACCGCGAGATAGGCGCCCAGGGCGTGGGACAGGACCAGGCGCGGCGAGAGGTCTTCGCTCATGAAGCACCTCGCCCGAGAAATCGGGCATAGCGGGCGTAGAAGGGCAGCGTGCACGCTCGGACCAGGCGCTCGAGGGAACGCAAGGCGCCCTGGAATCCGAGCTCGAAGTCACCGAATCCGAACGCGGCCTTTCCGGCGGAGGTGAGGCGTCGCTCGAAGCACCGATCGCTGTACACCGCGCCGAGGCGAACGTCGCGCAGGAGCGATCGCAGCTCGCCCGGGTTGCGGAAGGCGCGCAACTCGACGCGGTCGGATCGCAACGCGCTCTCCGCGTAGGACGCGTCGCCCTCGGGAGCATAGCAGAGCAGGTCGATGCCAAAGCCCATCTCGGAGAGCATGTCGGGCATCGAGAGTCCGAACGAGCGAGAGGGGTCCACGAGACGCGGGAGGACTCGGGGATCGACGACGAAGCCGAGGCGGAGGTTGCGGGCCATTGCGGCGAGGGTCTCCCATCGCGGGTGGATTGCCTCGCGCGCGCGCTGCAGGGTTTCCTCCACGGCGGCAGCGTCGAGGTCGAGGGCGCAGGCGGCGGTGCGCACCCAGGCTTCGGAGGCGGCGAGGCCGAAGGGCGCCGGGGGACATGCCACGCGATCCGCGAGGCGATCGAACACCTGCTCGTACATCCGGGCGTAGTACCGATTGGGGAATCGCACCTGGACCGAAGGCCGGGGACTGCGTCGGAAGACAGGGAGGTCGATGTCGGGCAGAAGCAGCATGTCGAGATCGGCCCCGCACTGTTCGAGCAAGGACGCCAGCTCGAGCGTATCGGCGCCGTCGGGAAAGCCCACCAGGTCGAATCGTTTCCGCTGGCGAGTGTCGCGATCGGCCTCCCCCCGAGATCCGGGAGGCAGGAGCAACGCGGCAATCACGCCGGATTCCTCGTCGCCGAACTCGAGCTCTTCGGCATACAGGCTCGTGTCGTGAGTGAATCCCATGCAACTCGAGAGGCAATAAACCTGGGGCGCGTTGCGTGCAAGCTCCAGCGGCCGTTCGACGTCTTCGCCCATGACTTTGGGCAGACAGGTGGTGTGCAATCCCACGAGCCGCTCGCCGCTGCCGGTGAGGGCGCTCCGCAGGGCGCGTGCGAGCTTGTCCTCGGCGCCCAGGACCGTGTCGAGCTCGGTCATGTCGGTAGACAGACGTCGAAAGGGCTTGTCGAGGTGTTGTGGTCCGAGGCCCAGGCGACGGCGCACCTTGTCGATGGTGGGGGAGGTGGCGCGTCGCGGATGGTTGAAGATCCACGCGGAGCGGGTTCGGAGCTTGGGGGTGACACAGAGGCACTCGTGCGTGCCGTGCATGACGTGGGTAGTGGGGAGGACGAAGTTGACACGGGTGAAGGCGGTGTAGACGAACACGAGATCATCGAAGAAGAGTCCCCACGGGCCGAGCTCGTCGGGTCTGCCGGTCCACTCATGGGCGTAGGGTTTCGGGACCCGATTGACTCCTTCTCGGACCCCTGGAGCGCCGTCGGACTCCGAGGGCGGGGTCTGGATCGTGCTCGCTGGATCGCGACGAATCAGGTCGAGGAGTCCGGCCATGGGGGTGCGCGCGAGACGGGAGCGGACGCTTCGAAGGAGCCGGTGGACCGCGGGGTGCAAGGAATCCGGGGGGACGTCGGTCGAAACGATCAGGGGCGGACCGGTCCCGGTAGCGTCGGGGTTCTGCAGGAGGCGCAGCACGGCTCTGCGGAAGTCGCGTCCCTCGAGGTCGACTTGGAGCGCGCCGCGCTTCCACACGACGCTGGTGACCCGGCAGGCGTCGGTGTCGCGCAATGCTGGAGGGATGCCGAGAATGTGGTGGAAGGCGTGGATCGCGGCGGGGCCTGCCACGACGACGTCGAGCGGCCCGATGCTCGCAACCGATTCGGCCCTATCGCTCACCGGCATTCTCCCCGGCGAGCGGCTCGGGCGCGTCGCGATCGCCGAGGTGGACGCGCACGAACCGCACGAACGCGTCCTGGTCGAGCGGCGTGGGGAGAGGGAATGTCGCGTGCGGGGGAGTATTGCGGATGGCGTCGGCGAGACGGCGGAGCTCCACGGAGCTGGGTGCTTTGGGGGCATATTCGACGACGGTTTCGAACCGGTATTCGGCCTTTCGGACGAGGGGATCGCGTTGGATGGTGCCGATGATCCGGGTGCCGAGGGACGAGGCGAAGGCCTCGAGGGGGGCGCGGAAGTCGCCATGTTCGCGCAAGTTGACGATGAGGCCGCCGAGGGAAACGCCGTTGCGGGAAGCTTTGACCACGGCCTTTGCGATATTGTTGGCGGCGTAGAGGCTCATGGGCTCTTCCGACGTCACGATGTAGACACGCTGGCCGATTCCCCTGCGAAGAGGCGCCGCGAATCCGCCGCACACGACATCGCCGAGGACGTCGTAGACGACCCTGTCGTAGGCGCGCTGCTCGACGAGTCCGAGCTGATCGAGGCGTTCGAGCATGAGGCTGACGCCGCGGCCGGCGCAGCCGACGCCGGGTTCGGGGCCGCCGGCCTCGACGAGCTCGACTCCGTGGCGACCGACGGAGACGATCTGGTCGGGGGAGATCTTGTCTCCGCAGGCTTCGAGAGCCTCCAGGACCGAGGGGCGCAGGGCGCCGTCGATCAGCCGGAGGGAGGAGTCGCGTTTCGGATCGCAGCCCACATGAAGGACTTTGTCTCCGGCCATGGCGAACAGCACGGAGAGGCTGGTAGCCACGGTGGACTTGCCAATACCACCCTTTCCGTAGATGGCTATTCGTTGGGCGCGCATGTGGAGGGTTGGAGTATTCCCGACGCGCGCAGCCCAGGCAAGTGCAAACGCGGAATGTGGGCGGCGGTCGCCTTGACACCCCGGATCTCGCGATGGTAGCGTCCGCGCCTGAGCCGCCAATCGCGTCGAAGGTCCCCGGAGCCATGCACAAGATCGCCATCTACGGCAAAGGGGGAATCGGCAAGAGCGTGGTCGCCACGCATCTCAGCGCCGAGCTGGCCCGACGCGGCATGAGGGTATTGCACGTGGGGTGCGATCCTAAGGCCGATTCCTCCTGCAGGCTCACGGGCCGCCACGTCGTGCGCACCGTCCTCGCGCAGATCTCCCGCGATCCCGACGAGCTCGACGTCTCCGAGCTCATCACGCCGGGGCGCAACGGCATCGACTGCATCGAAGCCGGGGGGCCGGAGCCTGGGGCCGGATGCGGAGGGCGCGGTGTCGCGCGCGCTGTGGAGCTCATCGGCGAGCTGCAGTTGCTCGACTCCGGACGCTACGACGCCGCGGTGTTCGACGTGCTCGGCGACGTGGTCTGCGGAGGATTCGCCGCGCCGCTGCGCAAGGGGTTCGCCCGCAAGGTCCTGATCGTGGTCTCCGAAGAGTCGATGGCCTTGTTTGCGGCCAACAACATCGCGCGAGCCGTGATCGCCAACGCCTCCAACGGCGTGGCGCTCGCCGGCCTGGTGGCCAACCTCCGCTCGGCGGACGCAACGCGTCGCGCGCGGGTCGACGACTTCGCGCGAGCCTTGGGAACGCGCGTCGTGGCGACGCTCGAACGCTCCGCGCTGATCTCCGACTCCGAGCTGGAGCTGAAGACCGCGGTGGAGACCGCTCCGGAGTCCGATGTTGCCCGAACGTTCCGCGCCCTGGCCGATGACGTCCTCGCGCTGGACCCTGAGGCGTTGGCGAGCCCGACCCCGCTCGAGCAGGAGGCGTTCTTCGACTTCATGCGCGGCTGAGCCCACAGGACGGGCGCGCACGATCCGCGGCCATCGAGGACGGCGCAGCAACGCGGTCGCCGGGCAGCTACATGAACAGATCGTGATCGTCGGTCAGCGGCGGTGTGGCGCCGTGCGTGCGCAGCCAATCGACGGCGCAGAGGAGTTGGTCGTTGAGCTGCATGGACATGCACGCGCCCGTGCAGTCGCTGCGCGGATCCACCCTCCCGATCGCGGCCTGGAAGGCGGCGCCTCCCCAGATCTCGCGGAGCTGGGTCACGCACGGATCGCCGTAGATCGCGCGGGGAAGGCACTGGTGCCGCGGGCAGAGTGACACGCCGCGCGGGCCGACCAGCGCGCGAATCTGCGCCGCGGGACATCGCGCGTAGCCTCTCGCAGGGAAGTCCCTCAGGCCGCGACCCGCGGCAAGATCGGCGACCATGGGATCGACGAACACGCGGAAGTCGTTGTCGGCGCACTGCAGGGCCGCGTGAAGCTGATCGGACAGCAAGGAAGAAACGCGCGCGTGCGACGGGTCGGGTTGGAGGCGCGCGTCGAGCCCGATACCCACCTCGAAGGCCGCGCACCCCAGGGATCTCGCCAGCCTCGCGGCCTCGGCGAGATCCGCTGCATTGGAGTCCACCGGAGCCCCGACACCAGCCTGTCGCGTGAGCAGCACGAAGGAGTACGTCAATCGATCGTGCGCGAGAGGAGCTATCCGCTCGAGGTTACGGAGCACCCGTTGGAACGAGCTCCCGCCTCCCCGTTGCGGCCGGAATCGGTCGTAGGTGGCCGCCGTCGCGGCATCCACCGACACGCGGACGCGTGCGGCGCAGGAGGCGACGGTCTGCAGATGGAGGTGCAGCAGCGTGCCATTGGTCACGAGACCCAGGGAAACGCCTGCACCGTGCAGCGATTCCATGACGCCCGCGGCGGACGGGTGCAGCAGCGGTTCGCCTCCGCCGGAGAGGACCACGCACCGGACGCCGGTGGATGCCAGCTCCCGACCGACGGCGAGGGCGCGCTCGGGGTCGAACGTCGCGGTGTCGAGGGTGGGGCGGCTGACGCACTCGGGGCACGCGAGATTGCACGCGGTGCCGAGGTGCAGCTCGACGGCGATGGGGTGCGGCACGGGCTCGCCGGCGACCATGCGCTCGACACTGCGCCAGATGGAGGATTGCAGGAGCCAGGGGTCGAGGGGGCTCATGCCGGCCCTCGAAGCTTGTTTCGTTCTTGCGCACTGCGGACCTCGAAGGCCCGCAACGCGTTGACCATTCTCTCCGCAAGCCCCAAGAAGCCGCGCATGCCGAGGAAGGGACGATCGGTGAGCGCGTGCGTGTGGTACGAGGGGAATCCGAGCTCCACCGTCGCGATGCCGTCCGTGAGGAACCCGAAGCTGTTGGTCACGAGCAGATCCAGGGCGCGTGCGCGAGCGAGGCCTTCCAGCGTGTCGGTGAGCTCGCGCGCGTGGGGGTACACGAGCCGCGTGTCCGGGGCCTTTGCCGGCTCCAGCATCGCCAACGCGCGGACATCCTCGGGAAGGGTGATTCCGTCGGGGAGTCCCGCGGTCACCTCGCGGGATGCCCGCTCGTGCGCCGGCACGTTGGTGAACGCCGCGAAGGGGAGAGTGCACCCGAGCAGCGCGGCAATCTCCTGCATTCCGCGGAACAGGTGGGGGTCTCCCACGTACCCGAGGCGACGGTGCAGCAGCGCGAAGGGGACCACCCACTTGAGCCGCGGCAGCACCTCCGCCAGCTCCCGCTCGACGAACGCGAGCGCAGCCTCGAAGCGTCCGGTGGCCGCCCCGATCGACAGCACGAAACGGATCGTGCTCGACAGACCGAACGGGAGCTCTGTGGCGATGGATGGGATACCAAGACGGCGTGAGAGCACGCGTGCGGCGCGACGCCCATGGGGAAGCGACACCACGAGGTCCGCCTCCTGGACCCGGAGCAGGTCGGTCGTGGGGTGTCCGGAGAACCAGGTCGCGACGAGCTCCAGCCCGAGCGCGGCGGCGATGCGCTGCAGCTCCGAGAGATTGCCGCGATGATCTCCCTCGTTCCGATCCCAGAGCAGGCCGACGATCGCGATCTTGTTGCCCGCGCCAGAGCGCTTCTCCAGCGGGAGGCCTGCGGCCAGCGCCTCCATCACCTCCGCATACGCATGCAGGCAGTCGCCCGTGAGCGAGCGGTGGGGAACCTGCAGCACCGGCCGAGCGGTCTCCTCGGATACCGAGGTGCAGATGCGTCCATAGTCGGAGGCCGTGATGAGAGCCATCGCGACGGCGTCCACGAGCACCACGCCGGCGCCGGGGAGGGACGCCAGAGCTGTCAGCGCTTCCTTCAGCTCCGCATCCCGATTCCGAATGACCTTCAGCGGAGACAGCTCCGTGTTGGTCACCCTCGGGACTCCCGGGACGAGCGCGAGTGTCGATTCGAGATCGTGATTCCCCTGAACGTAGGCGAGACGGCGATATGCGCAGTGGGGCGCGTCGACCAGGAGGTAGGCATCGGGGATCGCGTTGATGGCCAACGACAACCCCGTGGATCGAGGCAGGGTCGCGCGCAGCGAGAGATCCTCGTCGTCGCAGCTCAGGGGCTCAGACGGCATTGGCACCTCCCCGTCCGACGACCGGAGCGATGAACCTGCGTCCTGCGCGGAAGAGCGGCAGACGGCACACCGCGAGGAGCCGCTCGAGGGTGGCAATCGCACCCCGAAGGCCGTATTCGAACTCGAGGGTGGAGAAGGGGGCCTTGCCCGCGCAGACGAGACGCCAATCGAAGACGTAGTTCGAGAAGACGGCCTGGCAGGGGCTGCGCTGCAACGTCTCCAGGAGGTCCGGGAGGCTGTCGAACGCGTGCAGGGTGTATTCGGTCTCCGAGAGTGTCGTGCGAGAACGAAACAGCCGGGCCCCGGCCTCACTCCCCACGAACAGGTCCAGCCCGAACCCCATCTCCCGCAGCACCCGTGTCAGGGGAATTCCCCACGAATGCCGCGCATCGAGGAGCGTCTCGATCTCGTGGCCGGGAACCACGAGCCCGAGCCGGCACTCCGCGGCCTGGGCACGCAACGCCTCCCAACGCGGAGCGAGCCCCGCGACGCGCTCCGAGAGAATCCCGGACACGTCGCACTCCACCGCCAGCTCCGCGCAGACCTCCTCGACCCATCGACGCGTTCCCTGCATCCCGAAGGGACCGTCGAGCATCCGATGCCGCCGCCCGGGATCGTCCTGCAGATGGGAATACGTCTTCTCCCAGTGGACATTGGGGAGATAGACATTCACGGCCGCACGCGGAATCCGGGCGACTGCGTCCATCGCAAGCTCGGGGAGCAGGAAGGTGGAGACCGAGATGCCCGCTGCGGCCAACAGCCCGACGAGGTCGTCGCTCCCCGCATTGCGTGCGAATCCGATCAGGTTCACGGACGGCTCACGCTCTCGGTCGGCATCCGTCTGCGGCAGCGCCTGCCTGCGGGTGCGCAGCAGATCCTTCGCGAGCCAGGCCCACGAGCGCGGCGCGGCCGGCACCGAGAACACCGGCGTGGTCGTGGTCTGCGCGAACTCACGCACAGCGGACTCCTGATCTTCTCCGATGACGTCGGGAAGGCACAGCCCGACCACCAGGAGGCTGTCCCGGGATCGGTGCAGATCGGCGTGACGCAGGACCTCGCTCATCCTGGAGGGGCTCCCCATGATCACGTCCTCCTCGGTCATGTCCGAGCAGAACGCGCCCGAAGGGTCCTCGGATTCGTTGAACGCTCCGTGTTGCGCGGGCGGCTTGCCGAGGTTTCGGACGGTCTCGTAGACGGGCAGACGCACGAGGCCGACGCGGGGGCTCGGGACGCAGACCGCGCAGTAGGAGCACTCGACGTCGCCGTGGGTCACGAGCGTGTGCGCGCTGTGCACGTCGATGAGATCGCAGCCGGCGCGACGTATCTCCGAGGCGGCGAAGAAATCGGCGTACAGCTCCGGCGCGGTGTGCGCCCGAACGGCGGTCGTGGGGAGCGATATCCCTTCGAGCGGAGGCTGCGGGGACGGGTTGTCGCGCCCGGGTCGCGTTGGAACCGCCGGCGCGGCATCGGGATCCAAGACCACCATGCGCTCGAGGTCCGACAGCGCGAGGCGCACGAGCAAGGGGCGGGTCACGGCTTGCAGCCTGCGAGCGAGCTGCGGGGGAACGCTCGAGTCACGAACCCAGAGGCACACCCGGGGCCCCGCCACGAACGCGCGTTCTGGCCGGGTCTCCTCGAGAACCAGGGAAATCCGGCTTCGATCGGTGATCGCGACGAGCTCGATCTCGACGTGGTCGGAGACCCAGAGCGCGGAGGAGATCTCGTAGGACTCCGGGCCGCGATCCAAGCCGAACAGGCGCGCGAGGCGTCGATGCGTGGCGGGTCCGCAGGTGAGGGTCCGCCCCCGCAGGCTTTCGCCAGGGCCTGGCGAGCGACTGGCCGGGGCGGATTCGTGGCGCATCGACCCTTCCTGTCTCGCGGGGCGCGGAAGCTGTCAAGGCGTGCGGTCGCCGTCCGCATCACGACCGCGCCTGCGCGGCGTGAGCGTGCGACGCAGCTCCTGCGCGGCATACCGGGCGAGCAGGAGGTTCGCGCTGCCCACGATTCGTCGGGAGAACTCGAGCGCATAGTGAGGCCGCAGATACACCTTGCGCATCATCGCGCGTCGCGCGGCCACTAGGTCCTCGTACGAGCGCGTCCAGCTCAACCGAATCCACGGGACTGCGCCCGTGCCCGCGGACCACTCACCCATCAAGGTCCCGTCGCGCCATGCGGCCTCGTACACCGGCGTGCCCGGATAGGGGGCCAGGATCGAGAAACCCGCGGTCGTGGGACGCATCTCCCGCACCAGCGCCAGCGTCTTGTGGAGCGTGTCGGGCGTCTCTCCCGGATAGCCGATGATCCAGCTCGTGTGGCAGTCGATGCCGCGATCCATTACCAGGCGCGCAGCGTCACGGAGCTGCGACACCGTGATGCGCTTGTCCATCGCCGCAAGCAGCTCGGGTGCGCCCGACTCCGCCCCGAGGCTCACCTGGTAGACTCCCGCGCGCCGCGCCGCGTCCGCCAGCTTCGGCGTGATCGAGTCCGCGCGCGCCTTGATTCGCAACGCCAGCCCCCACCGCTCCCGTGCGAGACGCTCGAAGAACTCCATCGCCCGATCCGTGTTCGCGGTGAAGTTGTCGTCGAGCACCTCCGCGCTGCGCGTTCCATCGCTCCGGAGCCGATCGAGCTCGTCGAAGCAGCGGTCGATGGATCGGAATCGGACCTTGCGCGCGGCATTGGAGCAGAAGCCACATCGAAAGGGGCATCCACGGCTGGTCACGATGCAGTCGACACGACGGTGTGGCACCATGAGCGCGTAGTAGCGTTGCCGATCGTAGGCTTCACGAACCGCCCAGCGCGCGGGATAGGGAAACATGTCAAGGTCGGGGACCCGCGCAAGGCCTCCCGAAGGCACAGGGGCTGCGCGCGTGGCCAGCCCGTCGATGCCCATCAAGGGTGCGCCGGACTTCACGCACCCGACGAGCCGCACGAGGCTGGTCTCCCCTTCCCCCGCGATCACGTAGTCGAGCTCGGGAATCTGTTGGAGCACCCACTTCGGGACAGCCGAGACCTGGGGACCTCCTGCGACGAGAGCGACGTTCGGAAGAGCCGCGCGGAGCGCGCGGAACAGGACCGCACACCCACGCAGCGTCTCGGCGTGAATCGGCATACCCACCAAGTCAGGGCACGCCCGGCGCACACGCTCGACCGTCGCCGCCACGTCGAGACGAAGCGCGTTCGCATCGATGACCTGCGCCCGAACTCCGGAAGCATCCAACGCCGCGGCGAGATACAGCAGGCCGAGCGGCGGAAAGCACTTCTGGGCGATCTCGTCTGCGTACGTCGCCTTGGGGTTAATCAAGACCGCTCGCGCCGCTGCGCGCGAAGACCCACCCTCCAACGATGCTCCGAGATCGCGCGTCATGCGAGCTTATCCGTCGGAACGCCCGCGGCGCGCCGCTCGAAAGTCCCACGCAGCGGCCGCGGAACCCGCAGGCGGATGGCGCCATGAGGGCAGGCCGCGTGACACGCGAAGCACCGGATGCACGAAGGGCCGATGCGGACGCGACCGTCGCGAAGGTCGATGCAGCGCACCGGGCAGATCTCGATGCACGCGTGATCGGAGCGACAGCGCGAAGCGTCGTGGACGACCTCCACGGTTCTGCTGCGGACCCAGTAGTGCAATCGGTGGGCGGTCTCGACGCGGTCCTTGAGGCCGCGCCAGGCCGGCTCGAATCGGATCCTGCCAAGGGCGCAGCGATTGCCCACCACCTCCACCTCGCCGAGGCTCCCTGGTCCAATGCCGCGCTGCGCCGCAATCCGGATCGTCGGCACCTCTGCAGGTCGCAGGCCCATGACCTCCGCGCACACGACATCTGCGGCCAACAGGCTTCGCGATGCGATCACCACTTGGGGCTTCCGCAGCAACTCCCCACGCGGAGAACCCTTGCGCGCGAGTCCCCAGAGCCCGTCGACCACCACCGCTCCGAGGTCCACCCCGGCGTCGTCGAGTGCGCAGCAGAAGTCGAGGATCCCCCCACAGAGCGGTGCGGGTCCGGGCAGACGCACGTGAAGCTCGCACTTGGTAGCGCCGGGCAGCAGCCCCATCAGGTTCTTGACCGCAGCCGACATCCCCGTGAGCGAATGCGTCTTGAGCTTGGGGACCTGCACCACGCGATCGACTTCGAACAGCAGCCTGGGCACCCAGAGCGTGCGTCGGACGCTGCCTCCCACGGGGAGCTGCACGAACGGGCCGGCATCGAGGTTGACGATCTTGCCGCCGGCGCGGCGCACGGCATCGGTCATGCCGGTGGAGTCGAGCACCTCCTGGGTGAAGCCGAGCAGTCCCGACGAGTCGCCGACGAGGACCTCACAGCCGAGGTTCACCAGCAGGGCGGTGAGTGCGGCAACGAAGCGGGGGTGGGTGGACTCGGCCCGCTCCGTCGGCGCGGCCTTCATCAGGTTGGGCTTGAGCAGCACCCTCTTGCGCGCGAGATGATCGAGCAGCCCGCTGGTGCGCAGGGCCAACGCGAGGGGCTCCTCGCACGCTTCGTACGACGAGCAATCGTGCACGGACACCGAGGAGGTCTTCGCTCGCTGCTGCCTCGCGCACTGCCCATCCACGCCGATCCGCGTAACACGGCACCTGCGTCCGCGCAACGGGCGCCACCGCGTGAGCGGCACCCGATCGCGCATTGAGTGGCGCCCTGCGGCGGTGGTATTCAGGAGGGGATGTCGAGAACCCCGCTCCCCACCGCCGCCTTCACGCGAGCCGCTTCGCGCTCGCGCGCCGCGGGACCATGAGCGCGGACTCGCCCCACGAGACAGACGCACCCGATCCGGGCGCAGGGAGCAGCGCGGAAGGAAAGCCCGTCGCGCGCAACGGTCTGGGCGTCGTGGCCGGTGTCGCGCTGACCGGCGCGATCATCGCCTGGGTGTGGCACAGGCACGGTATCGGTCTCACGGCCCTTCGACACGGTGCCCGTGAGGCCGACGTCGCATCCGTTGCGCTGGTGTTCGTGCTGTCCGCGGCCTTCGGGTTGATCGTCGGAGCCCACAAGCTCCACCTCGTGCTTCGTGCCATGGGCGTGCCGATTCGCTACCGCGAGACTCTGCAGGTACGCCTCGCCTCCGCACCCGCGCGGCTCCTGCTGCCGTTCGCTTCGGGCGAGTTGATGCAGGTGCTCTGCTTCCGGACCGTTGCAGGATTGCCCCTGGTCCGGGCTTCGGGCGCCGTTGTGTTCGACAAGGGCATCAACTTCCTGGGAGCGTTGTGCTGGCTCGTCATCGGTGCGGGACTCGGTCTGCGCGGCGACGCTGCTCCGGAGGCGATGTCCCGGGCGATCCCACCGCTCACCGGAGTGTTGGTGATTGCGCTGCTGGTGGGGATCGGCGCGGTCTTCGCGACACCGGCCCACGGGCTTGCGGTGCGATGGGGCACGGGACTCCACCCGAAGCTCGGCGGCTGGATCGCGAGCCTCTTGGAGCCCTATCGACGGATCGAGGCGCGGGGGAAGCTGACTCTGCTCGGTTATGGCGTGGTCTTCCAGGCGCGGCCGCTGGTGGTCTGCTACGCGCTGCTGGCCGCCTTGAACGTGTATCCCGGCTTCCGGGCCGTGATGGCTGCGAGCGCGGCTGCGGTGTGCGCCGGCTACGCCCCCGGATTCGTGGCCGGCTCCGGCCCTCGCGAGGCCGTTCTCCTCGAGCTGTTGCGCCCCGCAGGCGTGTCGCCGGAGGCAGGGTTCTTCGTCGGCGCCCTCATGACGCTGTCGATCCACGTCGTGCCCGCGATCGTCGGAGTCCCCTGGTCGCTTCGGATGATCGGCCGCGGACGGCCGCGTGCCGCCGGCGACGCGACGCGGGAGGCGCCATGAAGCTGCGGAGCAAGCTGGCCGTGGCGCGCAGCGTGATGCGCTATCAGCTCGACCACGAGCCGGTCCCGGTCGCCGTCGCCTGGCTCGTGACCGGGCGGTGCACCTCCGACTGCGCCTATTGCCGTTGGAGGGAGCTGCGCAGCTGCTCGGAGCTCGACACCGAAGCGGCTCTCGACATGATCGCGCAGATGCGCGAAGCGCGCGTGCGCCTGGTGTCGTTCACCGGGGGAGAGCCGCTGCTGCGCGAGGATATCGGTCGTCTCATCGAGGCGGTGAAGCGCGGCGGAATGGCTTGCAAGCTCAACAGCAACGGCGTCCTGGTGCCTGCGCGCATCGATGCGCTGCGACAGCTCGACCTGCTGCAAATCAGCCTCGACGGTCCCCCGGCGCTGCAGGATCGTCTCCGCGGCGCCGGCAGCGCGGAGCGGGCCGCGCGGGCCGTGCGGGCGGCACGCGAAGCGGGGATTGCGGTGAAGCTGATCACCTGCATCACGCGCGACAACGTGCGAGGGCTCGACGAGGTCCTCGAGCACGCCGCGAGCCTCGGCGTGCGCATCCACGTTCAACCGCTCGCCGCCGATCCGCGGCCCGCGGGCGACGAGCCGTCGGCGCCCGATCCCATCGAGCTCTCCGCAGCGCTGCAGCGGCTGTTGGCGTTGAGGCGATCCCGCAGTCCGATGGCGCGCTGGCTGGGGACGTCGCGAGCCGAGCTGCTCTACTATCTGCAGGTCAGCCGGGGCGAGCTTCGCGGGTGCCACTGCGCGTTGGTGACCGCGACGATGCTGCCCGACGGTGGGCTGATCTTTTGCGGAAGCGGTCGTGGCGGCGCGGTCGAGGACGCGCGATCGCTGGGGTTCGCGAAGGCGTTTTCACGGCTGACGCTCCCGGAGTGCGAAGGGTGCACCTGTGCGGGGAAGCTGAGGATCTCCCAAGTATTCCAGCTCGATCCCCGCGCGTGGATCGATCAGCTCCTCGCGTGAGCGGGCGACACGGGCAACGCTCCACCGCGATTGCGCCGGCGCGCGGGGTGCTCCTATACTCCGGGGACCCGGATGTCCCGAAGCGCCTTTCCCGAGCTCTCGTTGCGCAGATGAAGCTCGCCCTCGTATTCGCCCCCTACAGCCACAAGAGGTTCGAGGAGAACATCTTCGTGGTCGACGAGGACTTCGGTGTCTTCCCGCCGATCAACGTGGCGTACGCGGCGGCGATTGCGGAGCGCGCGGGGCACACGGTGCGGGTATTCGACGCCAACGCCCTGACGCGTCTCGGGCGGGCGAGCGAAGCCGCGATCCTGCGCGAGATAGGAGAGTTCGCGCCCGACGCTGTCGGGCTGTACTTCTCGACGTACATGTTTCGCGACACGCTGAGGTGGGCGCGGTCGCTCAAGGTGCTCCTCGGCTGTCCGGTGATCGCGGGCGGGATCAACTGCGCCCTGTATCCGCGCGAGACCCTCGCGCACCCGGAGATCGACTACATCGTCGCGGGTCACGCCACCGAGTCCCTCCCGCGTCTGCTCGCCGCCCTCGACGGCGGCGGCCCGATCGAGAAGATCCCCGGAGTGGGGAGCAAGGTCGGCGGCGAGCTCGTGGTGAATCCGCCAGCCCCCGAGTCGCGCGTGGACTTCGATGCGTTCCCCTGGCCGGCCCGTCACCTGCTGCAGAACGACCTCTATTACTCTTTCATCTCGCAACGAAGAAACTTCACCATCGCGCTCACCACCCTGGGCTGCTCGTACGACTGCAACTTCTGCGCGATCGCCCCGCTCCCGCGAGGCGCACGATCGCCCGACAACGTGATCGCCGAGGTGCGTGAAGCGCGCGAGCGATTCCAGATCAGGGAGGTCGACTTCTTCGACGCCAACTTCCTGACTCCCGGCGCCAGGACCGGGAAGCTCCTCGAGGGTCTGGCTGCCGCTCCCGCCGACATGGAGTTCTCCTGCCGTGCTCGCGTCGACAACATCGACGCACACGTCGCCTCCGCCCTGCGCCGCGCCCGCGTGCGCCAGGTCTACCTCGGCATCGAATCGTCGGACCCCGCGATCCTCGAGCTGCTGCGCAAGAGGGTGAAACCCTCCAGCGCCCGGACTGCGGTCGATCTGCTCCGACGAGAAGGAATACGTGCGCTCGGTTTCTTCATGATCGGGAGTCCGGGCGAGACGCTCATGACGGCCCTGCGCACCGTCCTGTTCGCGATGAGCCTGGGGCTCGACTATGCCCAGTTCTCGCGCACGATCGCCAAGCCGAACACACCGCTCCACGACCGGATCGTGGCGGTGTCCGGTGAGGACTACTGGCGGGATTGGGTGAGCGGAGCGGCGCCCGAACGACGGATGCCGAGTCCCTGGACCGAGCTGTCCGAAGCGCAGATCGAGCTGCTGACCAAGCTGGCGTACTTCATGTTCTACTACCGACCCGGCTACCTCGCGCGAGGGATCGGCCGCGTGCGCAGCGGCGACGAGCTCACGCGGTCCGCGCGGACAGCTGCCCGGATGCTGCTCAAGTCGCTCTACTTCGATTGAGCCCGGCCATGGATTCAACGAGAGACAATCCAGGGGTGCTGCTCATCGAGCCCAGCAGGAGCCGCGAGCTAACCTATCCGCTAGGGCTCGCGTATCTCGCTGGGAACCTGCGACGAGCTGGCGCGACGGTGCACGGCATCGATCTGCGAATCGAGTCCGATGCGGCCCTGAACCGACTCCTGAAGACGCAGCCCTTCGCGATCGCGGGCATTCGAGTCATGTCGACCGAGGTCCGGCGTGCGGCGTCGATTGCGGCGCTGGTGCGGCGCCTGCAACCGCGTGCGCTGATCGTGGCTGGAGGCCCGCACGCCACCCTCGCACCCAACGACGTGCTGGCGCGTGTCGGCGTCGATGCGGCGGTACGCGGGGACGGCGAGCTGCCGCTCGCGAAGCTATGGAGCGGCGAGCCGACTCCACCCGGGGTGGTGCGAGGAGACGGCGGGAGCGCAGAAGTGTATGTGCACGACGAACTGGGTGCGCTCGACTTCCCGGATCGGACGACGTTTCCGATGCATCGGTATTACCGGCAGGGGAGTTTCGGCGGAATCGCCAGGACGGCGATGATCGCCACCCGCGGGTGCGTGAAGCGGTGCAGCTACTGCTCGGCCCATGCACTGTGCCGCGGGAGTTTCCGCAAGCGTGAGCCCGACGCCGTAGTCGAGGAGATCCGGCGGCTCCGCGCAGAGCACGGCATGCGAGGGGTCGTCTTCGAGGACGACGCCCTGGTGATCGATCCGGGCTGGGCAAAGGAGCTGTTCGAGAGAATCGCGGTGCGGGCGCCGGGCACCACGATCGACCTACCCAACGGGGCAAATCCCGATCTGCTGGACGAAGACCTGCTGAATGCGATGGCCGGCGCCGGCGTGCGGTCCATCGCCTTCGGTCTCGAGAGCCTCTGCGGGGACAACCAGCGTTCCATCGACAGAACCTTCGACGTCGGCCACCTCGAGCGGGTGGCGCGGCACGCTCGACGGCGAGGAATCTCCACCACCGGCTACTTCCTGATAGGTCTCCCCCACGACACGCCTCTTGGCCTGCTGTCCCAGGCCGCGGCAATTCGACGTCTGCCCCTCGACCTGGCCCATGTCTCCGTCTACCGCCGATTGCCCGGACAGCCCCTCCAGCAGGCGCATCGGCCCATGGCGTGGACCGCACTCCGGGCGGTCCGCGCAGGATTCTATCTCCAGTACTACGGAGAGCCCGCGCGCCTCGGAGCGGTGGTGGACCGAGCCGGAGGCGGCCTGTCGGGAGTGACCACCATCGCCCGTCGAGCGGCGCGATGGCTGCGTTGGTGACGGGTCACTGGCGCATCAGGAACGATGCGCTCAGCTTGAGGAACGGAAGGAACTTGTCAACGTTGACCAGCGCGGGTAGCCACTCGGAGCGCGCGTACTCCCGCACGAAGCCGGTCCTCGCCAGGAAGTCGAGGTAGAATCTGCGCTGCAGCCGCTGCAACCGAGCGGTGGGAATCGCAGAGAGGTTGACGACTGCGTTGTAGTGCGAGAAGGAGGTCGGATCGTGGGAAGCGGACAGGGTCGCGTCCCACGCGGCGGAGCCCGGGTAGGGCGTGAAGAACGCCACCTGGATCATGCTGGGCTCGATCTCCCGCATGAGCTGCCACGTCTCGCAGACATCGGCCTCCGTCTCTCCCGGGCTGCCAAGGATGAAGAACGCCACGGTGCGCAGGCCGGCCGCCCTCGCCCAACGGAAGGCATTGCGCACGTCGTCGATCCGGTTGCCCTTGCGCAGTTGTTGGACCATGCGCGCGCTGCCCGTCTCGACCCCCATGCCGAGCGTGCGGCATCCCGCGCGCTTCATCGCCCGGAGAAGCGGCTCGTCCACCGCATCCGGACGGGTCTGCGCCGTCCACGGGAGCCGCAGGCCCGCGGAGAGGATCGCGTCGCAGAGCTCGTGAATCCGCTCCTTGTGCAGGGTGAACAGGTCGTCCTTGAAGTGCGCGAGCGTGAATCCGAGGTCCTGCAGATATCGCAGCTCGGTGACGACATTCCCGCAGGAGCGCGTGCGATAGCGACAGCCGAAGGAGTTGCGCAGGGTCGGCGAGCAGTACACGCACGCGTGTGGACACCCCCGACTCGAGAGGAGAAATCCCCACCGCCAGCGGCGACGAACCCCCGTCGGATGGAAGACTCGGTATCGAGGACTGCGAAAGAGCTCGTGCGAAGGGAAGGGTAGCTCGTCGAGATCGTCGAGTTCCAACACGGTCTCGCTGACCTGCTGCGCCGTGGCCGTGCCGGTCGCGTCGAAGGTGGGCCCGGTGGCGACCTCGACGACCTTCTTCTCGAACTCGCCCCGAATGCACAGGTCGATGGGGGACGCGGGCCCGAGGACCGACGCGGGGAGCACGGAGGCGTGCTGGCCCACGAGAACGACCTTGCGGGTCGAAGGAATACGGTCCTTGACGAAGCGCGCCAGAGAAAGGGCGTCGGGAATGGCGGGGGTGATCGCGTGCAGCACGACGGTCTCTGGCAACTGACCGAGCAGTGTCCGGTGCACGGTGTCGGGAGACGCGTTCGTCGCCTCAATGTCGATGAGGTGGGCCTCGACACCGCGGCGCTCGAGAAGCGAGATCGCGTAGCCGATGTCGAGCGGGCTCATGACGTTCTCCGGATGGGCGGAACGACGATTCCACCAGGAAGGGATCCGGACGAACGTGACCATGGCGCCAGCGTAGCCCAGAACGCATGACGCGTCTTCGCCGACTTCGGAGACGCACAGGCGTTGCCGAGCCATCGAGCGAGCAATCTGGCGTTCCGCGGTGTGAGGAACGGTCCCTTGCCCGTGCCGCGAGTCGATGCCAGATTGTCTGCGGCCTACCGGATGGCGCGGTCGAGGACGACCGACGACGTGAGCCGTCGGCCGGGAGTTGTCACCGTCGCGGTGACGGTGACCGTGGGAAACGCAGGCGGGACAGGCAGGCGGGAAGTCAGCGGCAGACAGCAGCGCCGAGTTGGCCCGTGATCGCGTGGTCGGGGCAGTTCGTTTCCGAGGACCACTGCGACTTCGTCACCGTGAAGCTGAAGGCGCCCGTGAGCCACTCCACTGCATCGGGCGCAGTGAACGGATCGAGTGTCAGCGTGCCCTGGCTCACCTCGTACAGGCAGTCCGAGCCCTCCTCCATGAAGGTCGCATACGTGATCGGATTGGCTCCCACCTTCGGCGTCTCGACCGTGAAGTTCAGCGTCTGCGTCTGACCATAGAGCGCCATCGAGAGCCGGTCGTTCTCCCACGAGTACGACGCCGTGTTCATGAACGCCGCGTCGGAGTCGACCATGACGGGCGTTCCGTCGACACTCGCCTGCACCGCACCCTTCGGCGTAGTCATCAGCGGTGCCATCGCGGCCAGATCGTAGAGCGAGCAATACCAGGCCTTGAACTCGGGCGAGCTCGGGTCGGTCACGCCGCTGGGGAACAGCGCGAGTTGCTCGCCAGCCTTGGTATTGAAAGTGCCGTGCAGGATGACCCTGGAGGACTTCGGCGCGCACTCCGGTCCCAGCTCCAGATCGAAACGCCCGGTGATCGAGTCACCCGTCTTGCCGAAGCCCTGATCGAACTTGACCGTCCCCTTGCCCAACGTCGAGCTGCCGGAATCACCGAGGCCGTAGGTCGTGGTGCCGAGACCGATCACGCCTCCAGCCGTGGAATACGCGTCGGCCCGGAACACGACCCCTTCGTCCTGCTCTTCAACGTCGTACACCGCAGGCCCCGCGGGGGGAGTGTCCAGGTGCAGCGACACGCCGATCATCGGCTGTCCGCTGATGTTCTTGCTCTCCGCGCTCACGAGGTGCAGGTACATCGCCCACACGGGCTGCCCCTGATCGTTGGTCTGCTGCGTAGGCGCGATCGAGATCCAGGCCTTGTCGAGCGTGGCAAAAGACGGGCTCGCACCGTCGATGACCAGGGACTCGATGGTGACGCCGCCCAGGACCGCGGGACACTCCGAGAAGTCGTATTCCTCAGTAGAAGAGCTGGAGACGTCGAGCACGAGATCCGAGGCCTGGTCGCACGACGGGCACGCACCCGCCTTGGTCGCGGAGAAGGTCACCTGCCCGGTCGTGTTGCCGGGGCCGGTGGCGCTGATCGTGGTCATGGAGTCGAGACCTGCCGGCGCGCAGTACGAGCCGTTAGCGTCGGTGATCACCGAGAAGGAGGTCAGCCCCGTGCCCACCTTCACGATGGCTTTCACGGGCGTGCCATTCTTGTCGACGACGCGTCCCGCGACGCACGACTTGCACCCGGCGAAGTAGGTGTCATCGCAGTCGAGCGTCGACTCCGCGGGCGTGCAGGGAAGCGTGATGTCCGCCTGCACGCATGGTCCTGCAGGGCACGAGGAGACCGTGTCCGGAGTGGTCACGTCGGTGTAGCCGACCAGCCGATTTCCGCCGTAGTCAGCAGCTGCATACAGACGGACCTGGGAGTTCTTGCGGACGTTGAGACAGAAGGAGCCCTGGGCGTCGCCATACGCGCTCGAGGCGCCGTCGTAGTCGATTCCCTGGCCCATCAGGTCTGCGCCGGAAGCCGGAGTCCCATCGCACCTCTTGACCACCCCCGCCACGCAGGTCGTCTCCATCTCCTTGTCGCAGTTCCACGAGGAGAAGTGAGGCACGTCGGCGACCCAGGCGAGACGGGCGGGATCCTGTGAGTACTTCGCGACAGTCCCGCTCCCCTGCTCGATCCAACGACCGGTCTGCTCGTCGAAGTGCCAGGCCGGGACGGTGTCGCCCTCGACCAACTTGGTGTCCTCGGGCAGGAGCATCTCGATCGTGGCCTTCTCGCCGTCCTTGATCTTGAGCGGGTTGCCGTCGGCGTCGGTCAGCTTGAAGTCGGCCATGCCGAAGGTCTCGAGCAGCACGGTCTGGTTTGAGGCATTGGTAGCGCTGAAGTCGCCGGGGGCGCTGCGCACGCCGTTTCCCCTGATGTCATAGGGGGTCATCTGCACGCGCACGCTCGAGGCGGGGTTGCCCTTGTCATCGACGACGGCGCCAGAGGCGAACTGCACGCGTCCGTGTCCGAAGGTCGCCGCGCCGGAATCGAGCGCGACCGATCCTCCGCGCGCGAGCAGCACCGCATTGGCCATCACGCGGCCGTCGTCGAACATGGTCGCACTGCGGGTAGTGGTGACGAACCCTGGATGGGCGAAGGTCACGACGATCCGTTCAGACGCTGCGACATCGGCGATGAAGTACATGCCGTCGTAGTTCGTGGTAGCGGTCTTTCCGCCCGGGATGCTGACCGTGACGCCCTCGACGGGCTTGCCCGCCTTGGAGACGACCTGACCGATGATGACGTCCTTTTCCGGCGGGGTGAAGGCGGGGAGCGTGGGATTCCAGGTGCTCGAGCCGCCGTCGGGGAGGTTGCCGGCGGCGCCTGCGGAGCCGCTCCAGCCGCCGGCAGAGCCCGCGGCGCCAGCGGAGCCCGCGGTTCCGGGAGAGTCGGAGTCCGAACCGCAGGCCACAACGAGGCACGCGGTGGAGAGGATGGTGATCAGAGCGCCAGTAAACGTGTTGACGTATTTCATGAGGTCCCTCTTGCCACAGGTCTGCTACGGCGAGGAACGGGGGATCTTCCCCAGGCAATTCGAGGACGTTCGGACGGACGGGGCGCTTGCCCATGCGCCACGCGGGCACGATTGCGTCCGCTACGTTTCGTGCGCGCCAGGGGGCAACGCTTTCAAGGGGGGAGCCTGTCCGAGCCGCTCGATCAGGAAAGCTGGGAACCGAGCGACGGGAGCACGGAGCGAGCGCGAGTGGGGGGACTGGTGTATGCTGCAGGCGCGCACCAATTGAGCGAGAGGAGCGAAAGGATCGAGAATGACACGTTGGCACGGCCCGGCGAGCTTCACCCGCGACGAGTTCCTTCGCAGGGCTTTCGAGCTCACCGAACTGATCAGGCAATGCCCCGATGTCCGGTCGGCCCGTGCAGCCATCTTCCGGCGCGTGTCGAAGTACCAGTTCGACTCCTCGTTGGAGGGCAGCACGCTGGGGCACGAAGACCAGGTCGTGGTGCGGGACTGCGCCCGCGCCTGGCGCTCAATCCTGCGGAAGAGCTCGGACAGGCGAAGCGGCTTCAGTGTCATGGCAGCCCTGTGGGACATCGCGCACGATCGGCCTCGACCGGATCTGGGCCCCGGATTCTACGCGGAGGTCATCCACCTCGCCGAAGGGGTTGCCGGGAGGGCCCGCAACACGACCCCGGCCGACGTCGACTTCGACGAGCGCCTCAAGGGGCGCGAGGCAGCCTTGCAGCGCTCGCGCGCGCTCGACAGGATGTGGAGTCGCGCCGAGGCCCGGATGAGCACATATCCCGACGGTTTGGGCGACGAAGCACGGGAGCGTCGGCGAGCCCGCCGCGACCGCATCCTGAAGCACTTCGGGGCGGAAGCGACCGACTGGACCGACTGGCATTGGCAGGTACGTCACATCATCAAGACTCCGGACGTTCTCGAGAAGCTGGTGACGCTCGATGCACGCACTCTTGCCAGCGTGCGGAGCGCGGTGGAGGCGCGGTTGCCCTTCGGCGTCACACCCTACTACCTGTCGCTGATGGATGAGGATCCGGAAGCCGGACGGGACCGGGCCGTGCGGGCGCAGGTGCTCCCTCCGGACACGTACGTTCGGGAGATGGCAGCCCACCATGGCGAGCGCGGGCAGTCCTTCGACTTCATGCTCGAACACGACACTTCCCCGATCGATCTGGTGACTCGGCGCTACCCGGCGATCGCGATTCTGAAGCCGTACAACACGTGTCCGCAGATCTGCGTGTATTGCCAACGGAACTGGGAGATCGACGAAGCGATGAGCCCCGGCGCTCTCGCCTCCGCAGAGAAGGTGGAGGCGGCCTGCGCGTGGATCGAGCAACACCCGGCGATTCGCGAGGTGCTCGTCACCGGCGGTGACCCGCTCACGATGAGCGATACGCGCCTCGAACACCTGCTGGCTCGCCTCGCCCGCATCGAGAGCGTGGACCTGATTCGTATCGGCACCCGCACGCCGGTGACCGTGCCGATGCGCATCACGGAGCGACTGGCCGAGAAGCTTGGGGCGCTGCGCAAGCCGGGGCGCCGCGAGCTCTGCGTGATCACGCACGTCGAACACCCCTACGAGGTGACTCCGGAGCTCGTCGCGGCAGTCGACCGGCTGCGTCGTCACGGCATCGCGGTCTACAACCAGCTCGTGTACACGTTCTTCGTCTCCCGACGCTTCGAAGCGGCAAGCCTGCGCATGCTCCTGAAGCGCTGCGGCGTGGATCCATACTACACGTTCGCCCCCAAGGGCAAGGAGGAGACCCGTCCGTATCGCGTGCCCCTGGCGCGAATGCTCCAGGAGCAGAAGGAGGAATCGCGTCTGCTGCCCGGACTGCGTCGCACGGACGAGGCGGTCTACAACGTGCCAGGGCTGGGCAAGAATCACCTGCGAGCGATTCAACATCGCGATCTGGTTTCCCTCCTGCCCGACGGATCGCGCGTCTACGAGTTCCACCCTTGGGAGAAGCGTGTGCTGAAGAGGGCCCCGTATGTCGGCTCCGACGTGCCCATCTACGAGTATCTGACTCGCCTGGCCGAGGCGGGAGAGAATCCCGAGGACTACGAGAGCATCTGGTACTACTTCTGACGATACGTGCGGGAGCGGGAGGGGGGGCCGCATTCCCAGGTATTCGCGACCTGGGCCGGCCTGGCGGGAACACGGGCAGCGGCGCAAGCCGATTCCTTCGGGAGCCACATCGGAGTCCAGCAGCCCGAGCGCGTTCCGTTGGACGGTTGCCGTGCGCGGGCCGGGAAGGCCGTGACTCGAGACCGGCGCCAGAACCGACCGCTGCGGCGGGAATCGTCCCAAACGTGGCCGGCGCGCAATCGCCGAGGTAGAACCCTCACGATGGACGCACGCCCTGTGGACGATCCCCGATTGCCCGTGAGCGACCGGTTGCTCCGGGCGGCTCAGCGTCTTGACGACCTCCTCGGAACCGGAGCCGGCACCGGTGCCGACAGCGTGTTGCGCCGGGACCAGTTGCCCGTGTTTCGCAGTGCGGCGGAGTACCTGGTCGACGTCGCGACACGCCCTGCGGGGGAGACTCGCCGGCCGTCCTTCGCCTGCATCGTCCAGCCGCCCCGCACAGGAAAGACCGTTGTCGCCCTCATTGCCGGTGGCTTCCGAATTCCGGATGCCGGTCTGGCCCAGAATTCGATCGATGTGCGGCGAGGGCTGTCATCGCTGCCCGGTCTTCGACCGGGCTGACGGCACGGGGGCCACGATGCGTGGATTGCCGCGCGTGGGTCACGATGCGTGGGGGGCCACGCGTGGGGGACCACGCGTTGGGGATGGCGCGGTCGACATCGCCGCCGGTTGAAAC
>CAYMUE010000013.1:0-67535 GCA_964393505.1 uncultured Polyangiaceae bacterium
CTGCGGGCTTCTTCGCTGCGGGCTTCTTCGCTGCGGGCTTCTTCGCTGCGGGCTTGTTCGCGGCAGGGGAGACGACGCCGGATCTGATTTCGCGAAGTGCTGCGACAACGGCTGCCGCGTGCCCATCGACCTTCACGTTCAGCCACTCGCGGAGCACTTCTCCTTCGGGCCCGATGAGGAAGGTCGATCGCTTCACCCCCTCGACCTTCTTGCCGTACATGTTCTTCTCGCCCCAGGCCCCCCAGGCTTTCGCCGTGGCGTTGTCCGGATCGCTGAGCAGCGTGAACCCCAGCCCGTGCTTCTCGTCGAACTTCGCGTGGGATTGGTTCGTGTCACGACTGATTCCCACCACCTTGGCGCCGAGCGACGCGAGCTCCTCCTCAGCGTCGCGGAAGTCGCACGCCTCGCGCGTGCAGCCGGAAGTGAAGTCCTTGGGATAGAAGTACGCCACGACGAACGAGCCTTCGAGCTGCTCGAGCGAACGCAGGTTGCCTTGCTGGTCCTGGAGGGAGATGCGGGGCTTCATGGCGTCATCCTAACGCCAACTCGCCGTCCGGGAAGTCCTCCCCGGCTCAGCGCAGGACGAGCCAGAGCACGATGCCGATCACGAGCAGGGCGGCGACACCCAGGCCGATGAACAGCCCGACGGGCGGACCCTTGGGGACTCCGGCGAGGGAGACACGGTCCAGGCTTGGACGAGGAGCCGCGGGGGACGACGGTGCGGCGAAGGGATCCTTCTCGACGAGAGGCTCGGGTCGCGGCGCGGCGCTGGCCATGAGCGAGGGAGCCGCCTCGGCGATGCGCTCGGCAAGGGTGTGCACCGGGGCTCGTGCCCACTCCAGATGATCGCCCTTCAGCCCGAACGCCTGCCCGATGCGGTCCGCCAACGCCCCCACGGATCCGATCCGGATCGCCGGGTTCTTGGTGAACGCTTCCTCCAGCACGGCATCGACGGTCGGCGGAATGGCGGCGGCCCCAGGGATCTTCGGAGGGCGCGTCGAGGCGGGCACCGGCTCCTGCGTGAGGATCGCCAGCAGGATGCTTGGACCATTCGTCCCGCGGAACGGGACCTCGCCGGTCAGCGCTTCGTACGTGATGGCCGCCAGCGCCCAGACGTCCGCGCGCGCGTCGAGGGTGTCGAGCCCCTGCGCCTGCTCCGGCGACATGTAGAACGGCGACCCGATGGTCGTGCCCATGACCGTGAGCTTCTTGGCGCCCGCGGACTTGTCCTTCACCGAACCGAAGTCGAGCAGCTTGACGATGTCTCCCTCGTGCGTTCCGCACAGGAAGATGTTGTCCGGCTTCAGGTCGCGGTGGATGAGCTGACGTCGATGGGCCTCGTCGAGTCCGATGGCGAGCTGCGACAGCATGCGCACGATGCGCTCGGGGCGCAGGAGCTTCTCGCGCTTCAGCACGCTGCGCAGCTCCTCGCCCTCGAGGTAGTCCATCACGAGCACGTAGCTGCCGTCGTCGAGGCGCTGGAAGTCGAAGACCTCGACGATGTGCTCATGGGGCAGCAGGCTGGAGATTTCGAACTCGCGCTTGAACCTCTCGAGGGCGACCGGATCGTGAGCGACCTCGGCATGAAGCACTTTGAGGGCGATGCGACGGGACTCGCGCGTGTCGAGCGCCTCGTAGACGCGCCCCATGCCTCCGTCGGCAACCACGCGGCGTACCTGGTACCGGGCGGCGAGCTCGGTGCCGATTCGCGGGTCCGAAGCGTCGGTCCCGATGGGAACCTGCGAAGCCGACCTCAGCTCGATCCCGTCGATGGGGCAGAAGCCCGCATCGTCAGGGTACAACCGTCGGCAAGTCGGGCAGCTCTTCAAGGTTCCCTGCTGGGGCTCATGTCTCCGGCTTCGGCGGCGGCGCCTTGTAGTACAGGATCCGCTGGCAGTGCGGGCACAGCTCCATCGCGTCGCCTCGCAGGATCCGCTGGAAGAGCTGCGGCGGCACCGCCATCTGGCAGGCCAGACAGGTGCCCGTCTCGGTGGCCGCGATGGCCACACCCTTGCGGCGACGGATCGTGTCGTAGCGGCTCAACACGTTCTTGGGAAGCTTCGCCGCGATGTCCTTGCGCAGCACCAGCTTCTCGTCGCGGGCCCGCTCCGCCTCGGCGAGCTTGCCCGTCGTGCTCTCCTCCAACGCGGCGAGCTGCTCGTGCTTCTGCGCGAGCTCTGCCTCTGCCTCTTCCTTGCTCTTCTGGGCCTGGGCCTCGAGCATGGTCAGCTTGCCGATCTCCTCTTCGCGATCCTTGTGCAGCCGCCGAAGCTCCTCCTGCTCGCGGCTCGCCGCGTTCTGCTCGCGCTCGTTGCGCGCACGGGCCAGCTTCTCGCGGCTCTTCTCGATCTGCGTCGACAGCTGCCGCGCGTCTTGCGTGGCCTCGCCTCGCGCACGTCCCATGTCCGCTATGCTCGCGCTGTAGGAAGCCACGCGCTCCTCGAGACGCGCTATTTCCTGCTTGGTGCCGGCGAGAGCCTCTCGGTCTGCAGCGAGCTGCTCGTCCAGGTTTCGAATCTCCGCATCCAGTGCGGAAAGCTCTTCCAACGAAGCGATGTGATCTCGGATACTCACGTTGACTGGGTACTCCTGTCGCTTGGGGACGTGCGGATCAGGTGTGGGCCCACCTGGGTTCGAACCAGGAACGGCCCGGTTATGAGCCGGGGGCTCTGACCGATTGAGCTATGGGCCCGCGATCGGTGCGTCCGCGCAACGCGCCCGCGACAAGGGTGCGCGCTGGGATGAGGGACGCTGGACGATGAAAATCGCGTGGCTAAAACCACGGGGCGAAACCTAGTCCAAGCTAGGGTGCAGGGGAAGAGGGGTTCTGCGGGCGCACCACGTTTGCCCGGGGACGAAGGAATCTTCCCATCTTCTTCATGTAGCGGCTCGCCACTCCATCCGGCGCATCCTGCGCGTCCGAGCAGCATCGGAACCCCACCTGGTAGAACCGGAACCACTCGTTGTGCGACGGCGTGATCGGGCGGCACCTCGCCCGGATCGGTCCCCAGTACCCGCCCTTCAGCCCCGACACGAACGGCCGCTTCTCCCCTTCCTTCAACACCTTGTCGAAGTGCTGCTCGTTGATCACCCACTCGTCCACGTTCCCCGTCATGTCGTGGACCCCGAACGGGCTCACGCACCCCTCCAACACCCCGCTTTCCACGCGCAGATCGAGCCGCGCGACCTCTCGCCCGACCTTCCGCGCATACGAAAACGCCTCCATGTCCGGCTCCGGCGACGGACGCGGCCGGTCCATGTTGCAGACCCTCTTGTCCCGCTCGTAGCCGTACGGATACGGCAGCCTCGCCGCCCCCTCGCACGCCATCGTCCACTCGGTCGACAAACACAAACGCTTGCCCTCCGACACGCATGCACCCATCGCGTCGATCCAGTTCATCATCACCGCCGGCTTCACGCCGGGAAGATTCGGGTACTCGAACCGGTCCATGCAGAACCGCCGCTTCTCGATCTTCCCCTCGCACAACGGCGGCGGCGCGTACTTCGCGCATCGATCCGCCTTCTCGTCGATGAAGTCCACACAACGGTGACCCACGTACGGGCAGTATTCTCCCGCCACGAGCACCATCCCCTCCGGGCATGCCCTCGTCGCCTCCGGATCCTCCTGAACCGGATCCGCCGTCCTCTCCGGCCGCGCCACCAGTCCGTCTGGCAACCGCACCCCGCTGTCCACCTCGCCCTTCGCGACTCCGACCCCGGCTTCCAGCACAACCGGCGCAGCCGACGCCGCGATCGTCACTGGTGGCCCCTCCCCATCCGCTCGCCCATCCGTCCCTCCGACTGGTGAGCATCCCAACGCCACCGTCGCCAACCACCCGATCGTCCTGCCGGGGAACGTCATCATCGCGCCCCCCTCTTCCGCGATGTCCGCACCAAGATCAAGTTCCCTGCTGCCCCGCTCCCCCCTGCCTCATCCGTTCCCTGCCTCAACCTCCTGCCCAGGTTGTGCTACGCCATTCTCCCCGCATCTCGTTGTGAGATCCATGAGCAACCTCTCCGTACGTGGCGCGCGCCAGCACAACCTGCAAAACGTCAGCTGCGAGATCCCGCGCGGCCGACTCGTCGTCATCACCGGCCCCAGCGGCTCCGGCAAGTCCTCGCTCGCCTTCGACACCATCTACGCCGAAGGCCAGCGTCGCTACGTCGAGTCCCTCTCCGCCTACGCCAGGCAGTTCCTCGAGCAGCTCGCAAAGCCAGATGTCGACTCCATCGACGGCCTCTCCCCCGCCATCGCCATCGAGCAGCGCGCCCTCGCACGCAGCCCACGCTCCACCGTCGGCACCGTCACCGAGATCGCCGACTACCTCCGCCTGCTCTTCGCTCGCGTCGGTACTCCCCACTGCCCTCAGTGCGGAAAACGCATCGAGGCCCAGACCGTCCAGCAGATCGTCGACAAGATCCTCGCCTGGCCCGCAGGCGAGAAGATCGCCATCCTCGCCCCCATCTGCCGCGCACGTCGCGGCGAGCTGAAGATGGAGCTCGAGCGGTTGCGTCGGGACGGCTTTGTCCGCGTGCGCGTCGACGGACAAGTCCTCGAGCTCGGCGACGAGCTGTCGATCGATCGCGCCAAGACCCACGACCTCGACGTCGTCGTCGACAGGATCGTCCTGCGCGACGGCATCAAGGGCCGCGTCACCGATTCCGTTGAGCTCGCGCTCAAGCTCGGCGATGGTCGGCTCCTCGTCGACGACTTCAGCGGCACGGAGCCCACCTGGCTCAGCGAGCGCTTCGCCTGCGTCGATTGCGGCATCTCTCTGCCGACGATCGAGCCGCGCATGTTCTCGTTCAACGGGCCCCACGGCGCCTGCCCGCAATGCGGTGGCATCGGTTCGCGCACGCGCATCGATCCGGCTCGCGTCGTCCCCGACCCGTCCCTCACCCTCCGTCAGGGCGCCGTCGCCGCCTGGGGACACCGCGGCTCGGTGTCCCTCGCCTCCGAGCTCGCGCGAGCTGTCCGCGCGCTTGGCGTCAATCCCGATGTCCCGTTCGAGCGGATGGCCGACAAGCTCCGCGATGCCGTGCTTTTCGGAGTGCCGGCCGGGCCCCGCAGGAAGAACGCCTACCTCGGAATCATCCCAAGGCTCGAGACGCGCCTCGAGGGAACCGACGAGGCGTCGAGCGAAGCCGACGACGAGATCGACGTCGACGAAGGCGGGATCGGCGACGACGAGCTGTCGCGTTTCTCGGTGACCACGACGTGCGAAGCGTGCGGCGGACGGAGACTGCGCCCCGAGGCGCTGGCGATCCACATCGACGGGCGCAGCATCTCGGAGTTCGGAGAACTCCCGCTGGTGCGGCTGCGCGAGCTGCTCGCCAACGTCATCGCATCCTCGTCCTCCATCGGCGCGCGCGAACGCACGATCGCCGAGCCCCTCGTGCGCGCAGTCATCGCCCGCCTCGGGTTCCTCATCGAAGTAGGGCTCGACTACCTCACGCTCGACCGATCGACCCAGACCCTGTCCGGCGGCGAAGGCCAGCGCATCCGCCTCGCCACCCAGATCGGTGCTGCCCTCGTCGGCGTGCTGTACGTCCTCGACGAGCCCTCCGTCGGGCTCCACGCCCGCGACAACACCCGACTCCTCGCCGCCCTCCGACACCTTGTCGAGCTCGGCAACAGCGTCATCGTCGTCGAACACGACCGCGACACCATCCTCGCCGCCGACCACATCATCGACATGGGCCCCGGCGCCGGCGTCCATGGCGGGCGCATCGTCGCCGAGGGCTCGCCGGCCTCCATCATCGCCACCGCCTCTTCCATCACCGGCCCCTGGCTCTCGGGCGAACGCAAGCTCCCCGTCCCCGCACGACGAAAGCGCGCCGGTAAGACCTGCCTGCGCGTCGTCGGTGCGCGCTCGCACAATCTCCGCAACGTCACCGTTGACATCCCCATCGGCCTGCTGACCTCGGTGACCGGCGTCAGCGGATCGGGCAAGTCGACCCTGATCGTCGACACGCTGCTGCAGTCGGTCCGCGCTAGCCTGTACCGGACCAGCTCCCCCGCCGCCGTGTGCGATCGAATCGAGGGGATCGAGCACATCGACAAGGTCATCTCGATCGACCAGGCGCCGATCGGACGCAGCCCGCGATCCAACCCGGCGACGTACACCGGCGTGTTCACCTTGCTGCGCGAGCTGTACTCCGGGTTGCCGGAGGCGCGGGCCAGGGGCTACAAGGCGGGCCGCTTCTCGTTCAACGTCAAGGGAGGTCGCTGCGAGGCGTGCAAGGGCGATGGCGTGCTGCGCGTGGAGATGCACTTCCTGCCCGACGTGTTCGTGACCTGCGAGGCTTGCGGAGGGCGGCGGTACAACCGGGAGACGCTCGAGGTTTGCTATCGCGGCTTGTCGATCGCCGACGCGCTGGGGCTGACCGTGGAGCAGGCGTACGACATCTTCGAGGCCGTACCGCGCGTGCGGGAGAGACTCGCGGCGCTGCTCCGGGTCGGGCTCGGGTACATCAAGCTGGGCCAGTCCGCCACGACCCTCTCGGGCGGCGAGGCCCAGCGGGTCAAGCTCGCCCGAGAGCTGGCGCGCAAAGCTACCGGCCGCACGCTCTACATCCTCGATGAGCCCACGACAGGCCTGCACTTCACCGACATCGAGGTCCTGACGACCGCACTGACCGGCCTGCGCGACGCCGGCAACACTGTCGTGATCATCGAGCACAACCTCGACCTCGTCGCCTGCTCCGACTGGGTCATCGACATGGGACCCGAGGGCGGTGAGCGCGGCGGCGATGTCGTCGTTGCAGGCACGCCCGAAACCGTTGCCGCCTGCAAGACCTCGGTCACAGGGACCTTCCTGGCAGCGGTTCTCGGAACGGGCGGCAAGGTTGGGGCGAAATCCGAAGCGCGGCAGCGCTCCGACAGGGCAGGGGAGGCCGAGTGACCGGCCGGCTCGATCAGCCGTAGTCCTTCTCGACCCGCTCCTGATCCTCCTTGCAGCGGATGCACAGCGTGGTCTCGGGACGCGCCTCCAGGCGCTTCATCGAGATCTCCTCCCCGCACTCCTCGCACACGCCGAAGGTCCCTTCCTCGATCTTCACCAACGCCTTGTTGATCTTGTCGAGGAACGACTTCTCCCGCCCGCGCAGGCGGAACGTGAAGGACTGCAGGTACTCGCTCGACGCCAGATCCATCTCGTCGGGAAGGTCGTTGACATCGAGCGTCATGTCCTGATCGAGCGTCTCCTTCGCCTTCTTGACGAGCTCGATGCGCTTGATTTCGAGCAGATTCTTGAACTTCTTGAGTTGGGTCTTGTTCATGCTCGGCTTCACCCCTACCCGGCGACCGCGAATGCGATGCGCGTTGGCACAAAACGGCCGGTAAACTTAGGTGGAATGTGTGCCACCGTCAAGCGAAGGCTGCTCATGGCCGACGCGAAGGGGAGGGGGCGCCACACCGCCGAGAGAACCCCAGCGATTCCCCCTTTCGATGAACCCTTGCCTTCCGTCCGTGACGCCCCATACCCCGATCCGGGGTGGGCTTGAACCACGGGAGCAGGCCGGAGACACGCCCAACAACCTGGGGCAGAACTGGATCCCCGGGGCGCGTGTCCAGCGTGAGCACTTCCTTGGACAGACATGGACGCCGCAACGACGTGCTCAGATGTGTCGCATGCAGTGAAGGGAGATAAAAGGATAGAAAATGTAGGGGGCGGAAAAGAAGAATCGGCTTCGGCCAACGAGGCTGACGTCATTCTCACCCCCGGTTGGCTGTGCGCGCGCGCAGACGGCGCCCCGGTCCGGTTGCTTCCTGGGCTCACAACCTGCCGTTGCTTTGCCTGGGCGTTGTGGTAACTTCTGCACAACTCATGCGCGGTTTTTCATCCTCGTGGCGCTGATCGAACCGAAACCTGGATCAAGAGAGAAGACTCAGATGGACAACAAGGAGCCCCAGACCCACCCCGAGCTCTTCACCGCGAGTGATGTCGCTCGGTTCTGCCAAGTCGATCTCAAGACCATCCACAACTGGGCGGACAAAGGCGAGATCCGCCACTTCCGAACCCCAGGGCGCCACTTGCGGTTCCGTCGCTTGGATGTTCTCGATTTCCTCCGCAAGTACGGCTACCCGATACCGGAGGTCCTCCGCCTCGGCAAACCCAAGGTCGTCGCCGTCGATGATGACCCCAACGTCCTCGCCGCCCTCCGCCGCGTCCTGTCCCGACGCTTCGACCTGACCACCTTCCAGGATCCCTTCGATGCCCTGGTCGCCGTCGGCAGCCTGCAGCCCGATGCCCTCATCCTCGACATCCGCATGCCGGGCCTCGATGGCCTCCGCCTCCTCGAGCGCCTCAAGGGAATCGAGGCCACCGGCCATATCCGAGCGCTCGTCTACTCGAGCCACGAGGACATGCGCAAGTCCTCTCTCGACGCTGGCGCCTACGACTTCATCTCCAAGGGCGAAGTCTCCGAGCTGCGCGACGCTCTCGAACGCCTCATGGGCCTCGACCGCGTCTGAGCCAGCAACGCTCCGATCCTCCGCGTCCCTGCTCTCCTACTTACCCTCGCGGTACGCACGTACCGCGTTAGCGATCCCGTCCGCGATCTTCTGACGGTAGTCCGCCGTCGCCAGCCGCGCCTCCTCGATCGGGTTCGAGATGAACGACACCTCGAACAGTACGCTCGGCATCTCCGCCCCAAGCAGCACGTAGAATCCCGCCGCCTTCACCCCTCCATTCGGCGTGTCTCCGAACCGCTCCGCGAGCGACGCCATCGTCGTCTTCTGCAGTAGGTTCGCCAGCCGGACTGACTCTCCGCTCTGGTGGCTGGACCGAAGGTCCGTGACCACATCCCCGATCTGCGCACTCGCGGGCGCCATGTTCTCCCGCGCCGCCACACGCAGCGACGACTCGTCTCGGCTCGCATCCAGCACGTAGCTCTGCACTCCCCGACTCGCGGGAGACTCGGACGCGTTGCAGTGGATCGACACGAACAGGTCGGCGTGGAAAGCGTTGGCGCGCGCCGCCCTCTCCTCCAGCGCAACGTAGCGGTCCACGTCGCGCGTGAGCATCGTCACGATCCCCAACTCCCTCGCCAACACCGGCGCCACCCGGTGGGCGATGTCCAGCGTCACGTCCTTCTCCTTCAATCCTCCGGGCCCCGTCGCACCCGGATCGTTTCCCCCATGCCCGGGATCGATCACGATGCGTTCCACACGCGTCCGGGTCTGCGCCGACGTCCCCTCCGCCGGGCCCTCGGGGGCTCTCGTCGTGAGGTCCGCAATCACGCGAAACGGCTCGGGCAGGAAGAACACCCGTCGATATGCGGTCCCGTTCAGATCCAGCACGACCCGCGTGCTCCCCTGATGCGAACCCAAGCGAACCCGCTCCACGAGCCCCCCGACCGCACGGGTCAACGGAACCTTGCCGCGCGAGGTCTTGGCCAGATCGATGTACAGCCGCGCACCTCCCTGGGCGCTCGCTTCCAGATGACCCACTTGGTACGACGCCGGTCCGTTCAGGTGGATCACCACTCGCGCTGCATCTTTCGCCCCGAAGGCCTCGATCTTCTGGATCTGCGCCGGTCCCAGCTTCGCTGCGTCCGGCGGCCTCGCCACCGCCCCCTGCGCACAGGCCCCTGCGTCCGCCTCTCTCCCCCTGGCCGCGTCCCGCGCGCTCTGCTCGATCTCCGCCAGCTTCGCAGGTGTTGGACGATAGGCCTCCAACAACTGCTGCAGCCGCTGCCAGCTCGTTGCACAGTCCCCATCCCCGCCGGCTCGCGCCCCCGCGTACGCCCGCCCGTACGTCCCCATCAGGTCGCCGTCCAGCTCCGCCTGCAGCGCGACCATCGCCTGCGCAGCTTCGCACGCCGCTTTCGCGTCCGTGGATTGTGTCGCAACCCGAAACTGCTCGATCGCTTCCCGCGCGTCTGCCGCCGCGTGATACGCCCGGTAGCTCCGCTGCCTCAGCTCACCGGACAGTCGCGCGTCCACCGCTCGCTCGGCCAGTGGCTTCCGAGTCGCCGCAATCGCGATTTGATCGGCCAGCGCGACCGCTTCCGCGCGCGAGGGCAGGGGACAGTGGTGCTCCAGCACGCAGTGCCCCACGGACCCCGCCGTCGGCGGGAGCGAGCCCAGCCCCGCCTCCTGCCCCTCGACGCCGTTCCCAGAAGCCGTGTTGCAGCCTCCTGCGAGCAAGGCTGCCGCCATCGCGATCGGTTTCGCGAAGTCCATGACGTACCGTACCCACGCAAGCGTCGGGTGCCGCGTCTCATCCACGGGATGCCCGCACAGCGCCACATCGCGACCTCGCCCTCGGCGCTCACCCATGACTGTGCCCCGCGGGTCGTGGTTGCTCCGCATCGTAGGTCGTGCGACAAACCCAACGACACCCCGGGCACGGCATGGCGATCGTCGGTGGCCGGGCTTCGATTGGCGACGGTTTCATTGCTGCTCTCGAGGAACGGATAGTACTATCCCAGACAAATCGAGGAGCGCGAAGAGGCACGATCATGTCTTCTCCCACGGACAAGGGTGGCTCTGCCAACAAGAAGGCGACCGATCCAAAGGCCCCGGGGGCTCCCGGCACCGACTTCGACCTGTCTGCCGAGCAGGCGGACCTGGTCGCTTCCTGCTTCCGGCCCGCGTGGGAGGCGCAGCCCGCCGAGGCTGTCCCGGCCGCCCCGACACATCCCGCCCCCACGGCTCGCCCGGACGCCTCGCCTCGCAAGTCCGCGCCCGCATCTCCCGCGCCCCGCAGTGGCGCCGACGCTCCGCGCGACATGAAGAAGACTGCCGCTTGGGCCCCGGGAGACATCCCCAAGAGGGAAGAGCCCAAGAAGGCAGAGCCCAAGAAGGAAGAGCTCAAGAAGGAAGAGCTCAAGAAGGAAGAGCTCAAGAAGGAAGAGCCCAAGAAGCAGAAGCTGCCCGGGCCTCAGGCCAAGACGCAGCCTCTGTCGCTCGAGCAGAGGGCTCCTCAGCCAACGTCCAAAGCGCCGGCCGCTTCTTCACCTGCCTCCAAGCCCGACAAGAACTCCCCGGTCCTCGTGTCCGCTGCCGTCGTCGTCGCCGGCAAGACCTCCTCTCCTCCGCCGGCTCCCCCCAAGAGCGTCCCGCCCCAACCCGCACCCTCACCCGTGGTTGCCGTGTCGGCCGCAGCGCGCTCCGAACCGCCCACGGCTGCACCGTCGCTCGACGAGCCCCCACGCCCGCGTTCCGACGCTGCTCCCAAGCCTGCCGAGTCGCCCGAGTTCGTCGAGACGTCCATCGCGCAACCCCCTCCGGCCGCTCAGGTCCCCGTGACCCAAGGCCCCTCCGTCGTCGTCGCCGACTCCTCTTCCAGGGATCGCCGAACCCAACCTCCGAAGGCGCGACCCCAGGCCGTTGCCGCGGAACCCGAACCGATCCCCGGACTCCCCTCCGGACCGAGTCCCGTGAAGTGGGTTGCCTTGGGTGTGCTCGGAACCGCGGCGTTCTTCGCGATCGGAATCGGGCTCTGGTTCGCGACGTCGTCGGGCCCCAGCAAGACCTCCCCCTCGGCAAGTGGTCCGTTGCCGCCCGCTGCGACGCAAACTGCGGCATCGCTGCCGCAGCCCGTGGAGACCGCGGCCGCTCCGCAGCCCACGCCCACTCCGCCTGCGGTGTCGGCGACCTCCGTGCCCGCCTCTACCGCCGACAAACCGCCTCAACCGGTGAAGACCGTCGACAAGCCACCCGAGCCCGCGAAGACCTCCGTCGCCGCAGCCACAGCCACGCCTCCTGCGCCCAAGACACCATCGACCGCAACGGCGACCAAGACCCCTCCGGCGAAGACCGGTGCGGCCAAGACTCCGGCCGGGGGCATCGTGCGCGAAACTCCCTTCTGATTCCTCGCTGTGGTAGGTTCTGCACGCCGTCACTGCGACGGCGTTCGAGGCAGTCCATGAACCTACGTGCATGCAGTCTGGCCATTTTCGTCGCGCTCACTTCTGGCGTTTTCGCGTGCCCCGACGCGGCCGCGCAGGGCGCAGCGCAGAACGACCCGTTCACCGACATGGCGCGCCAGCGCTTCCAGGAAGGCGTCAAGCTCTACGACGCCAAGAAGTACGAAGAAGCTCGCGGCGCCTTCTTGCAGGCCTACGCCCTGAAGAAGCACCCGGCAGTCCTGCTCAACCTCGCGCAGAGCGAGCTCAAGTCGGGGCACCCTGTCGACGCCGCCCGCCATTTCTCCCAGTACCTGCAGGAGAACAGGGATGCTTCGGCTGCCGAACGAAAGGCGGCGGAGCAAGGACTCGCCGAGGCGCGCCTCAAGACCGGTCGCGTCTTGATCGAAGTGAACGTCCAGGGTGCCGACGTGTTCGTCGACGATGAGCTCGTGGGACGCGCACCGCTTCGCGAAGCCGTCGACGTCGGCCAGGGCCCTCACAAGATCGAAGCCCGTTATGCCGGTTACCCCCACGCTGCGGGCCAGATCAACGCGGTCGTCGGCCAGCAATCGAGCATCACCCTGAAGCTCGACAAGGGCGGCAGCACCGCCGCCGTCGCGCCCCCCGTTGCGACTCCCCCGCCCACCGCAGCGTCGCCCGCCACCGCATCTCCCGCGCCTTCGGTCCCCGTCACGACGGAGCCCCCTCCGACCCCCGAATCCCCGCCTCCCGCCTCGGGGGACTCGGGCATCTCGGTGTCCACAGCGGGCCGACCGTCGTTCTTCTCCTGGGCCACGAGCGACCCGGTCGCTTGGATCGGCGGCGGCCTCACCCTCATCGGCATCGGCGTCGGAATCGGCTTTGCCGCCTCCGCGAACTCCGCATCGTCGAATGCCGACAGCATCGCTGGACAGATCAAGGCCGTCGCAAGCCGCGACCAGGTCCTCGCCGACATGGGACGGCAGTCCAATCCGTGCGCCGACCCCGTGGCCGTGACGACCACCGACTACCGCAACGCCTGCAACCAGTTGCGCGACAACCTCGACACCCGCGACAGCCACAAGACCGTCGCCACCTGGGGCTTCATCGGGGCCGGCGTGGCGGTTGCCGGCACCGTTGGCGCCTACTTCTTGCGCACCTCGCCGAAGAAGGAGGCTGCGCCGACCACGTCCTTCGTCCCGATCCTGAGCCCCACCATGGGCGGCCTCAGCATCGGCGGCTCCTTCTGACCCCTGCGCCTCCTCACACCTCGCATCCCTCCTCCTCCTGCAGCCAACCTCGGAACGTGGACCGCGGGACGCCGCATGCGCGAGCCGCCGCCGACACCTTCCCGCTGCACTTGCGGACCATCTCGATCGCCGCGTCGCGCGTCAGCCGCGCCGCACCAACGGGCTGCTCGTGGATCGCGTTGTCGACGTCAGTCGGCCCGATGGTCTCGCGGGAAGCCAGGAGCGCAGCGCGCACGACCACGTTGCGCAGTTGACGGATGTTGCCGGGCCACGGGTTGGCCACGAGACAGGCAAGCGCTGCCGACGAGATGCGCTTGCGTCCGACTTCGGCCTCGTTGAGCTTGAGGAAGTGCTCGACGAGCGCCGGGATGTCGCTGCGACGTTCCGCGAGCGGTGGCAGCGTCACGCACCCCACGGCCAACCGGTGATACAGATCGAGCCGGAATTCTCTCTGTTCGATGCGCTGCTCGAGGGGAGCCCAGGTCGCCGCCACGACGCGCACGTCGAGCCGCGCCGCCTTCGAAGCTCCGATGGCTCGCACCTCGCCCTCCTCCAACGCGCGCAACAGCTTCACCTGGACGTCGTGCGAAAGCTCCCCCACCTCGTCGAGAAACAGTGTCCCGCCGTTGGCCGCCACGAACGCTCCCTCCCGTTTCGCATAGGCGCCGGTGAACGCCCCTCGCTCGTGCCCGAACAGCTCCGCGGCCGCCAGGTCCCGCGGCAACGCTCCCACGTTCAGCGCGACGAACGGCCCGGCGGCGCGCGGCCCAAGATCGTGCAACGCGCGCGCGATCAGGTCCTTTCCGGCTCCCGTCGGCCCCCGAACCAGCACCGGCACCGACAGCGGCGCCAGCCTTCGCACTTGCTCCGCGACCCGCATCATCGCCGGTGATTCTCCGACGACACGGGGCAGGGGAGCCGTCCGATGCCCCGGCGACGTCGTCCCCGAGCGCACCACGATCGACACGCGTCCCACCACGAAGCACGCGCCCGGCTCGAGCTGCGCGGTGCACACCTTCGCTCCTCCCACATAGACGCCGTTGCGACTCCCGAGATCGTCCACGAAAATCCGCCCGTCGATGCTCCTCACCACACAGTGCCGCCCGCTGACCGTGCGATCCCCGAGCACGATGTCGTTCCCGCGTCCGCTCCCGATGCTGACCCTGCCGCCGTCGCTCACCAACACGCACTCGTGACCGTCGGCTTCTCCTACCTCGAGACAGACTCTCCTCGCCCGCGGTTCTTCGGGTATCTCCAGCGTTGCTGTGGCGGGCTCACGGTTTCTGGCAGCCATGGAGGCCTCCTTGCTGCCGCCCTGTCGGACACATCCTCCCGACGGTTGCGTGCTCGATGCGCCTCCCCGGCGTTTTTTGACGCTGCCCGCCGGCAGCGCTATGCCCGTCACGTGAAAGCCTACGTTCTGGGAGCCGATGGACAGCTCGGCCACGAGCTGTGCGGCGCGCTCGGCTGCTTCGCCGACGTGATCCGTGCAACCGAGGCCGACTTCGACATGACCGACCTCTCCACCCTCCGAGATCGGATCCGCTCCGCGCACCCCGACGTCATCGTCAACGCGGCCGCGTACACCGACGTCGACGGCGCCGAGCGCAACCCCGCCCTGTGCAGGGCCGTCAACACCGATGCCGTCCGCGTCATCGGCGAGGAGTGCGCCGCCAACGGCATCGGCCTCGTGCACTACTCGACCGACTTCGTGTTCGATGGCGCCAAGGGACAACCCTACCTGGAGACCGACGAGCCGTCGCCGCTCAACGAGTACGGCCGCTCCAAGCTCGAAGGAGAACGCGCGCTCGCCCGCATCGAGGCTCCCGCGATCGTCTTGCGCACCGCCTGGGTCTACAGCCTTCGCAGGAAGAGCTTCGTCAGCTCCATCCTCCGGTTGGCCCGCGAACGACCCGAGCTCCGCATCGTCTCCGACCAGGTCGGCAACCCCACCTTCTGCCGCGACCTCGCGATCTGCACCGCTCTCGTCCTGTTCGCAATGCGCACCGATCCCCTCGGCGCACTGCGCAACGCTCGCGGTGTCTACCACCTGGCAGGTTCGGGGTGGACCGACCGCTGCTCCTTCGCCTCCCGCATCATCGAGCTCGATCCCCGCAAGGATCAACACGTCACGCGCTCTGTCGTCCCGATCCGTTCCGACGACTACCCGCTGCCCGCCAGGCGCCCCACCCACGCGCCGCTCGACTGCTCCAAGTTCGCAACCACCTTCGGCGCCATGCTCCCGCCCTGGGAGGAAGCCCTCGAGCGCGCCCTCAACAGCTGATGCGGGAGACCTCCCCCATGCCCTCGCTGTCGATCGTGATCGTCAACTGGAACGCCCGCGATGGCCTCTCCGCCTGCCTGCGCGCCCTCGATGCGCAGACCGATCCCGACTTCGAGACGATCGTCGTCGACAACGGCTCGACCGACGGCTCGGTGGAGATGATCGCCGCGGACCACCCGCGCGTGCGCGTGATCCAGACCGGCGAGAACCTCGGCTTCGCCGAGGGATGCAATCGCGGCATCACGGCCTCCACCGCTGACTGGGTGTTCCTGCTCAACAACGACGCCGTCGCCGATCCCGGCCTCGTCGCCGCGTTGCGAGTCCGCGCCCTCGAGGCCGGTCCACGCGACGGCATGTTCCAGGCACGCATCCTGTTCACGCAGAAGCCCGACCACACCAACAGCACAGGCATCCTGCTGTTCTCCAACGGCAGGTCGCGCGATCGGGACTTCGACAAGCCCCGGTCGCAGAGCGAGTCCGGCGACGAGATCTTCTGCCCGACCGCCGGCGCTGCCCTCTACCGTCGCTCGATGCTCGACGAAGTCAGGCTCCCCACGGGCTTTCTCGATCGCTCCTACTTCATGTACGCCGAGGACCTCGACCTCGGTTGGCGTTGTCGCCTGGCCGGATGGCGCGCCTGGTACGCGCCCGAGGCCGTCGTCCACCACGCCTTCCAAGGCAGCTCGCGACGGCATGGCCCCAACTTCGTCGTGCTCCAGTGCATGAAGAACCGCTGGCGAACCCTGCTCAAGAACGCCTCCGTCGGCTTCCTGCTCCGCTCCCTGCCGACCTCCCTCTCCGATGCTGCCGTGCTGCTGCGTTGGAACGGCCCCGCGATCCTCCCCAGAGCCGCTCGAGGCTCCCTCGAGATGCTCAGACTCCGTCCGGAAGTCCGCTGCCGAACACGTGTCGCTCCCCGAAGCGTCGAGCAACAGTGGTCCTTCGCGCGGAAGGACCCGCGCATCAGCTCCCGCTGACCTCCCTTCGTCCCGCCATGCGTATCGCCTGGGTGTCGCCCTATCTTCCCGCTCCCGCCAACACCGGACGCCGCATCCGCATCCGCAGGCTCGCCGAAGCCCTGTCGCACCACGACCTGCACCTGTTCTGCGCCATCGCTCCCGAGGACCCCGATCCGCGATCGCTCCCCGCCTCCGCTGTCGGCCCGTGGTCCTCCGTCACCTCCACGCGGCAGCTCCAGGTCCGACTCGCGCTACGCTCTCCGCGTCCGGCCTGCGCGTTCCCCCCGGACCTGATGCTCTCCCTGCAGGCAGCGGATCGCGTCCTGCCCTTCGACCTCGTCATCGCCGAGCACTGCTTCTCGATCCGGGACTTCCCCCCCATGAAGCACGCCCCGCTGCTCATCGACGAGCATGACGTCGAATCCGAACGCTGCCTCGACGGCGCGGCGCGCAGCCCGCGCAAGCTGATGCAGTCCGCTTGCTGGCGCCGCTTCGAGCGACGCTCATGGAAGCGTGCAGACCTCGTCGTGGCTTCGAAGCAAGGCGACTCCGAACGCATCGGCGCCGTCCGCGGGGCCGCCTGCCCCGTCGTCCCCGACGGGGTAGCGCTCGATCGGTGCAGGTACATCCCACCCTCGCAGCGACCGGGAAGCAGCGTGCTGTTCGTGGGATCCATGTCCCGCGAGCCCGATATCCGCGCCGCTGAGATCCTCGCTCGCAAGGTGCTCCCCATCGTCCGATCTCACGTGCCCGACGCTTCCCTCACCTTGGCTGGCCGGGATCCTGGGCCCAGGATTCGCGCGCTCGCTTCGAAGAACGTGTGCGTGACCGGCACCCTCGACGACCTCGGTCCCACGTTCGAATCCCACGCCGTGTACGCAAGCGCACTCGACTCAGGTGCGGGATGCAGCACCCGGATCCTCGAGGCCCTCGCGAGCGGCATCCCCCTCGTCTCCACTCCCGCGGGCATCCGCGGCTTCGAGCTCCGCCACGAGGATCACTGCCTCGTCGCCGCAACCCCCAAGCTGCTCGCCGCCTCCATCGCTGCCGTCCTGACCGCCAGACAGGACTTCGATCCGATGGCCTCGCGCGCACACGCCGTGGCGATTCCCTTCGACTGGTCCGTCATCGCGGCGAGATTCCGCGATGTCGCAGAAGCTGCCGCCGCGCGCGGACGCTCCCTCGGTCCCTCTGCACGCATGGCTCCGCCATCGAGCTCGCGCTGAGCGGTCGTGCGACATCCCAGGTGATCCGCTCGCGAACGGCGGGGTGCGTGCTGCGTCCCCGACCCCCGAAACCCAGCGGGCACGAGCATGGCCCGAAGCTGACACGAGTGGATCGGCGTGGTAGCCTCCCGCCCAACTGACCATGAGTTCCGCAGAATCCGAAGGGTACTACAGCCATCCTCGCAACGAGCTCCACGCGCTGGTTCCCGACGGTGTGCGACGGGTCATCGATGTCGGGTGTGGCGCCGGCGGCCTCGGGCTGGCCTTGAAGCGGGCGCGCCCCGCGCTCGAGGTGCGCGGCATCGAGTTGGTCGCAGAGCAGGCCGCCCGGGCGAAGCTCGTTCTCGACGACGCCGTCTCGCAGAGCGCGGAGCTTCCCCCCCCCGCGCACTGGCCTCGCCCCGATTGCCTCATCTTCGCCGATGTCCTCGAGCATCTCGTCGACCCCTGGGCCACGCTCCGAAGCTGGCGCGGATGGGTCGATCCCGGCACCTGGGTGGTCATCAGCCTCCCCAACGTCGGCCACTTCAGCATCCTCGCGGGACTGCTCGCGGGGCAGTGGGAGTACGAGCAGGAGGGACTGCTGGACCGCACTCACCTGCGGTTCTTCGCGCGCAAGTCCGTGCGCGCCCTGCTCACCGACGCCGGGCTCGAGCTTCACTCCGTTACCCGCGCAATCCGGACCCCTCGCTTCATCCAGGCCGTGTCCGCGCTGCAGGGAACCGTACGATTCCTCCGCGATCGGGAGCGCCGTGGCGCTCGACTAGGTCCCCTACGCACCGGCGTCCTCGACCTCACGACCTTCCAGTTCCTCGTCTGCGCCAGGACTCTGCCATGAGCATCCCAGCTCCGACCGAGCCCCCTACCATCGGCTGCGTCATCGTCAACTGGAACTCCCGCGACGACGTCCTCGCAGGCATCCGCAGCCTCCGAGAGCAGAGCAGCCGAGTGGACCACATCGTCGTGGTCGACAACGGCTCCTCCGATGGCTCCGAAGATGCGATCCGCGCCGAGTTCCCCGACGTCGAGCTCGTCCAGACCCACGAGAACCTCGGCTTCGCCGAAGGGTGCAACCGCGGAATCGCCCGCGCCCGCGGCGACTGGATCCTGCTGTTCAACAACGACGCCGTCGCCCTGCCGGGATGCATCCAACGGCTGCGCGAGGTCGCACGCTCCTGCGAATCCGACGTCGGCATGATCCAGCCCTGCATCGTGTTCGAACACGATCCGGCCACCGTGAACTCCACGGGCGTGCTCGTCTTCACCAACGGCACCGCGCGCGATCGTCACTTCAACGAGCCCCGCGACAACGCCCAGGAAGCCTGCGAGATCTTCTGCACGACCGCCGCAGCGGCGATCTACCGTCGCACGATGCTCGAGCAGGTCCGGACCGCCAACGGCTACTTCGACCGGCGGTTCTTCATGTACTTCGAGGACATCGATCTCGGGTGGCGGTGCCGCCTCCACGGGTGGAAGGCCCTGTACGTCGCCGACGCCACCGTGCGACACCGCTTCCAGGGCTCCTCCGCGAAACGCGGCAACGGCTTCGTGGGCAAGTACTGCTGCACCAACCGGATTCAGCTCCTCACCAAGAACGCCTCACCGCGCATGTGGCTCAGGACCCTCCCCAGGATGGCCAGGGACCTGTCTTACCTGTGGAGATGCCACGGCTCCTCCGCTGCCCTCTCGGCCGTTCGTCTCATCCCGGGATCCCTGCTCGAGCGACGATCCTCCTCCTCGGACAGCAGGGAGCGTCGCCGCTCCGTCGAGCGCGCATGGATCTCCCCGCCCGAAACCGATGCGCCGCCGTTCCGACGCTGACCGCTCCCGCGCCCGCTGCCCCGAGGACTCCCCATGGACGCTCTGACAGCCAAGCGAAGAGCCGCCCTGGGCGTCATCTTCCTCATCCTGCGCACCGCCGCGTCCCAGCTATGCATCCTCGGCGGCACCGTCATCCTCGCTCGCGTCCTGGACCCCGCCGACTTCGGCGTGTACGCGATCCTCCAGTTCGCGCTGACCTTCTTCCAGTTCTTCGGCGACGCAGGCATCGGCGGGGCGCTGATCCGACGCAAGGAGCCACCCTCCGAACGCGAGCTTGCGAGCGTCTTCTGGCTCCAGATCCTCCTCGCCCTCGCCGTCGTCGTCGTCATCTGGTCCATCGCTCCCGTCACCACGCACATCTGGAAGGCTCTGCCTCCCGCCTCCCCCTGGCTCCTCCGCGCTATGTCGATCGCCTTCCTGCTGACCGCTGCCAGGATCGTCCCGTCCATCCTCCTCGAGCGCAGCATCTCCTTCGGCGCCATCGCCATCATCGAGGTGCTCCAGACCGTCGCGTTCTACGTCGTCGCCTGCGTCCTCGCGCTGCGTGGTGCAGGGATCTGGTCCTGGGCCTGGGCCATGGTCCTGCAAGCCTTCATCGGCGCCGCCGGCTGCTTCCTGCTCAAGCCCTGGCGGCCTCGTCTCGCTCTGGACTGGTCCCTGCTCCGCCCGTTGATCGCCTTCGGAATCCCCTACCAGGTCAAGGGTCTGATCGGCTTCGCCAACGGGGCCGTCGCGCCTCTGTACGCCGGCGCCGCCCTCGGTCCTTCCCCCCTCGGCTTCATCAACTGGGGCCAGCAGACCGCCTACTTCCCGCTCAAGCTCGTCGAGGTCATGTCGCGCGTGAGCTTCCCCCTCTTCGCGCGCTTCCAGGATGACCCGCGCCAGCTCGCCCGCAGCATCGAACGCTCCCTTCAGGTCTGCGCCCTGGGCACCTTCTTCTGCATCGGCCTCTTCCTGTCCATGGGCCCCAACATCACCACCGTCGTCTTCACTCCCAAGTGGATCCCCGGCCTCTTCGCCCTCTACGCCTACTCCCTCGTCCTCGGCGTCGGCTTCATCTCCCCCGTCGTCGGCGCCGCTCTCGACGCCATAGGCCGCCCCGGGATCATCGCGAGGCTGGCCATCGGCTGGACCGTTCTCAACTGGTCCATCGTCCCCGTCGCCACCCATCTCTGGGGAACCAAAGGCTTCGTGCTCGGCAACTGCGTGCACATCCTCGCCGGCAACCTCGCCGTCGTCTGGGTCGCACGCAAGGCCTTCCCCGGCTTGCGCTTCCTCGCCCCCATGGCTCCTCCCGTCGTCGGCGCCCTCCTCGTGTTCCTCTTGGGCTGGTTCTGGACCCGCTCCTGGGCCTGGTCTCCGCTGATGCTCTCTCTTGCCGTCGCACTCCTCTTCGCCGTCCAGGTCCTCGCGCAGGCTGCCCTCGATCCCACATCGATCCGCGACACCATCCAGGCCTTCAAGCCCAAGCGCCAGTCCCCCGCATCCCCCTGATCCGGTGACTCTGCCTCACCCGATCGATGCGTCGTCGCTGCGATGACCTCGCGGCAATACGCCTGCACGCGCGCGGCTCTAGCGCGCTCCGGACTCCCAGCCTCGCAACGACGACTCCAGCTCGACGCCTTCGCGGAGCGATCGGGCGACCCCCTCGTACGCATCGAGAACCCGATCCCAGCGATACCGCTGCTCCGTGTATCGCTTGCCCCCCTCGGCCATGCGCTTCCGGTCCTCCGATGCGCGCAACCCCACCGCAACCTGGCGAGCTCCCTCCTCGGGGCGATCGAAGTCCAACACGACTCCGCCGCCGGATCGGCGGCACTGCCCCACCGTCACGTCGCATCGCGCATTCACCGCCACCGGCACCGAGCACTGCCATGCCTCCAGCAGCACCAGCGACAGGCTCTCGTACCTGGATGGATTCACCAGCGCCGTGCTGTTCCACAGCAACTGCGATCGCAGCGACTCGTCGACGAAGTCGAGCTGGATGACGTTGCGAACGCCCTCGTAGATCTTCGACCGCTCGCCGACCGTCACCAGCCGCACGTCGCTCCATGGAACCCGCTCGCCGTCCGCAAGCTCCAGCGGCGGCAAATCGCCCATCGACTGCAGCGCATGCCACACCCCCAGCATCGGCCGGCTCTTCGCCAGGCGCCCGATCACGAGCAGGTACGGCGCCCGCGTCGGAGGCTCCCACGATGGGTCGCGTGGGGCAGGGGAGTCGAGCCCGAGCGCGACGATCGCTGCCGGCGGCATCGGTCCCGCCACGATCGATCGGATCCGCTCGAGCTCCTCCTCGGTGTTCGCAACGATCGCTCGTGGCTTCGAGAGCGCTTCACGCGCCACCCTCATGTACGTCGGCGGCTCGTCGTGCACCAGCGGCACCAGCACGCTTCGCTCCCTCGCAAGTTCCAACCCCTCGAAGGTCTGCAGCAGCAGCAGCGAGAAGAACACCACGGCATCGCGGTCGCTCCCCTCCTCGCGGACGCGCTGCAAGAGCCCGGGCGCGTACGGCCCCTGCATCCATGCCCAGAGCTGCCCGAGCCGTCGCGACCACCGCAGCCTGCTCGCAACCCGTTTGGTGATCTCGTCCAACGGCCGCACGCGCCCCAGCCTCACCGGATAGCGCTCCACCCTCACCCCTCGCAGCTCGGATGCCCCCGCCGGCAGCTCGTTCGACCACGTCCGGTAGCTGCGAGAACACGTCGTGAGCACGCGCACATCATGCCCGCGCGCGGCGAGCCGCTCCGCCACCTCACGACAGTGCGCTTCCGCTCCACCCAGGATGGTCTCTCCGTACCGGGAGACCACGAACGTGAATCGCAGCGCCCCGCTCACGCCAGCACGCGACCGTCGAGCGCCACCTGCCGATAGGTTCTCTCGACCTCGCTCAGGAACACGTAGTGACGCATCGTGTACCAACGCCGATCATCGGGATCGATCTCACCGCTCTTGAGCGCGCCGAGGACTTCCTGGATGCCGTAGTCGATGGTCCGGAAAAGTCGATCGGGCATCAGCTCGTGCAGCTTGTCGAACTCCACGTTGTAGTCCCGCAGATCGGGATCGGTCGGCGCCATGACGATCTGCGTCGTCGGCAGCGCGTCTCGAACCCGGTACGCAAGGTTCAACACCCGAACGTTGTTCGCCTCGTGCCCCACGTTGAACACCTGCCCGTCCACCGATTCGACGGGTTGTCCCAGGACGTCCCGGATCGTCTCCCCCACGTCGGCGACGTGCACGAACGGACGCCACTGCTTGCCGCCGCCGTCCACTGTGATCTTGCCCTGCGTGTACGCGTTCTTCGTCATCACGTTGACCGCAAGATCGAAGCGCATCCGCGGTGACAGCCCGAACACCGTCGCAAACCGCAGCGCCGTGACGCACATCCCGTGCCCCTTCAGCGCGAACAGCGCCGTCTCGCAGTCCGCCTTGCACCGCGCGTACAGAGATACCGGATGAAGGTTCGACTTCTCCGTCAGCCCCGTCGTCTCACCGCGCCCGTACACGCTGCATGAGCTCGCGTACACGTAGCGCTTCACCCCTGCTCGCTGCGCCAATTGCATCGTCGACTGGTTGCCGCGCAGGTTGATCGACTTCGTCAGCTCCGGATCCAGCTCGCACGATGGATCGTTCGAGATGCCCGCGAGATCCACCACCGCATCCACACCCGCCATCACCGACTCGTCCAGGCTCCGGACGTCGGCCTGTACCATCGTCAGCTTCGCGCCGAACTTGTCTGCCGCGGCCCCCAGCGTCTCCTTGCCGAAGTAGAAGCGATCCACCACCACCACCGAGTGCCCTGCCTCGAGCAGGATCGGAACCAGCGTCGAACCGATGTACCCAGCCCCACCCGTTACCAGGACCTTCATGCTCACTGCCTTCGTGCCTCCAGTGCCGCACGCATAGCAGTCTTCTCCCACAGGGTTCAAGCGCCTCGCGGCTCGTCCCCTTCCTCCGATCCTCACGGGTCGGCCCACGATTTCTCCGGCACGCCCTGCGCCCTCAGGCTATCCTCTCGCCGCCCCTTTCCCCGGGAACCTTGCCCGGAACGGGAGTCCCGAATGTCCATCTGCCATCTCGTGACTGGCGGCGCCGGCTTCATCGGCTCCAACCTCGTCCACTCTATCCTCCGCTCCCAAGATACCCGCGTCGTCGTCCTCGACCGGCTCACCTACGCCGGCAACCTCGACAACCTCGCCCCCGTCGCCAACGACCCCCGCTTCACCTTCATCCATGGCGACATCTGCGACCGCGACCTCGTCCGCTCGCTCCTGCTCACCCACAAGCCTCGCTTCGTCTTCAACCTCGCCGCCGAGTCCCACGTCGATCGATCCATCGACGGCCCCGGCGAGTTCGTGCGCACCAATGTCGTCGGCACCTTCGAGATGCTCGATGCATCGCGCCACTTCTGGTCCGCTCTCCAAGGCGAAGAACGCGATCGCTTCAGGTTCATCCACGTCTCCACCGATGAGGTCTACGGCTCCCTGGGTGCCGAAGGGTTCTTCACCGAGCAGACGAAGTACGCACCCAATTCCCCCTACGCGGCGAGCAAGGCCGGCGCCGACCACCTCGCCCGGGCCTGGTTCCACACCTTCGGTCTCCCCACCGTCACCACGAACTGCTCCAACAACTACGGCCCCTACCAGTTCCCCGAGAAGCTCATCCCCCTCGTCACGCTCAACGCGCTCGAGGGCAAACCACTCCCCGTCTACGGCGACGGCAAGAACGTCCGCGACTGGCTCTTCGTGCAGGACCACTGCGACGCTCTGCTCCTGGTCGCCCGACAGGGGCTCCCCGGTGAGACCTACAACATCGGCGGCCACAATGAGCGAACCACCCTGCAGATCGTCGAGTCCATCTGCGATGTTCTCGACGAGCTCCGTCCTCCTTCGTCCGTTCCCGCGCTTCGCGAGCGCGAACTAACCTCCTATCGAGCTCTCATCACGCACGTCGCCGACCGCCCGGGCCACGATCGCCGCTACGCCATCGACCCCGAGAAGATCTCCAAGCAGCTCGGTTGGAGTCCCACCACCCCCTTCGACTCCGGCATCCGCGCTACCGTCTCCTGGTACCTCGAGAACCGACCCTGGTGCGAACGGATCCACCAGGGCGTCTATCGACGCGAGCGCCTCGGCCTCGCAGGAGCGTCGTCATGAAGGGTCTCATCCTCGCCGGAGGCTCCGGAACTCGCCTCCGCCCTCTCACATATACCGGCGCGAAACAGCTCGTCCCCGTCGCCAATCGCCCCATCCTTTTCTACGTCGTCGACAACCTCGTCGGCGCAGGCATCACCGACATCGGCGTCATCATCGCTCCCGAAACCGGCGCCGAGATCAAAGCCGCCCTCGGCGATGGCTCACGCTTCGGCGCCAACCTCTCCTATATCCCCCAGGACCGCCCCGCCGGCCTCGCTCACGCCGTCGCCACCGCCGAACCCTTCCTCCGCGGTTCCGAGTTCTGCATGTACCTCGGCGACAACCTCATCGGTATGCCGATCCGCGATGCCGTCTCCACCTTCCGCTCCAACCCCGACGTCGCCGCTGCCGTCCTCCTCAAGGAAGTCCCCAACCCCTCCTCCTTCGGTGTCGCCGAAGTCGACGCCAACGGTCACGTCGTACGCCTCGTCGAGAAACCCAAAGAGCCTCGCTCCAACCTCGCCCTCGTCGGCATCTACCTCTTCCGCCCCGTCATCTTCGACGCCATCGCGAAGATCGAACCCTCCCCTCGCGGCGAGCTCGAAATCACCGATGCTATCAGCAAGGTGATCGATCTCGGAGGCCGCGTCGACTTCGGTCGCGTCACCTCCTGGTGGCTCGACACCGGCAAGAAGGACGACCTGCTCCTCGCCAACGACACCGTCCTCGACGATTGGCTCGAGTCCGCTCAGGAAGGCGATGTCGATCAGGCCAGCAGAATCTCCGGTCGCGTCAAGGTCGGCAAGGGCGCCCGCGTCGAGCGCTCCATCATCCGAGGTCCCGTCGTCATCGGCGAAGGCGCCGTCGTGTCCCACTCCAGAATCGGTCCCTTCACCGCCATCGGCGACCGCGTCTCCATCTCCCGCTCCACCGTCGAGCACTCCGTCATCATGCAGGACAGCTCCATCGTGGACATCGCTCGCCTCGAGGACTCCCTCATCGGCAAGCGCGTGGCCGTCAAGCCCGGCGCCTCTCGCCACGGCGCCCTCTCCCTCATGGTCGGCGACGATTGCGTCGTCGAGCTCTCCAGCGATTGACGGAGGTCACTGTGCCCCGATCCTTCTCCAAAGGCCCCATCGAAGGTGTCGAGATCCGCAAGCTCAGGAAGTTCGTCGATGAGCGCGGATGGCTCGCAGAGCTGTACCGCGACGACGAGACCGCCGAGCCCCTCCTCCCCGCCATGTGCTACGCGTCGCTCACTCGCCCCGGCGTCACGCGCGGTCCCCACGAGCACGCCGACCAGGCGGACTGGTTCTGCTTCTTCGGCCCGTCCAACTTCCTCCTCGTCCTCTGGGACAACCGCCCAACCTCTCCGTCCTTCGGACACCGCCTGCGCATGGTCGTCGGCGAAGATGACCCCACCGCCGTCATCGTCCCCGCCGGCGTCGTCCACGGCTACCGCAACGTCGGCGGCAAGGACGGGCTCGTCATCAACCTCCCCAATCGCCTCTTCATGGGCCCGCATCGCGCCCAGCCCGTCGACGAGATCCGCCACGAGATCGATCCCGCTTCGCCGTTCGACATGGACGCGAACGGCTAGCACCTACGCGCGACGCCGCTCGGCTGCCGCGAGAACGACGCGCGCAAACGTCTCTCCCACTACCTCCCAGTCATAGCCGAGCGCCAGAGCGCTCGCTCTCCGCCCCATCCCGTCGAAGTCCCCGCGCCCCTCCAACACCCGCACGATGGCCTGCGCCATCTGCAGCGGCGAGTGTGCTCCCACGTAGTGCCGATCCACGATCGCTGCAGGATCCGGCAACGCATCCACCGACGTCACCACCGGACAGCCCGACGCGAATGCGTCGAGCATCCTCGTCTCCGGCACTCGCCCCGCCACCGCCGGCACCGCAAACACCGCGTGCTCCGCCATCGCAATTGTCACGCCCGACCGCGTCCCCAGCACGCGCACTTGCTCCGATGCGAGCTCCCACACCTGGGCCACAGGGCTCCTCCCCGCGATCGTCAACATCGCATCCGGCACTCGTCGACGTACCTCCGGCATCACCTGCCGCGCCAGGATCGTCGCCGACATCACGTTCGGCTCGTACCACAAGGGCCCCGAAAACAGCACGCTGTCGCCGCTTCGTTGCGACGGCGCCCGATAGACACATTCCGCGGCGTCGATGCCGTTGGGAACGTACACGCACCCGTCCGGTCGATGCGCGCGCACTCTCGGCATGTCCGACGCTCGCGCCGCCGTGATCGCATCCGCATGCTGGAAGTGCCATGCCTCGAGCTTCCTCCAGCCGCGCAGGCTCAGCAGCCGCGCTGCCGTCCTCGCTCCGCTCCCCCTCAACCCCCATTCCCTTGCCACCGAGTCCACTCGCGGCACGTCCAACACGACGGCCGCTCGCTGGATCCCTTCCACCGCACGCCCCGCAGCCACACTCCCCAAGACCACTGCGTCGAACGGATGTACCTCGTTCCCAGCCGCTACCGCGCGCACCAACGCGTCGGGGAATACCCGGTACTCCTCCGGCACCGCCGACCATCGCCCCAACGGTCGCTCCTGCATCGCGTGGGTCACTACGCGCGAGAACGGCTCCAGCCCCTCGCCGGCACGCCGCCCCTCCGCCGCCATGTCTTCGGGCCCGAGCGCAGCAAAGAGGTGCACCGTCCCGTACCGCGAGAGCGCCCTCGCCAACCTCGATAGCCGTATCCGCCCCGTCGTCTCCGGCGGACTAGGCAGCTTCGCTGTCACCATCGCCACGTGCATGCGTTCGCCTCCAACGTCCTTCAGCCTCCTGCCCCTTTCGCTCCTCGCCCCAGCTCGCCCGGTCCGCACCGCCCCGCAACATGAACCTCTCCTCTTCCTGTTCCATCGCCCACCAAGCCGCTGTAGCCTGTCGCTTCGAGGTCACGACGGATGCGTCTTCTCCCGCGATCACTCGTTGCTTGGCTCCTCGCGGCCATCGTGCTCGCGCCCGCCGCCGTCGCTTCCGCCCAACCGCCCGCCGCCCCTTCGCCGTCTCTCGACGTCGATCCTCCCCAGCCCCATCGCACTCATCCTCTGCGCCTCGAGCTCCTCGGCGGAGCCGGATTGGGTAGAGTCGCCCTCTCTACGCGTGAAACCGTCAACGCCTTCGGCCCAGCGGCCTCCCTGCGACTCTCCTACCGCTTCGGCTTCGGCGCGTCGATCGGCCTGCGCTACGATCACTTCTTCGGCTCCTCCAGCGAGTACCTCTACGACTCCGTCGGCAACTTCGCCTACTCCGCTCGTGTCTCCTCGGCTGCCATCGACCTCGGCTACGAGCTGTTCCTCCCCCATGCCTTCGTCCGCCCCCATGTCGGTCTCGGCGGCGCTTGGGTTCGACGCGACGTCGATTGCAGCATTGCCGAGGGAGCCTACAACACTTCCGGTCAACGACTCTGCGACCTCGCCCGCGACGCCGAGCGCTCCAACCAGGACCTCCGCTTCGCGATCGTCCCAGGCTTGACCATGGCCGTGCGCTTCGGAGCCTTCCACGCAATGCTCGAGCCCAGGTACTACGTCCGCTCCGAGGCTGATGGATACGCCCTGATGGCCGGCGCCGGTTGGGCCTTCTGACCCCATCCCCGTTGCTTTCCAACCTCCTCTCGTCCTACACGTCTCCCTTGCGGACCTTTCCCTTGTCGTTGCTCCGTCCGCCCCTTGCTCGCTCCACACCCGCTTCGTCTCCAACACCTCCTCCCCATGACCCGCTCTCATCGACTCCCTATCGCCTCCCTCGTTCTCGCGCTGAGCACTTCCCTGGCGTCCGTCGCCTCCGCGCAGGAACCCGAAGCATCCACGTCCCCTCGCGAGGTCACCGACGATTCCCCTCCTCCGGCGCCGGTCCGTGTGTCGCAGCCCCCGGACGATCTCTCCGGCCACTTCCTCATCGCTCCGCGCGCGGCCTGGCTTCTTCCCCTCGGCAGCCTCGACTCCTCAACCGACCAATCCGGACCCCTCGCCTCCGGCGTCGGCTTCGGCCTCGACCTCGGCTACGGCATCAGCCGCTACGTCGATCTCCACCTTCGACTCGACCTGGGGCTCCTCCGCCAGGGCGACGGTTGCCCCTCGGGCTCCGACTGCTCCGGCCGCACCACCGCCTTCGGCCTCGGTGCCGGCTATCACCTCGTCAACGGTGCATCGTTCGATCCCTGGCTCCAGATCGGAATCGGCTATCGCACGACCACTGTGTCCTCATCTGTCGCAGGCGCCTCCGATGACGCCACCTACTCGGGCATCGACTGGCTCCACCTCGCCGTCGGCGGAGACTGGTACGCCTCGCGCGCCTTCGGCTTCGGCCCGTTCTGCTCCTTCGATCTCGGCTCCTACACCCGGCGCCCCGCAGCGAGCGAGCATGCCTCCGACTCCGCTCTCCACTCCTTCTTCTCCCTCGGCTTGCGTGGCGTGTTCGATCCGTCGCGCTGAGCTCCGCCGCAACAACTCCTCCCCACCCCGTCTCGACGAGCGTTGACGTGTGCCGATCGGGTCCTCATCGGCTCGATCGCCGCGCCCGTCCGCCGCGCCGATCTCGGATGGCCCGATCCGCCGGGCGCTTCAACGCTGTCCGGTGTTCGTTCCATGACGCATGACGCGACGATGCCCGACCCCAGAGACTGGAGCCGGGCATCGAGCGCGCCAGCGACCGGATCAGGCGATCGCGAAGCCGAGCGCCTTGCGAAGTGCGAAGTAGTCCGGAGACACCGAGAACACGATGAGCTCCGTCAGCTTCTCCTGCGGGCTGATGTCACCCGGAAGCTGCGGCTCCATCAGCAGCACCTTCTTGGCGATCTCGAGGTCCCCGCACATCAGGAACCCAGCTCGACAGGAGCTCAGCTCCGTCGCCTGCACCCAGCGCTTGATGTTGATCGCTCCCTTGGTCTCCATGAACTTCCGAGCAACGTGTCGCAGGCCTTCCTGCGCCGTGGGCTGCATCAAGGGTGCGAGGGCCTTTGCGGTCGTGTCGATGCTCGCCGCGGCCTCCGGCGGAACGGGAGCATCGGCAACCACCATCCTGAGCCCCGCGAAGAACAGCTGCGTCAGCTCCGACGTCGTGGGGAATAGGTTCCGGATGTAGTGCTCGCCGCGGTACATCGCGAGGTGCTTGCCCACGATGAACGCCAGCTCGTGCGGCGTGAAGCCCGACAGAACGCTCTGTCCGGCGACCGACGCGTACGGGATCGCAGGCGCAGCGATCAGCCCGCCCTGGATGTCGTTGCGCACGTACAGCTCGGGCGGCGCCACGCCTTCCACCTTCGCCACGTGGAAGAACGTCTTCGCGAACGTCACCGTCGTGCTGTGCGGCTCCTGCTTGTACCGCTTGTCGAGCACAGGCAGCTGCTTGGCGGCCGCAAGCTTCTGGATCTTCGCCTGCAGCGCCGCTCCGGTCAGCATCTCGAAGATCTTGCCGACGTAGATGTCCTCGTCGCGGTGGAACAGGTGCTTCATCCACATCTCGTTGTCGAGACGGTTCCGCGCAGCGGGAATCCCCTTCGGCCGGTAGTCCTCGAAGTACTTCTGCTGATCCTCGTCGGCTCGGCGCAGGAAGGCCAACGCCGCGCACATGCACCAGGCCTCGTCGAACGCCTGCTTGTTGTAGAACAGCGTGTACAACGCACGGTACGGCGCCACCTGGGTCGGATCCCGACGCAGGATCTCCTGCTGCTCCTCGATGGCCAGGTCGAGCTGGTTCGCGGTCTCGTACAGTTCGGCAAGGATCTGGCGCTCCATCACCTCGTCGGGCTTGAGCCGCGACGCCATCTTGAACGACTCGATCGCCGCGTCCGGCTCCTTCAGACGATCGCGGTAGATGATCCCCAGGTTGTGCCAGAGGTTGTACTCCAGGTCCGACTTCCCCTTGCCCGCAACGCGGTGAATCATCTTGCGGAACGACCGCTCGAGCTGCTTCCAGTCCTTCTGTCCCGTCAGGATCTTGTTGATCCGCTCGAACGCCTCGAGGAAGTCCGGATTCAGATCCAGCGCCTCGTTGAACAGCTCCACCGCGCGATCCAGCTCCTGTCGATCGCGGTGTAGCTGCGCCATCGTGTACAGATAGCGCGCCTTGCGCTCCGGGTTCGGCTCCAGATCCGCGATCCTCTGGATCGTCTCGATCATCCGCTCGAAGTTCTTCGCCGCCTGGTACAGCTGCAACAGCTTGTGCAGCAGCACGTGGTTCTCAGGCTTCAGATCGAGCGCCTCCTCCAGCGTCTCGATCGCCTTCCCGACGTTCTTCTCCTTCTCCGACCAGATGTCGCCGATCTCGTTCAACATGCTGAACCGCTCTTCGCCGTCCATCACGTTGTCGAGGATCTGCCGCTTGTACGCGCAGACCTGCTTCCAGTCCTTCAGCTCGGCGTAGATCTCCACCATCGCTTCCAGCGTCGGCCGATGCGCGTCGTCGATTGCCAGCGCCTTCTCGAAGTTGTTGATCCCCTGCTTTACCTGCCCCTGCGCGCGCTTGATGCACCCAAGCTTGTGGTACACCGTCGCACGCTCTTCCCGCTGATCCTCCTCCAGCGCCGTCAGCACCTTCTGGTAGTTCGTCAGCGCGTTCGCCCAGTCCCCCAGCCGGAAGCTCACCTCCGCGATCCCTCGGATCGACTCCTGATCCGTCAGATCCAGATGCAGCGCCTCCTTGTAGGCCTTCAGCGCCTTCTCGTCGTTGCCCAGCGCCGCCGCAATCTTGCCCTGCTGCTTGTACAGGTGGTGCTGCTCCGTCCGCTCCAGCTTCGCTGCCTTCTTCAGCAGCATGTCCGCCAGCGGCTCGGCTTCCTTCCAGCGTTGCTGCGCCACGTGCTCTTCGAGCAACGGCTTCGCCGCGTCTTCGTTCTCGGGATCCGCCTGCAGCGCGAACTCGTACGCCTGCACCGCCAGGTCGTACTCCTCGAGCTTCTCCTGGCGCAGACGCCCCAGCTCCACCAGCAGCTTCGAACGCTGCCTCGGCGCCGGCGTGTTCATCTGCTCCTGATCCAGATACCTCGCCGCCTGATCCCATTCGCTCGCGTCGATCGCGATCTCTCGCAGCGCTCCGAGCGACGGCAGGTGCGCCGGATCCAGATCCAGCGCCATCTCGTACTTCTCCTGCGCTGCCACCCGATCCCCAAGCTGCCCGTCCAGCGCCTTGCCGATGCGGTAGTACATCTCTACCCGCTGCGCGCCGTCCGCCGTCAGCTCCGCTACCCGCGTCATGTATTCGATCGCGTCCGAAGCACTCCCCTGCTTCTCGTACAGCTTCGCAAGGGAATCCAACGCTCCGACGTTGGACTCGTCCAGATCCACGATGTTCCGGTACGCGTCGATCGCTCGGTCCACATCCTCCACTTCGATCGCGTACACCTGCGCGATGTGTCCCCAGAGCTCGATCTTCGTCCCACGATCGATCGAGGCGTTGATGTGACGCTCGTATGCGTTCACCAGATCCAGCCACTGACGCAGCTTGCGGTAGCAGCGCTCCAACGCCACCAGCGCCAGCTCCTGCGTCGGGTCGATCTCGAGTACCTGCTCCAGCCTCGATGCCGCCTCCTCCGGCTTGAGGAACTGCTCCTCGAACAGCCCCGCCAGCTTCAGCAGAATCTCGATGCGCTCGCGCTCCGTCTGCACAACGTCGAGCTGCTGCTCGAGCACCTTCACCAGCGCCGGCCAGTTCTGCATGCCGCCGTGGATCCGCTCCAACCCGCGCATCGCTAGCAGGTTCGCCGGATCCACCTCCAGCGCCTCGCCGTACGCCTGCGCCGCCTTCTCCGGCTCGCCCAATGTCGTCTCGTACAACCCGCCCATCCGTACCCGAGTCCCGGCTACCAGCTCCGGCTCGTCTTTCTGGGCCACCACCTTCTTGCCCAGGATCTCCACCAGGTCGCGATACTGCTCGCGTCCAGCGTAGATCCGCTCCAGCGCTTCCAGCGCCGGCAGGAAGTAGGGATCCACCTCGAGCGCGTTCTTGTAGAACACTACGCCCTTCTCGACGTCGCCCATCTGCTTCTCGAGCAGCTCCCCAAGCTCCGTCTGGATCTCCTTGCGGTCCGCCTCGTTCGTCGCGTGCTTCAACGCCTCCGTCAGCGTCCGCCCCAGCTCCTGCCACTGCGTGTTCTTCCGATACAGGCTCGCCATCTGACGCAGCACCGCCACGTTCGTGGGATCGAGCTGCATCACCTTCTGGAAGTACGGCTGCGCATACTGCGTGTGCCCGAGATCCTCGCCGTACCACTTCGCCAGCCGCAGACAGAGCTGGATGATCTTCGCAGGCTCCTTCTCCGCTTGCAGCCACCCGTTCGCCGTCTGGATCAGCTCGCTCCAGCGATTCGTCGCCTGCGCCATCTTCTCGAGGTAGCGCGACGTCTCGTTGTCCGCGTAGTCCACCTCCAGCGCCTTCACCAGCGCCTCGAACGCCTGGTTTCTGTCGTCGACGTGCTCCTCGAACACCCGCGCAATCTTCCGCAGGATGTCCGTCTGCTCCGCTGCCGTCTCACGCGTGTCGAGCCAGTTCAGATACAGCTCGATCAACGGCTCCCAGCGCCCTGCCTCCGTGTGCAGCAACTCCAGCGCCCGGAACGCTCGCTCGTTCGTCGGCTCGATCCCCAGCACCCGCTCGAAGGCCTCCTTGCCAGAGTCCTTCTCCTGGATCTGCTCCCAGAGCCCCGTCACCTCAAACAGCTCGCGGATCTTCTCCGACGGATCCTCCAGGGCGTCCGCTCGACGCATCTTCACGCCGATGACGTCCGTCCACCGCTCGTCCGTCCGGTAGTTCGCCTCGAGCGCGTCCAACGCCTCGAAGTCACCCGGATCCACGTCCAGCAGCTTCGTCCACGCATCCGCTGCGTCAAATGGCTGCTGCAACACGTTGCCGTACGTGATCCCAAGCTCGCGGAAGATCGCCTTCAGCTCCGATGGGTCGAGCGCCGGCCCCGCTCGATCCACCATGTTGTGCAGCGAGGCCACCAGCTCGTTCGCGTCGCCTCGCGTGCGCCAGATGTTCGCAATCGCCCGAAGCGCGTCCACGTTCCCGTAGTCGATCTCCAGTACGCGCGTGAAGTCCTCGAGCGCTTCCTCGTCCCGATTCAGCCGCTCCAGGAAGACCCGCGCCCGACGGAGCCGCGTCTCGACCCGCTCGCCGTCCTCCGACGCGATGTCGAACTGACGCTCGAGCACATCACACAGCTCCGCCCACATCCGCTGCGACTCGTACAGATTTGCCAGCGCTCCAAGCGCCTCAGAATCCTCTCCCCGGAGCTCCAACACCCGCTTCCACGTGTCGATCGCCCGAAGCGGATCGTTCAGGCGCTCTGCCGCCAGATGCGCCATCTTCGCGCGGATCTCCGCCTCCTGCGCGTCGCCAATCGCGTTGCCGAGATCCCGCTCGTGCACCGTGTTCAGCTCTACCCAGGCGCCCTTCAGCTCGTACAGACGCCCCAACGCCGCGATCGCTGTCTCGTGCGTCGGCTCCAACGTGTCGAAAATCACCCGGTACGCCCGGATCGCATCATCGACCTGGTTCAGCCGATCCTCGTACGTCTGCCCAAGCCGCGTGTAGAGCTCGATCTGCTCCGTCGTATCCTGCGTCGCCCGGACCCGCTGCTCCAACACCTGCGCCAGCTCCGGCCACTGCTCCAGACCCTCGTAGATCCGATCCAGATTCGACAGCGCATCCTCGTCCAGCGGGTCTACCCCGAGCACGTACCGATACGTCGCGATCGCGTTGTCAATCTGCTGCAGCTCCACCTCGAACACCCGAGCGTGACGCTTGCCAATCGTCTTCTGCACCACCGGATCGCTCTGCACATCGAGCACGTCCGCGTACGCGTTGCCAAGCTTGTCCCACCCGCCATCTACCGAGTTCGCAAGCCGCTCAATCTCCTCACCCGTCTTCTCGTCGAGCGGGAACTCCTTGATCGAACGGACGTACACGTCCATCGCCTTGTCGGGATCAAGCAGCTTGTCCTCGCACAGCTCCGCGATGCGGTAGTACATCGCCAGCCGCTCGTCGCCTGCCTTCAGGCTCGCAAGCTGCGCCTCGTGCACGCTCGCAAGCTTCTCCCACTCGCTCTTGCCTTCGTACAGCGGCTCGAGAATCTCCGCGATCTCACCCTGCTTCACCCCCGTCGTGAACAGCCCTTCGAGCGCTTCGATCGTCGCCTCGTGCTCCGGCGCCGCGTTCAGTACCTCCCGATACGCGTCCACCGCCGAGTCCAGATCGTTCAGTCGCAGCTGGTTCACCTGCCCCAGCCGGTACTTGAACTCCAGCATCTCGTCGCCACTGACCGAGATCTCCGCCTCCCGCACCAGCACTTGCGCCAGGTCTCCCCAACGCTCCGTCTGGTGGAACAGCCGATCCAAGGAGCTCAACGCCTTCTGGTTGTCCGCCGCTACCGCCAATACCTTGCGGTATCGCGCCACCGCGTTGTCCACATCCTCCAGCTGCGTCTCGTAGATCGCCGCCGTCCTCAGCCCGAGCTCCGTCAGCCAGTCCGGGTTGTCGTCCAGCTTCCCAACCTCGACATCGTACAGCTCCGCGACCTGACGCCACCGATCCGTCACGCTGCCCAGACGCTCCAAGGCCCCCAGCGTGTCCTGGTTCGCATTGTCCAGCGTCAACGCCCGCGCATACGTGTCGAACGCCGCATGGTGATTCTGCAGGTTGTCCTCGTACAGCGCTGCGATCCTGTGCAGCAGCCCCACGCGCTCGAAGACGTCGTCCTGGAACCGTACCTGGACCTCCAGCACGCTGATCAGCTTCGCCCACGCACCCGCCGCGTCGTAGAACGGCTCGAGCACACTCGACGCCGCCAACGGCTCGTCGTTGCCGTCCTTCAGCCGCTCCAACGCCTCCAGCGTCGGACCGTGATCCGCCTGCTGCATCAGGATGTCCCGATACAGCTCCACCGCGCGAGGCACGTCTCCCAGGTGCTTCTCGTACAGCTCCGCAATCCGGTACTGGTACGAGATCGCTTCCGCCGGCTCCATCGTGAGCTCGGACTCGTGCTGCAGAACCGACAGCAGATCCTGCCAGTTGCTCGCCGCCTGGTACAACGCGTCCAGACGACCCAACGCCTGCAAATCGTCCGGATCCAGCTCGAGGACCTTCTGGTACGTGTCGATCGCTCGCGCTACGTCCCCGATCTCTCGATCGTAGACCGCTCCCATCTGGAAGAAGATCAGCTTCCTCTCCTCCGGATCCAACACGAGATCGGCCTTCCTCGTGTAGGCCCCAAGCAGATCCTCCCAACGCTTCAACGTCAGGTACTGCTTGATCAGCGCGTCCGTCGCGCTCAGGTCCTCCGGGTCGATCTCGAGCACCTTCAGGTACACATGGATCGCCGCATCCGGACGCTCCAGCATGTCCTCCTCGATGGACGCCGCCTGGAACAGCGCCCCCTTCTTGTCCTCCGGCTCCTCGAGGATCTCTGCCTTGCGCTGCAATACCTGCGACAAGTCCCCGAACCGCTCCGTCGCCCGGAACAGCCCCTCCAACGCCTCCGCCGCCGCCAGGTTCGTCGGATCGATGCTCAGCACCTTCCGGTAGTGCCCGACCGCGCTGTCCACGTCGTTCAGGTCCTGCTCGTAGACCTTCGCGCTCATCGAGTACAGCTGGCTCGCCAGCTGCGCGTCCTGCTGACGCTCCGCCAGGGACTCGAACACCTTCGCAAGATCCCCGTGCCGCCCCGTCGCCCGGGACAGCCGATCCAACCCCTGCTGCGTCTCCTCGTGCGATGGATCCTCCGTCAGCGCACGCGCCAACGTGTCGAACGCCGCATTCAAGTCGCCCGCCGCGTCCTCGTACAAGGTCGCAATCTGATGCAGTAGCTCCACTCGACGCAGCGGATCGTCGCTCCGACGAACCTGCACGTCGTGAACCCCGATCAGCTTCTTGAAGTCCCCCGCCTGCCGATACAACGGCTCGAGGATCTCCGCGATCGCCAGCTCGTGATCGGGCAGCGCTCCCAACTTCTCCAGCGCGCGCAACGCCGACTCGTTCGTCGGATCCCGCTCCAGCACCTGGCGATAGATGTCGATCGCCTGCTCGATCTGTCCCATCTGCGTCTCGCGCAACGACCCGAGACGAAGCATCAGACGAATCTCGGCGTCCTCGTTCTCCGCAAGACGCAGCTGCGCCTCGAGGTTGTCCGCGAGATCGTTCCACATGCTCTGACGCATGAAGAGCGCATCCAACGCCACCAGCGCCACCTGGCTCGTCTCGTCGAGCGACAGCACCTCCCGGTACGCCGCAATCGCGTCCTCCGGCTTGCTCAGCTTCTCTTCGTAGACCTGAGCCATCTGCGCGTACAACCCCTCCCGATCCCCCAGGTCGTCCGCTAGCTCGATCCGACGCCGATACACCGTGATCAGATCACTCCAGCGCTCCGTCCGACGGTAGAGGGAGTCGAGCGCTGCGAGTGCTTCGGCATCCGTTGCATCCAGCGTCAGCACCTTGCCGTAGCCGGCTGCCGCCTCCTCCACCTTGCCGAGGCGCTCCTCGATCGCGGACAGACGCATCCAGTAGTCGCGCGCCAACCCGACATCGCTGAGCCCTTCGGCGATCTCCTTGAAGATCTTCTCGAGCTGATCCCAGGCGTTCGCTTCCTCCGCCAACGCCTCCAGCTCCCCACGTGCCTCTGCGTTCGCAGGATCCTCCTTCAACGCCCGCGCCTGCGCATCCAGCGCTCGCGGCAGATCGTTGAGTTGTCCCGCCGCCGTCCGCGCGATCCGACGCAGGATGTCCACCCGCGCCGCTCCGTCCGCTTGGCCGGCCGCCAGCACCTCCAGCACCCCAACCAGCTTCTCCCAGTCCCCGCGCGCCTCGTAGATGGGATCCAGGATCGCTGCCGCCTCGGCCATCAGGTCGAGGTTCGACAACATCTTCTCCAGCGCCGCTCGCGCTCCCTCGTGCGCCTGATCGAGAAACAGGATCTCCTTGTAGTTCTCCAGCGCCCCCGCCGCGTCCGCCAGATGCTCCTCCAGCGTCGACCCAAGCCGGTACTTCAGATCGATCAGCTCAGGCTCCGTCACGTCGAGCTCGATCAGCCGACGCAGGATCTCCACGTGATTCGGATGGTCCTGCAGCTGGCCGTACAGCGCGTCGAGCGACTTGAGCGAACGCAGATCCGTCGGCTCCTCGTCCAGCACCGCGCGATACGTCTCGATCGCGCGATCCGGCTGCTTCATCTCCTCCTCGAACAGCTGCGCAATCGCGTACATCTGCAGCCGCTTCGTCTCGAAGTCGGGCGCCAGATCCCGCTTCTTCTCGTAGATCCCGAGGAGCTCGTCGAAACGACGCACGCTCCGATACAGCGCACCCAACGCCTCGATCGCTTCCGCGTTCTCTCCGTCGGCCTCGTAGACCGCTCGGTACTCCACGAGAGCTTCGTCGATGTTCTGCGCTTCCTCCACGAGCACGCGACCCAGACGAAGTCGCAGCGCGATCGCCAGCTCGAGCATCCCCTCGCCTTCCGCTGCCGTCACGGCGCGACGATAGGACTCGATGACGTCCTTCCATCGCCCCGTCACCTTCGCTGCGCGCTCGACATCCTCGCGACACGCATCGTCACCTGGCGAAATCTCGAAGGCCGCCAGGTACCGCTCGAACGCCTTGTCCGGGTCCTTGACCTTCTGCTCGTAGAGCTGTGCAACCTCTCGCAGCAGCTCCAGACGATTGAACTCGTCGTCCTCGTGCCCGAGCTTCACCTCGATTGCCGCAGCCAGCCCCTTCGCGTTGCCCGTCTGCTGGTAGATCGGGATCAACGCCTCCGCTGCCGCGAGATGCTCGGCATCCAATGCCAGCACCTTCTCGAAGGCCGCTGCCGCTCGGTCCAGCTTGCTCTTCTGATCGCGCCACAGTTGCGCAATCTTCATCAGCAAGCGGATCTTCGCCTGCGCGTCCGCTTCCTTCGACTCCTGCGCCTCCAGCACCCGGATGAACTCGTCCCACTTGCCCGACTCGGCGTAGAACACCTCGAGATCGTCCCAGCGCCCCAGCGCAAGGTACTTCTTGCGCAAGGCCTCCTGCGCGCGCCGATCGTCCGGCGTCAAGGCCAACAGTTGACGCCACGCGTTCACTGCCCCTTCGTCGTTCTGGAGCCGATCGCCGTAGAGTTGCCCCAGCTTCGTCAGAATCGCTGCCTTCTTCTTCGCGTCCGTCGAAAACTCTGCCTGACGCTCCAGCACCACCGCCAACTGCTCGTAGTTGCGCGCGTGCTCGTGCAGCGCTCCCAGCGCGCTCAGCGCCTCTTCACTCTCAGGGTCCGAGTTCAAGACCTCTTCCCACAGAGGAATGCACGCCTCGGGCTTGCGAAGACGCTCGGTCGCGAGCTTCGCGATCGCGATGTACGCCGCGCTGCGCTCGCGCGGCGAGTCCATCCGATCCGCCTCCATCCTGCGAAGCCGGATCAGGTTCTCCCAGTCGCGACGCTTCTCGTACATCTGCAGCAGGAACGTGACCGCCTGCTGGTTGTCCGGCTCCACGTCGAGCACCCGCTCGTAGGCCTTGATCGCCTCTGCCTGGTTCGCGAACTTCGAGACGTACAGCTCCGCCGCCTTGAGGTTCAGATCGATCTTCTCCGCAGGGTCTGGCACCAGCTCCGCCAGCGACACGATCGTCTTCACGTACTCGTTGAAACGCTTCGAAGCCTCCTGCTTCTGCGCCTGCTCGCGCAGCTCGATGATGCGGATGTCGTCGTCCGCTTCGTCGACTCCACTCGCTTCCACGCTCACCTCGGTCTCCACCGCGACCTCCGGCGAGCTCGCATCCCGGACCGACGGCGCAGCCGCTTCCACCACCTCAGGCTCCGGCTCGGACATCCTCACCGGCTCGGACGGAACGACCGGAGCCTTCGACGCTGGTGCGTGGACCGGAGCCGGGATCGACGGCTCCGGCTCCACGGCCTCCGCGGAGAGCTTCTGCCCGATCTGCGCTTCGAATGCCTCCACGGCCGGGTGACCAGGAGCGATCCCCGCGAGACGCTCGAAGGCGCTGCGCGCACGCAGCATGTTGCCCATCTTCTGCCAGGTCAGCGTTCCCAACTGGGCCAGCAGGAACGCCTGCAGACCGCGGTCCAGCGCTTGCTGCAGAAGCCCCTCGCCGATCGATACCACCTTGTCCCAGTTGCCGTCGCGCGTCCCGTAGATCTCCCGCAGGAGCATGAACGCCGGCTCGTTGGACGGATCCGCTTGCAGCGACCGCTCGAGCAGCTCCGCTCCGACATCGAGGTTCTGATGACGCGTCACCCACCGTGCCGCGAAACGGAACGCAAGCTCCGCCTTGTGCTCCGGCGCCTCTGCGTCCTCAATGAGCCTCTTGTGCTGCGCCAGGATGTCGTCCGTGCGATCGCCTTCGATGAGGAGGTTCTCGTAGAGCGTAGCCGCCTGCAGGTTGTTCGGATCCGCAGCGAGCGCCTGCGCCAGCATTCCCTCCGTCTCTTCGGGCGCGAACCGACGCGCAATGCGCGCCGCCCGCAGGAACAGCCGCGACCTCTGCGTTCCGTCACCCTCCTGGTGCGCCGAACGCAGCAGGAACCCAACGCGCTCCTGCCATCCACCGGTCTCGATCTGCGCGTCTTCCAGACACGAACTCGCCTCCGAGTTCGCTCCCTTCGATGCGCCAAGCGCGCGCGCGTACGTCGCCGTCGCACGCTCGACGTCGTTCTCGTCCATGAGAACGTCGCCCAACTCCATCAGCCGCGCGCTCGCCGCTGCGCCCTCCGGCTCCGCCTTGACCTCCAGGTCGAGCAGCTTCTGAACCATGTTCAGCTTGCCCAGCTGCCAGTAGACACGACGCGCGTGCTCCAACGCCTCGAGCAGCGAGGGCTGCGCCTTGAACGCGTCCTGGAAGTGCTTCAACGCCTTCACGCTCTGCAGAAGCTTCTCGTCGAGCAGCTTGCCTATCCGCAGATGCAGTCGGGCCTTGCCCGCTGCTTGCGTCTCACTTGCCAGAGCTCGCTCCAGCTCCTCGAGCATCCCCTGCCAATCGTGTACTTCCTCGAGCTGCTTCAGACGCTGCTGCAGATCCATGGATCCCTCGGTCATTCAGGCTGCGACGATAGGTCGACTTCCGACAGTCGGGCGAGCCCGGTCGGATGCTTGGCGGACGGTTTCAAGGTGGTCGGCACCTAGATGTTCCCACCCAACTGCGCGATGAGTGCGTTCGTCTGCTCGCACTGCTCCTTGTACTTCTCCGACTTGCCGCTCTTGCAGGCCCGAGCAAAGAAGTTCTTCAGCATCTGCAGCGCCTGCGTCTTCTTGGGCGGATTCAGCTTCGCGTAGCTGCTCCCAAGGTTGAACAGAATCTCCGGGTGCTCCGCACCGCCCAGCTTGTTGGCGGCCTCAAGCGTCTGGATCATCGCGTCCATGTTGTTCTTCTGCTGATAGACGGGCGCGAGCATCTGATACATGACGACCTTCGCCTTGTCGTCGTCCTTGACCACGTCGATGCCGCCCTTCAGCACGCCCTCGGCCTGATCCCAGTAGTCGAGACGCTGGTACAGGTCGGCCAGTGGAGGATAGAAGTACCCGGTCGTCGGCCGGTGCTGCACTGCCTTGGTGAAGTTGTCGAGCGCGTCCTGCTCGCTGTCTAGGAACAGCATCACCGTCCCGAGCTCGTGGTAGCACTCTGCGTAGTTCGGATCGGCTTCGATGCACTTGAGCAGCGGATCCTTCGCCTCCTCCCACGCGCTGCGCGACTTCGCCTTCTCCGCTACCTGCACCAGCGCATACCCGCGCTCGTACCAGTACGTCGCGAACTTCGGAGCAACCTGCGTCGCACGCGCCAGCGTCGAGGCAACCTTCTCCCAGACTTCCTTCTTCTTGTACGCAGTCGCCAGCTTGAACATGATGCGGTGGTTCGTCGGATCCAACTGGACCGCTTGCTCGTACTTCGCGATCGCTCCCTCGACATCCACCTTCTTCTGCTGGTCCGCCTCGTTCGCGAGATTGACCGCTTCGATGGCCCTGCGGCTGCACCCGGTGATGCTCAGCGCCGCGGCGAGCGCAAACCCGACGCACAACGTGCCCAGCTTCATTGTCCAGTCACCTTTCAGCCCCCGTGTTCCGGTGGGCATTGCCGTCCATCCCAACCCGTGATCCATCGCGTCCAAGCCATCCGCGCGGCGCCATCACACCAAGCAGTCCATCGCCGAACAACCAAGCAAGCACGCGCGCGAGCACCCTCGCACACGACACGAACACGCGTTGAAGCGCGGGAAGTCTAAGCGGACGGGCCCCTGAAAGTCCAGCGCCATCACGCCGGATCGGGAGCCTGATTGTGTGGGGTTGTTTGAGAGGAGGGATGCCGAAAGAGAGCAGGCGGAGCGCGCCGACTCAACCACCCGGCGAGAACATGATGGGATACACGACCGTGACGATGCCGCCTTCGGGCTGCGGGAACGACAAGCCGTAGTAAGCACGAATCACGCACTGAACGACGCTCGGATCCGGCAGATCGGAACCACCATTCGCCACGTTCGACACCGAGCCGTCGCGACCGATGACGAAACGAACAGCGACACGACCCTGGAGATTCGGGTTGTTGCGCAGACCGTTCTCGTAGCAGAGCCGGAAGCGGCCGTAGTTCTGTCGCACAATTCGCTGGATGACCTCAGGCGGAAGTCGACCGTTGACCGTCGTAGCTCCCATGCGGACCTGCGGCGGCTTCGTGCGGTGTGAACCGCCCAGACGCCCATGCCCCGACCCGAACCCCTGCCCGGTGCCCGTGCCCGCTCCGTGCCCGATCGTCCCGATCGACCCGAGACCAATTCCCTCGCCTCGACCGCCTCCACCTTCGCCGATGCCCGACAGACCCAGGCCTCCCGCTCCGAACGCGTCGCCAATGGAATCGCCCCACATGTTGCCGCGCGCGCTGATGGGATCCGTGCCCAGCGAGTCGTCCCGCCCCCACGGCGCCGTCGGCGCATTCGGATCGCCTCCCGCTCCCGTGTTCAGCAGACCAATCATTCCGAACTCCGCAGCTTCGCGCAGAGCCGCCGAACGCGCGATGTGCGCGTCGGGATTGTCCTTTGGACCCGCAACGCCGTAGCGCTTGTTCGAGTCGCGCGAGTTCGGGTTCCCCATCGAACCCTCCTCACCCTTCGCGCGCGTGCCGGTCCCGCCTTCCTTGTTGTCCGCGTTGTCCTCGGCTACCTGCTCCGTTTCCTTCTGCTCCATCTCGCGCTCGGCCGCCGCGTTCAGGTACTGCTGCATCAGGAAGAGCTGGTCCTTGTTCACACCTTCGTCGTCCGTCAGCCCGAGCGGAGGCATGAAGAACGCCATCGCCGCCAGCATTCCGGTGTGCACCACCATCGACAGACCGACGTACAGCGCCGTGGACCAGTCGCGCGAGGAGAAGAGCCCTGCAGCGGCCTTGCGGCCCGCGTTCACCGTGGCAACCTGGAAGATCAAGTTGTCCACTTCCATGCGGACCTTGGAGCCCGGAGGCAGCGCCACCTGGTGCGCCCCCGACAACTCCGCGCACGCCTGCACCCGCCCCTGCTGAATCGCCTCGTCGATCTTCATCTTGGGCTGCCCGGGGAGCTCGATCATCCCCTTCGCACGAGGCAGCAACACCACGTTCACCCCGCCCCCAGGAGCAGCAAGCACCACTGGCGCACGCGTCGTCCCAAGTTTCTCCTGCGGGATGAAGTAGTCACACGCGAGGTTCTTGCCCTCTTCCTCCCCGACATAGAAGTTGCGCGGAGGGGTCAGGTGCGCGACGTGAAGGACCGCGTCGCCCCAGAGGATCATCACCTCGACCGCCGGGACGTTCGCCATCTCGACCTCGTCGGGATTCACGTCCGGGCCGCTCTTCGTCATCAGGTACTTGTAGCCACCCTCGCCCGCCGGCTCCTCCGGCGGAGCAAAGGGGTCTGCCGCCGCCGCGAAGGGATTCGGCGCCGCAAACGCAAACGGGTCGGCTCCTCCGCCAAAGGGATTCGCGCCGCCCCCGAAAGGATTCGCTGCGGGCTTTGGCGCAAAAGGATCCGGCGCCCCGGCGAAGGGATTCGCAGGCTCCACCGGAGCCTGGGGCGCCGCCGCCACCGGCGGAGCAGGAACCGCTGCCACCACAGGTGCAGCTTCCACCGCAGCCGCGGGGTCCGCGTTTTCGAGCACCACCAACGTGTCCCCGATCTGGATCTGATCGCCCGGATGAACCTTGCACTTGTTCACCCGCGCCCCGTTCACCATCGTGCCAGGTTCGTTCCCGAGGTCGATCAACGTGATGTCGTCCTCCGAAGCGACCTCGATGACCGCGTGCATCCTCGACGCAAGATCATCATCGATCCTCAGGTGGCTCTTTGGATCCTTGCCCACCTTGACAATGTCCTGCGTCACCGACTCGCGTCGCACGAACTGATCGCCCCTGTAGAGCGCGAAGGTGAGAGTGCACTTCATCTTGCCCTGGCCTTCCATCGGAAATCTTCCCTGAACACTGCCCGGCGCCCGTCACCGGGAGTTGGTGTCACCTCGAACCGGCCTACAGGTTCTCGACCGACTTGAGCATCTGGTCCACGAACTGGATGCGCGGACGAATCAACGTCGTTCGCACCGGCCCCGGACGTACCCGAATCGTCGCGTCGTTCGGTCCAAACCCACCCGCCGCTAGCGGATCGTCGCCGAACTCGTACCCGTAGCCCTTCTCCTTGCCCTCTGAACCTTCGACCGTCCGCACTCCCTGCGCAAACGAGGTCGAAGCCATCAAAACCAGCGCCAGACCAGCAAGGATGCCTGCCAAACGGGTCCGTTTCATGTTCATCCTCCTTGAAACAATCCGCTGGGATTACAGTCTGATTGTAATCTCCATTGCGGTCTCCCGTCAACTGCCAAAGGCCCTGCATCCTTGAATCGACGCACGCGGCCTTGTGACAACCTCATCCATACCCTGTTCCCTGAGGCCGAAAAAAAAGGGGGCGCTCCGGCCATCGCCAAGCGCCCCCTCTCTCTCGAGGCCTACTTCTTCTCCTCGGTTCCCCCCCCCTCGGCAGCCCCTGGAGACTGCCCCTCCTCCAGTCCCTGCGGAGCCGTCGGAGCAGCCTGCTGAGCAGCCTTCTCCGCCTCCTCCTGCTCCATTCGCTTACGTTCCTTCTCGCCCTCCTTGAGGAACTTGATCATCTTGTCGAGGTCTTCCTTGCGCTCGTTGCTGCGCTTGACCGCCTCGGCATAGTCCGCGCTCGACCCCGCCTTCGCGATGAACTGGTCGAAGATGGTCTTCGCCTTCTCCAACTGCTCCACCGCCTTGGCGTTGTCGCCCGTCGAGACCTTCGCCTTGTACTCCTGGGTCAGGATCGCCTCGTTGTAGTAGGCTTCCGGACGATTCGCGTCCAGCTGCTTGCACTTGTCGAGGTAGGACTGCGCTTGCGCCAGGTTCTTGTCCCAGTTGCTGTCGTTGATCTGACCGCGCAACGCGAGCGCCAGCCCGAGGTTCGCCTCGTAGCTGTTCGGCCGCATCTTGAGCGCCTGACGGTAGGCCTGCTCCGCCTGATCGAACCCGCGGAACGACAGGTTGATCGCCGCGTAGTTCATCTGGGCTTCGAAGAAGTTCGGGTCGAGCTGGCGCGCGGTATTGAATGACCCCACCGCGCTGTTGATGTTCTTGAGCTCCACCTGGATCAGCCCCGCCGTGTTGTGGATCGGCGCGTAGCTCGCGTTCTTCCGGATCGCCTGGGAGCACACCAGCGCCGCCAGATCGAGCATCTGCCCGCTCAGCTGATCCGTCTTGCCCCGCGCCGAAACCATCCCGCCCTTCTTGCCCTTCTTGTCCGCGCCCACCTTCGCGCGCGCCGTGTTCAGGTAGTAGAGGGCAAGCTGGTTGAACGCCGGCATGAAGCCGTCGTCGATCGCCAGCGCACGACGGATGTTCAACTTCGTGCAGTCGTAGTCGTCCTTGCACCCCTCCCAGCCCTGCTGCCCGCCACGCTTCATCTCGAGCATCGCGAGGTTCACTAGCGCGTCGACGTTCTGGAACTTCGCCTCGAGCACCGCGTCCTGCAGCGCCTTGATGGTGGCGTCCAGTGCCGCATCGCCCTTCTCCTTGTAGTCGTAGAGGGCAACCTGCACCTTCGCTCGATGGAAGCCGGGATCGTCGGCCAACGCCGCCTGGAACTTCGCGCGCGCCTCCGCATCCTTCGAGCAACGCTGGTACGCCAGCCCCGCGTTGTACAACGCCTCGGGGAACTTCTTGTCCGCGTCCTTCTCGGCGTTCTTTCGCTGCACCTCCGCCGCGGCGGTGAAGTCTGCCGCGACCTCCGTGCAGACCGGGTCGCTCCAGTCCGACTTCTTGTCGTGCGCGACCATCTTCTGCAGGCCAGCGTCGAAACGGTTCTTCGCTTCAGCACTGACCTCGGTCCCCGACACGGTCTTGGGCCCGCCGGCGGGCCCTCCAGTCGTGGCGCCTTTGCCCTTTGCACCTCCGCAGGCTGTCGCAAGCAGAACGACGGCGCACAATCCGATCATTTTGAACGGCTTCATGCGAGTACTCCTTCGAATCGCGTCCATGGTCCCACTCACTTCTTCCCAGCCTTGGGAGCCGCCTTCGGCTCCTCCTTGGGCGGTTCCTTTTTCGCGGGTTCCGCCGCAGCCGTGATCTCGACGTGCGGTTGGCCGCCGATCTTCAGGGGATAGGGCTTGTCGTTGAGGCCGGACCCGACGAGATTCGGCGCGCCGCGGAACTCGTCGACCAGGTGGTACTCAGCCTTGTAGTTCTTCGCGAGCCACTCCTCGCAGACGCGTGAGTACTCGTCGAAGTACTGGAAGCGCACCGAACGCGCCAGACAGTCGGCAAACGCAGCCTTCGCACGCTGCTTGATCGGCTCGCTCGCGGCGTCGAGGTTCTGATAGTAGGTGCCGCGCAGCTCGTCGTCCTTCTTCATCCACGCCGGGATCGGCGCACGGCGGAAGTCCGCTACGAAGTTGCCCCACATCGTTCCTGCGCGGGAGGCCGAGGCGATGACCCAGCGGGGAGGAGGCGCGGGCTGTAGGTCGAAGATCTTCTTGTACTCGCTCTCGACCGCGTCGATCGCCTTCTGCTTCTTGTCGACCCACTCCTTGACCTTCGTGTCGATGTGCTTCTTGACCTTCTCGCTTTCCTTCTTGCGCTTCTCCATTTCGGCCTGGAACTCTTCCTGGGACATGTCCTCCATCTTCTTCTTGGAGCCTTCGCCACCGAGTTCCTTGTATTCGGGGAAGCGCAGAGGATCGACGGTCTTCACGCGCATTTCCTCGGCGAAGTAGAAGTAGGCCTCGCCGACCGCCGTCAGCGCCTTGCCGATGCGGCGCGCGTCGTCCTTGGACTCGTCAAGGAACTTGGCGACCTCGCCCTTGTTCGCCCAGAGGTCCTTCGCCTTGCGATACTCCGTGTCGGCGTTGTTGCGGTTCTTGACGTTGAGGTACACGCGACCGAGCATCGCGTGGGCCTGCACGCGGACGTCGTAGGTGGCGTTCTTGTCGATGAGGGCCATCGCACCGGTGAGTCGCTTGCGGGCCTCCTCCCATTCCTTGGATTCGACGTAGTGGGCTGCGATGGCGAACGCGATCTGCGCGTTCTGCACGGGCTTGCGAGCGCCGAAGTTCTGCGCGAACAGTTTGGCGTTCTCGATGGCCTTGGTCTCCTGGCCGAGGCCGAGGCGCAACACGACGGCGTCGCTCAGGGCGACGTCGGCCTTGTCGCCGTTCTTGACCTCGCGAGCGTAGCGCTCATACCACTCGGCCGCCTGGTCGTAGACCGCGATGGCCTGGTAGTTGCCGCCGATCTCGTAGATGGCCTTTTGGGCGAGAGCGGTCTTCTCCATCCTGTACTCGGGGTTGAGGAGGATCTGACGGCAACCGATCGCCTTGGCGACGAGGTGCGCAGCCTGATAGGCCTTGCAGCCGTTGTAGACGACTTCGTCGAGCCGCTCGGCCTGGGGCTGCTTCTTGTTCTTGATCGGCTCCTCGCCCCAGCGCTTCCAGATGTCCATGTACATCTCGGCAGCCTGCTGATAGGTCGCGAGCGCGTTGGGACCGCCCTTGTCGGCCTCCTTGACCAGGCCTTCCGCCGCGAGACGAAGGATGTCCACCTGGATCGAGTTCATCGACTTGCACTGGTCCTCGTTCGCCTTGAGGCGATCACCGGTGCAGTAGAGCTGGATGAACTTCGGCACGTCGTCCGCCATGCTCTTGAAGCAGGTCGGCTTTTCCATGTGCGTGCCGAGGACGTTGAGGGACTCGAGGTAGAGCTGCGCGGCGAAGATCCCGGCTTCGTGCTCGGGGTGGTTCATCGCGACGTCACGGAAACCGATGGAGGCTTCCTCCCAGCGCTGGGTCTCGAAGTACACGCGTGCGCGCGCGTACTTGACCTCGACCATCTGGTTCTTGCCTTCCTTGTCGTTGTCGGCGGGCTTGATGTAGCAGACGTAGCGGTTGAACGCAGCGAGCATGCCCTTCTGCTGCTCCTCGAGCTCCTTGGGCTTGTACTTGGCTGCCTCGTCCTTCTTCGCGTCCTTCTTGGCCTTGTCACCCGGCATCATGCCCGCGCCCTTGCGCGCGGAACCTCCCTTGTGCTTCTCCTCGTAGATGTTCTGGTAGCAGAGCACCGAGGCGAACGCGGCTTCGGCCGCCTCGGCCCCGGTGGGGTTCTCCACCACGACCGCGTCGAAGGCAGGGCCGCACTCGGCCCACTTCTTCTGGAAGTAGAGGAGGTCGGCCATCGCGTACTTGATCTTGTACACGGTGGGCCAGTCCTCCTTGACGATGCGGGGGAACTCGAACTTCGCGAACTGCTCGGAGGTGAAGTTGTCGACGACGCGCTTGTACAGGTAAGCCGCGAGCGTCATGGTCTTGGCGTCGCCGGTTCCTCGCACGCCTCCCGATCCGACGGCCTCGAGGTGCCACGCCATCGCCGTCTCGGCCAGCAGGCCGGCGGTCTGGTTCGCGCACGCGAGCTTGTCGTCGTTGGAGTTGCCGCTGGTGCTGTACTCCTTGTAGACCTGCAGTTGCTGATCGAGGACGTCCTTGATCTTGTCCTTGGCGCCCGACTTCATGGCGAGGGTCGCCTCGGAGATGTGGCCGTGGTACTTGCAGTACTTGGGGCCATGGTCGCGCTTCATCAGGTCCTGGTAGAGCGCGACGGCTTCGAGATAGTGGCCGGTGTCGAGGTAGTTCTGGCCGAGATCGTCCATCATCTTGACGGTCTTGGCGGTCTCGCCGGGCTTGTCGCCGGACAGGTCCTTGAAGAAGTCGAACGCCTTCTCGGGGCGACCCGTCAGGGCGTAGACCGGGACCATGTCCTTGCGCGCTGCGGTAGCGACCTGTGCGGAGTTGGGCAGGTTGGAGAACTGGGTGCCGAACTCGATCGCCTTGCGGAAGTGCATCAGGCTCTTGGCGTAGTTGTTCGTGTCCAGGTCGCCCTGGTTCCAGAACACGTACGCGAGCTTGTAGTGGGCGTAGCCGAACATCTTGTTGTCCGGCGGCGGATACTTGATGACCTCCGAGTAGGCCTGCTTGGCCAGCTCGAACTTGGAGGGGTCCCCCTGGCCCTGACCGAAGAAGAGCTCGCCGAACGCCAGGTAGGCGCTCGGGATGTACTTGGAGTTGGGCGCCTTCTGGATCAGCTCGTGGTAGACCTTGAGGGCGTTCTGTACGTCCTGGGCCTGCTCGTACTCGTAGGCGAGGTAGTAGAGGACCTCGTCGAGTTTCGGGTACGACGGGTACTGGTCCTTGATCTCGCCGTAGTACTTGATGGCCGCCTTGCGGGCGCCGTCGAGGACCTTGGCGGCCTTGTCGGCATCGGTCTTGTTCTTCTTGATTTCCGCCTCGGTCTTGTCGCGGAACGAGGCGGACTCGAGCTCGACGTAAGTCTCGGCGAGGCGGCGCATGATCTGGACGCGGTCCGGACTGTTGCGCTGCGTGGATCGGTAGAGGGACTCGAGGCCGGAGATCTCGCTGATCAGCAGGGCGCGGACGCGGGGCTTGAGGGTGGCCTCGCGAACGTCGCGTTGCGAGGCGGCCATCTTCTCGGTGGGGCCGCCGGGCTTGTTGGTGGCGTCCTTCTTCTTCAGGTCCACCGACTGAGGCGCGCTCTTGAAGCTGATGTGCGGGTTCTTGCCGTGCTGGCCGACGTTCATCACGTTGGGGCCGGCGTTGGAGCAAGCCGACATGGACTTCTCGGCCTCGGAGCTAACGCACGAACCGCTCTGCGCGTTTGCCGCAGTGGCCCCCCACGTCAGCGTGACGGCACCCACCAGCATCGCTTGAAGGGTCCGGATCGGTTTCATCACTACCTCCCGCAATTGGAAACGACCACCTGGCGGTAGAAGCCCAGCTCGTCACGCCAGTACTCTCCGTCGAACGGCCAAAGAACGTGCTCCTCGTCCGGCGTGACCATGCCGTACGTCTTCATCTCTTCCTTCGAGATCTGACCTGCCTGGATCGTCTGCTCGAGCTTGTTTCGCTGGGCCGACGTGATGTCGATCAGGATCTTGGCGGAGTCGCGAAGGTTCTCGTTGAGCTCGTCGAGCGTGCGTCGATACCTCGCGCGCGCGAGGTTGCCGGCGTTGCGGACCGCGAGCTCCTTCGCCAGGTCGAGGGCGTCCTTGACGTCGCCGCCGAGCGAAGAGTTGCGGAAGGCTTCGGGGGCCTTGAGGAAGGTCTTCTCCTCTTCCTCGAGAACGCGCACGTACTCGATGTTGCGCAGCAGCTGACGATCGCTCAAAGAGTTCTCGACGATGGGGCGGATCTCGGGAGACAGGTCGCCCTTGCCTGCGCGCACCTCGCGCAGGAAGTTGAAGAACGGGGCCTCCTGGTTCTCGCCCTTGAACGTCGCGAGCTTCTCCTCAAGCTGCTTCTTGATCGGTTCGTACTTCGTCTTGAAGCGCGCAACGATCGTCGTCGCGTCGTCGTACTGGCAGGTCGAGAAGTAGATGACCGCCTTGAGAATGTCCGCCTCGGGATAGAACGAGTTGGGGAAGTACGGCGACTGGAGCGTGTGCACGTTGCCCAGGGCGCGCGGGTAGTCGGCCGCCATGAAGTACGCCCACGACTCCTCGAACAGACCGTCGAGCCAGTACTCGCTGCCCACGTCGATCTTGTTCCAGTACTTCACGGCCGCGCTGAGCTTCTTGTCGTCGACCGTCGGCGTGTTGTTCTCATCGAGCCGGATCGATGCCGTGTAGTACGTGCGTGCCATCGACAGGTAGGCCAGGTCGCGCATGCGCGCCGGATCCTCGACGTCGAGGCCGTCGTCGATCGCCTGGACGATCTTCTGGAAAGCCTTGACGGCGGGCACGGACTTGCGCAGCTGGACGTAGGAGATGCCCTGGAAGAACTGCGCCTTGACGTGGTACTTGCTGTCCTTCTTGACGTTCTCGAACAGCTGGATGGCCTCTTCGTACTGCCTGTTGCGGTACTTGTAGCGACCGAGCAGGTAGTTGAGCTGCCAGTACAGGTCGTGCTGGTTGGCGTTGTTGAATCGCGCGATGGCGTCGGTCTTGTACTTGCCCACGCGCTCGACGATGTCGGCCGGCTCGGGGAGCTGGGTCGCGAGCTTCGACAACCAGAGCAGCGTCTCGTTGAAGCGCAGGTGGTTGGGGTTGTCGGCGACGATGCTGAAGATGTTGTAGCTAGCCTGGTAGAGCTTGAGGCGATACAGGCAGATCGCGAGGTTGTACTGGGCGATCTGCTTGTTGCCCTCGTCGTCAGCGGTCTCGCCCTTCTGCACGCGATCGAGCGCGAGGGCTGCTTCGCTCCAACGCTCCTGATCGAAGAGCTGCTTGGCGTGTGCCGCCTCCTCGGTCATCTGACCGGCGACCACCGGACCAGCCTGCTGCTGCCCCGGCTCGTCGAGCTCGATTTCGACCGCCTCGGCCTGCTTTTTGTCGCCCTTCTTGGCATCCTTGGCGGGCGCCTTCGCCGCCGCAGCTTCCTTGGGCTTCGCAAACGCCGATCCTGGCGCCAATCCCAGACCCAGTGCCGTTGCCAGCAGGCAGGTGCACGCTACCCGATTCAGCATCGTCAGTCCTCGCTTTCGGCGACGTTTGCCCCGGCACGACGGCTCCGCCGCCGCGCCTTCCAGAGCCAAAAACTCAATGATGACAGCAAGATACAATCCGCAACGGGCGGATGTTAGTGGGCGCCGAAATGCGTTGTCAAGCGAGACGTCGGCCTCGGGGGATTGTTCCCGCCGAAGATTGGGTGGAGCTGGAAGCTTTCATCGGTGCTGGATGGTTGCGGAGGCGGGCATTTCCGAGTCCGCCGGTGGGGCTGCGTGCGTTCCCCGTGGGGCCCATGCTCCACGCAACTCTGCCCAGTTCCTGGTTGACGCACTGGGAGCGCGTGTTCTAGCTTGCTGCTCCAGCGTTGCGGACGGGCCGCGCATCCTCAGGTGTACGATCCGGCGCATCGACGGTGACCCAAATATCGCTTCGTTCCCCGAGGGAGAGCCAACCAAGATGACGCGGCAGACCCTGGTATCCAGCCTCGCAATCCTCGTCTTCGGCGCGTTGGGCGTCGCCTGCAAGGCCGGTGGCGTCGGTGACCCCTGCATTCCCAACCTCGAGTACAGCCCCACCGACCCCGGCGCTGAAGAAGAAGGTGCCCAGATCGAGGACCGCTCCTTCCAGTGCGAGACCCGCGTGTGTCTCATCAACCACTTCCGAGGACGTGTCTCCTGCCCCTTTGGCAACCCCAAGGGCGGGTCGCTCTACACGGGTGACGACAAGGAGTGCTACGTCCCCGGTACCAACATCATGGTGACGGCGGCCGTCCCGCCGCAGTGCCGCGAACGCAAGGACAACGTCTACTGCTCCTGCCTCTGTGGTCGCGAAGGCGAGGCGGCCGATCCCGACAAGTTCTGCGAGTGCCCGGCGGGGTACGACTGCGACATCGTGACGAACTCGCTCGATTCGACGATCATGCGCCCCGGCGACAAGTACTGCATCAGGTCGGATCCGAAGTTCAACAAGAACAACGACGGTGTGGCGTGCGACCCAGTTGACAACCCGGCATCCGCCGATCGTTGCGACACCGGCGATCGTTGCGGGTACGAGAAGAACTCCCAGGAGCTCTGAGCTCCCTCGCCGGCCTGCGGTGATCTCCGCTCCCCCCGCCCCAGCTCCCAAATCACTTCCCCGATCCCACGCACTCGGGCGCCGCGCCGAACAGGCGGTTGCCGACTATCTCGAGGCGCAAGGGTTCGTCGTGCTCGAACGCAACCTGCGCGTGGGCCACCTCGAGATCGATCTGCTCGCGCGCCGCGACGATCTCATCGCGGTGGTCGAGGTTCGCTGCCGGAGTCCGCAGGCGTGGCAAGGGCCCTTCCAGAGCGTCTCCGCGGCCAAGCGCCAACGTCTGCGCCGCGCCGGGACCATCGTGTGGCAGCGCCGGTTCGCGCGCGATCCCTCCGCCAACCGGATGCGTTTCGACGTCGCAGCGGTGCACTTCACTCCCGAGGGGGAAGCCGTTGTCGAGTACGCGAAAGCGGTGTTGTAGGACGCGCGGAGGCGTCAGGTGGTGGGCTCTTCGAGAGAGGCCTTCATGTCGCGACGCAAGTCGCGCAACGGTGTGAGCAGGGCAGGGTCGACCTTGTCCTCGAGCTGCGAGATGGCGACGTCGATCTGCTTGACCGTGCGCTCCTGCCGTGTGCGCAGCGCTTCGATCATGCGCACGAAGGTGTCGAAGAAGTGTTGGAGCTCGTCGCCCTTGCGTAGGCCTTTCGGGATCTCGTACCGCCCATCGCTGACTCGCCGCAGCAACCCCTTCATCTTGAAGATCGGCCCGGCGACCTTGTGAGTGAAGGCGATGCCGGCGAGGCCGATGGCGACGACGAAGACGGAGAGGCCGATGAACAGGACGTAGAGCATCGATCGCTGTTGCTGTGCGAGGAGCTCGGCGTGGCGAGAGAGGGATGCGGCAGCCTGTTCGAGGCGCTGCTGCTCGGCGTTGAGGTGCTTCTCCTGCTCCGCGTTGTTCTCCTTAAAGATCGCGGCGAGCTCGGGGTTGTCGGCGTAGGCGGGGTCCTTGACGATGCTCATCGACACGACCGCGGACACCTTTCGGCTCTCGTCGATGAGTCCCCTGCCGCGGCGGACGGTTTCCTGCCCCTGCTCGACGGCGAGTCGGCTCTGGTCGGTCAGGACGACGCTGGTTCGGTGAAGCTGGTAGCCGAGCACGGCTGCGACGAGGACGGCGACGCCGACGAGCACGGCGGTGTACTTGAGCTGGAAGCGGGGATCGAGGAGGTAGTTGCGCGCTCGACGCTGGTGGCGTCCGCTGCGGACAACGGCCGAGTCGTTGGGGCCGAGTTGGCTCATGGGCACTCCTGGGGTTCAAGCCGTCGAGGCGGCTGGGCGGAGGGGAGGGTAGAGGCAGGTGCCGTCAGCATGCAACCGGCGCTTGCGATCAGTTGGAGGTGGAGGCGACCTTGATGAAGCTCTCGATGGCCCGGGTGACCGCCATCTTGATGAGGGCGTCTTCGGACTCCTTGTCCTTCAACGGCGTGCCGGACTGGGTGAGCTTCGGAGCGAACTCGCCTTGAAGGGATTTGTTCGGGTAGCTAAACATCGTGACACGAACAACGATCGTGAGCTTGCCGCCGTCGTACTTCGGCGCCTCGACGATCGGTTGGAGGAAGTAGGCCTTGAGCTTGTGCCGAGCGAGCACGGCACCAGCCTGCGAGGGGGACTCGGAGGCGGGTGCGATGGCGAACCCGGAGGTGGAGGCCAGCGCACCACGGGCGGTTTCCTGGACGATACCGTCGGTCTCCGAAGCAACGCGATCGCCCTTGGTCTTGGCGGCGCCGATCGCGACGTACCACTTGCTCGAGCCGTCGGGAGCCTTGGCGAGAGGCGTGGAGCGCGCGCCTTCGAGCTGCGAGATCGACCGTCGCATCGCGGTGGCCACCGACGTGTTGCTCTCCGCACTGACCTTGTTGCGCAGGCACGGCAGCCCTTCCTTCTTGCCGAGCTTGCCGAGGGCGGCTGCCGCTGCGCCTCGAACCGCCGTGTTCGTGTCGTCGAGCCCGTCGCACAAGGGCTTGACAGCCTCCGCGGAGTTCGAGGTGCCCAACGCGAGGGCGGCCTGGACACGCACGCGGAAGTCGGAGGCGTTGCGCAGCTTGTCGGCAGCCTCGGTGACTTTCGGGTCCGCGTGCGCCGCGGAAGCGCGAAGGAACACCAGCGCTGCCAAGGTGAGCATGAGGAAGCCTCGCAGGATGCGGGCCGGGAGCGGGCTCGAATCGGTGCTCATTCGACCTTCCAGGTTATCACGCAAGGGACGCGTTCGGCTCCAACCATTTGCTGCTTGCGATCGGGGTAGTTGGCGGGAAGACTGCACCCTGGTTGGACGGAGCACCAGGCGGACGCATGCATGGGACTTGACGGGCGAACCCGTGGGGGGGGGCGGCTGAGATGCGGCGCCAGGTAGCGGCATTTGTGGGCGCATGCATCCTCTCTGGCGCTGGGTTTGCCGGTGCAGGCCCACGGGTGCAGGTCAGAGGCGCCTCCCGCGTCGAGCTGCGCGCGTTCGGTCCCCCGGAGCGAGTGACACTGACGGGGGGAGTTCGGGACGAGGTTGGGGCACCGATCGCTCGGGCGCGCGTGGCGCTCAGTGCGGTTGGTGGAGGCGGCGAGGTGGTGCCGTGGGTGGCGGTATCGCCTTGCGGGCGCGAGGCGGACGCGCGGGAGCCGTCGGGACACGGCGATCATCCGGTGGACGCGGACGACGGTGGTCAGTTCTGCGTGGTGGCTGCGTTGGGGCGGGGTCATGCGGACTTGCGTGCGGTGTTCGGGGGAGACGCTTTGCACGACGGAACGCGGACGCAGATCGTGTGGGATGCAGCGCAGCGCGCGACGACGCTGTCGTTTTCTCCGCGTCCGGAACGCTTGGATCTGGAGCGAGAGAACCACCGGGTGGTGGTGAGTGCGAGCACGCCCCCCGACGTGCGACCGGGCGGGTTGAAGCTGGAGCTGCGGGACGAGCGGGGAGAGCTGCTGCAGACGGCGTCGACGGACGACGCCGGGCTGGCGGTGTTCGAGTTCCCCACGAGCAGGCTTTCCGGTCCGGGGATTGGGACGCTCGCGGCGACGTTCCCGGGTCTGCCGACGCTGTCGTCGGCGTCGAGCTCTACGACGGTGACGCGGACCGCGCGGGTTCGGCTGGCGCCGGAGCACGCGAAGCTGCAAGGGGATGCTCGGTCGGGGGTGGCGATCCGGGTGCGAGCGACCACGGTGCGGGGGAAGGTGTTGGGGGGATCGGTGGAAGCGCGGCTGGAAGAGGAGGTCGTCGGGGCCGCGACGCTGTCGGACGGCGAGGCGGAGATCGTGGCGACGTTTGCGCCGCCGCGGGGGGTGGAGTCGGTGTCGCTGGGGTTGCGCTATGTGTCCGATGGGCCGTTTCACCTGCCGGGGGAGCCGGCGGTGGTGACGGTGGGGTTGCTTCGGACGAGCGGGTGGGTGCGGCTGTTGCCGGTGGCGGTCGCGGTGCTGGTAGCGGTGTGGCTGCTGCGCGGATGGAGGCGGCCCAGGCGAGTGGAGCGCGAGAGGGGGGGGCGCCCATCGCCGACGGGGGTTGCGTCGGTCGAGGTGTTGGGCCGGCCGCGAGAGAGCTCGACGTGGACAGGGCGTGTGGTGGACGCGCACGATGGGACAGGGGTGGCGGGGGCGCGGGTCCGCGTGTTGGCGCCGTCGTTCGTCGAGCTCGACATCGTGGTGGAGACCCCGACCGATTCGCAGGGAGGGTTCGAGTTCGAGGTGCACAGCGTCGTCAAGGATCTGCGCCTGCGGGTGGAGGCCCCGCTGCACGCAGAGCTGGAGCGACCGCTGCCGCCGGCCGCAGATCTGGTGGTGTCGGTGGTGAGCCGTCGTCGGATGCTGCTGCAGCGCATGGTGGACTGGGCGCGTCGGGCGGGCAAACCCTGGGATCAGCCGCCCGAGCCGACTCCCGGGCAGGTGGTCAGGGTTGCGCGAGCGCAGCAGCGTCGCCCGGAAGTGGTGACGTGGGCGGAGAGCGTCGAGCGAAAGGCCTACGGGCCGGGGGAGGTCGACGCGCGAGCGGAGCGAGAAGTGAGGGCTTTGGAGCCCGGGCGGCAAGCTCCGCGTTGACGGGCCGCTGCACGTGTTCCTATAGTGCGCCACCTTTCGACGCCTATCGCAGAGAGGCCATCCATGACCGGGATCCTAGTGCTCATCATCGTTGTAGCCGTCGTCGTCGGCGTCTACTTCCTGTTCGTCGCCAAGAAGGCGCCGGAGCAGATCGAGAAGGCCGAGGAGCCGCGCAAGCTCGAGGCGAAGCCCGCCGCGCGCGCGGAGGAACGCAAGCCGCCGAAGCGGGAGCCAGAGAAGCCGAAAGAGGCGGAGCGCAAGCCGGAGGTGAAGGCGGCAGCGAAGGCTGCGGCGAAGGTCGAGGAGCCGAAGGCTGCGGCGAAGGTCGAGGAGCCGAAGGCTGCGGCGAAGGTCGAGGAGCCGAAGGCGGAAGAGGCGAAGCCCGCGGCCGAGGAGGCCCCGGCTCCGGTGGTCGGCAAGCCGATGGCGGAGCCAGTGGAGATGAAGCGCGCACGCGATGTTGAAGCGTTGCGCAAGGGGCTCGGCAAGGCTCGTTCGAAGGAAGGCTTCTTCGGCAAGCTCGCCCGTCTGATCACGGGGCGGGAGGAGATCGCGCCTGCGATCGTCGATGAGCTGCAGGAGGTGCTGATCAGCTCGGATGTCGGGGTGAAGACCTCGGAGGCGATGATCGAGCGGGTGCGCGGCGAGCTGAGTCGCAAGGAGCTGAGCGACAGCAGCGCGGTGTGGCGTGCGTTGAGGGAAGAGTCGAAGCGCGTGCTGCAGGCGGGGCAAGGCGGCGGCTTGGTGATGCGGACGCAGCCGACGGTGGTACTGATGGTGGGGGTGAACGGGTCTGGGAAGACGACGACGATCGGGAAGCTGGCGACGCAGCTGAAGGCGGACGGCCGGAAGGTCGTGCTTGCGGCGGGCGACACGTTCCGAGCGGCGGCGGTGCAGCAGCTCGAGGTGTGGGGCAAGCGGGTGGGGTGCGACGTTGTCAAGGGGAAAGATGGCGCTGACCCGGCGGCGGTCATCTTCGACGCGATCCAGAAGGCATCGGCGTCGGGAGCCGACGTGGTGTTGGCGGACACAGCGGGGCGGTTGCACACGAAGGTTCCGCTGATGGAAGAGTTGAAGAAGGTAGCCCGGACGATGGGCAAGGCGATGGACGGGGCACCGCACGAGGTGTTGCTGGTGCTCGACTCGACGAACGGGCAGAACGCGCTGGCGCAGGCGAGGCAGTTTGCGGAGGCGCTGACGTTGACGGGGATCGTGTTGACGAAGCTGGACGGCACGGCGAAGGGCGGGGTGGTTCTGGGGATAGCGGAGGAGATGAAGCTGCCGGTCCGGTACATCGGGCTGGGCGAGCGCTCGGACGACCTGCGGCCGTTCGACGCGGAGGAGTTTGTGGAGGCGTTGCTGGGGGAGGGGGAAGGCGGCGAGCAGGCGACGCAGTAGTGGAATTGGACGGCGACGATGGAACGAGCGGCAAGGTGGATTTCGGAGTTGACCTGGCGAAAACGCCCATGATATCGTCGCGCGCGTTCAGCGGTTGGCAGAATTTCCCAAGGTTTCTGAGAACTTAGGCCTGACGTCAGGGCGGGCAAAGGATGCGGAAGGGGTCACAATGAAGCAGGCTCGCGCGGGACTCCTCGTAGCGATGGCGCTCTTGGCTGTCCCGGCAGTGTCAACTGCCAAGCCCAAAGAACCGGCTGCACCGGCAGCCGGCGCCACGGATACGAGCGCAGCAGCAACGGATCCGAAGGCAGGAGCAGCCGATCCCAAGAAAGGAGGGGCAGCTCAGCCGGTGGAGATCGACGCGGATGCGCCGCCTCCTGGGGAGGAGCAGCCGGCGGTCGGAGCCGGGGACGAGACGCCGCCCGACGACGGGGGTGGGGCGCTAGAGGACATCTGCAAGCTCGACCCCGACGCATGTCCGAAGGTGAACATGGCCGAGGCGGCGAAGCGTCCGCTCAAGGCGCAGATGTACGCGGTGCAGCAGATCTACGCGCTGCGTGCCCGGCGATTCGAGATTCAGCCGTTCTGGTCGTTGACCTTGAACGACCAGTTCGTGTCGCACCCGGCGCCGGGGATTGCGCTGAACTACTACATGACGAACGTGCTGGCGATCGGCGCGAACTTCAATTGGTACCAGGGGCTGAACTCCGACTCCGAGTTCAACGCCCAGACGCGTCGGGCGGTGCACGTGGGTGTTCCGCTCAACGAGTACCAGTGGAGCGCAGCGGGCAACTTCACGTACGTTCCGATGTACGGAAAGTTCGCCGGGTTTGGCGACTTCATTTTCCACTGGGACGCGTACGTAGTCGGCGGCATCGGTGCGTTGAGCACGCGGCCGATCGTGGTGTTCGATCCCCGATATCGCAACTTCAGCTACAAGCCGAAGATTGCGTTCAACGCGGGGCTCGGCGTGCGGATCTTCTTCAACCGCTGGTTCGCAGCGATTTTCGAGGTTCGCGACTACATCTACAACGAGAAGCTCGAGAACATCGAGGACGTCGACGTGCACGACGAGGCGTGGCGCCAGAAAGAGTCGAACTGGCTCGGTGAGTCGAAGATCACCAATCACGTGCAGGCGCAAGCCGGCATATCGATCTTCTTGCCGTTCACCTGGGAGTACCGGTTGCCGAAGTAGGAGTGAGCAACTCCGGGCGGTGTCGAATGGTGGCACAGGGAAGGACGAGGGCTTCGATGATGCGGCGATGGGTCGTCTCTGGGTTGTTGGCGCTTGGCGGGTTGCTCGCGTTTGAGTCAACGGCTGTAGCTCAGGAAATACAGTTGACAGGGCCTCTGGCGGGTGCTCCGGCCGTGCGCGGACTGCGCTGGCACAGGAACAAGCGCTTCGAGGTTGCCCCGATGGTCTCGTTCACGTTGTTGAACGAGTTCAAGCACACGATTCTTGCGGGCGCGAAGCTCAACTACAACATCACCGATTGGTTGGCGGTGGGGGCGTGGGGAGCGTTCGGCGTGGCGCATATCAACACCGGGCTCACCGACGAGGTTGAGAAGGTCAACAAGGACCGTTGGAAGAACTGGGACTCGGCGAATGCGGATGCCGAGTCGGTCAACAAGACGTTGGTGGACCGCAACGCGACGGTGTTGAGCATCGGCAAGGATTTCCCCTCGCAGACGGGGACGATCCAGTGGGTGTTCGCGCCGCAGGTGACGGCGGTTCCGTTCCGCGGCAAGCTGGCCATCTTCCAGAAGGTCTTTGTGGACACGGAGCTGTACTTCTTCGGCGGACCCGCTTTCGTGGGGTTGAAGGAGCGCGCCGACTTCGATCCTGGCAAGGAGCAGGACAGGGCGAAGCTGGTGTCGACGACCTGCGCAGCTCCGGTCGACAATCAGATGTGCGTGCAGCAGCCGAAGTACGAGACGGCTTCGCGCATTGCGATCGCGCCGACCTTCGGATTCGGGTTGTCGTTCTTCACGGGCAAGTGGACGGGCATCGGCCTGGAGTACCGCGCGATGCCGTTTGCGTGGAACAACTCCGGCTTCGATTCGCGCGGCGGCCCTCCGGACGACCGTGGCCCCGACTACAAGGTTGACGAGAAGGACCGCGCCTGGCGGTTCAATCAGATGATCTCCGTCAGCTTCAACATGTTCTTCCCGACCGCGATCAAGAGCAGTCCCTGATCGCCCTGTCGTCTCTCTGCATCTTCCCATCAAGGATTTCGCGACGACGCCTCTTGCGGGGCGTCTCCGCCCCGTGCGTCCTCGCACTGGCGAGCGGCGCGAGCCGATGGTTCGTCAGACGAATCATCACCCGGTGACCGTCGATGGCGAGCGACACCCGCGAGATGGCGAGGCGGGGGTGGGGCGGAGGTGATCAGGCGCGCTTGACGACGTCGCCGTCGAGGCGGAAGCCGGCGGGAAGGGCGCGCGCGACGTCGGCGCGGAGCGACTGGGGGATGGGCCACCCCTGCGTGGCGAGGCCTTCGCCGATCCTGTTCTTGACTCGCACGGACTCCTCGGTGACGAGAGCGGCGCAGACGGGTTCGACGGATTCTGGGGATTCCTGCGCGAAGACCGTAGCGACGACGTGGAAGCGGACTGGCTCGTCGAAGTCCTCGAGGAAAGGCGTGACGGCTTCGAGGACATCGGGACGCTTGACGCCTTCGAGCGCAGCGATGAGCTGGACCTTGGGTTCGGCGTTCTTGACGTACTCGGTATCGAAGCGCTGGAGGATGACGAGGAGCTCCCCGATGTAGGCGTCTTCGTCGAGGATCTCGTGGAGGATCTTGAGCGGCCAAGTGAGGCTCTCGGCGCGAGCCGCGAAGTCGCGGATGGGTTGGAGGGCGCCTTCTCCGGCGGCGACGATGCCGCGGAAGGCGACGTCTTTCTCCTCCTGGTCGGTGATGGAGGGGTCGACGTAGAAGGTGAAGCGTTTGAGGAGGGCGGAGGCGGCTTCGGGGGTTGCCTGACCGGCGAGCTCCTGGATGGCTTCCATGCGGTCATAGGTTTGCGCGTGTTTGTCTGCGGTGACGCGGGCGAGGCGCGCGAGATTCTTGTCTACGGCGGGTGCCTGGTCCGGATCGGAGTTCTTCTTCGACTTGAGGAAATCGAACAGCCCCATGTTGTGAACCTCTTGTGCCTGACGCGGGTTGGCGTCGGCGGCGGGAGCCTAGCACGACTCGAGTCAGGAGTTGGTGGGATGAGGGGGGTCAGGGGAGGGGCACAGCGATGAGGACGACTTCCTTGCCCCGGAGCTGGACCTGATAGCGAACGGGCTTTCCGGTGCGTCCGCCCATCTCGGTCTCGCGCTGTCGGATGCGTTCGACGAAGCTGGTCTCCTGGATATGGTCGACGGGGTCGCCGATGGAGCGTTTTGCGTCGATGTATTCGCGGAAGATGCGGCGGTAGTAGGAGTCGGCGGGTTCGGCGGCGAGGGCTGCGGCGACGCGAGGATCGACGGAATCGGAGGCGGTGCCTTGGGTGGCTTTCTCGTCGACTTCGAGCGCGCCCTGGAAAGCGTTGGTCGAGGGGGCCTGGGAGGGGCGACCTTCATCGTCGGTGTCGTCCTCGGTGACGCCCATGAGCTGATTGAGGAGGGTGTTGATTCGGAACACGACGCCACCGAGGACGGCATGTTCGATCTCGAAGCGCAGGTCGGTGCGACCGTTGAGGATCTGCAGGAGGCCCTCTTCGAGGTCTTCGACGGGTTTGGAGATGTAGTTGCCGAGGAGGACGCCGATGATGGCGACGAGGACGAAGCCGAGGAGGACGACGCCGAGGATGGGCCAGAGGAGCAGGCTGGTGGGGTCAGCGAGAGCAGAGGGTTCAGCGGCGACGATGACGGCCTGTTTGGAGTCGCCGAAGCCGCCGAGGGGCTGAGCGTAGAGGATCCAGTCGGAGGAAGCGGCATCGACGAGGGTGGCCTGGCCGCTCTTGAGGGCGGTCTGGAGGGAAGGGGCGGAAGGTGGGAGGACGATGGAGGCGGCGAGGTCGGGGGCGACGGAGCCGGTCTTCGCGATGACTTCGAGGCCCTGCTCGACGGGGACGACGACGAGGATGTTGTTGGAGCCGGCGGTCGTCTTGGTGATGCGTTCGTCGTTGAGAGGGGTACCGAAGACGATGCCGCCGATGACCTTGTCGGCGGAGTCGCGGATGGCGGCGTAGCTGACCATCCACTGTTGTGAGAGTTGACGGCTGTACCAGATGTCGGAACCGGTCCCGCCGCGGGTGATGACGTCCTTGAGGCGCGGGTGAGAGCGGGAGAGGTCTTCGCCGCGCATCAGGTTGCTGCCGTTGCGACCGAGGCAGATGCCACTGGGGTCAACGAGGGCGACGATGGCCGGCGGCGTGCGTGCCTGGATGGAGGGGTTGGCGTCGGCGGCGGCCTTGATGCGATTGCACTGCAGGGAAGCGGCTTCGAATCGTGCCGACTGGGTGCCGGCGAGGAAGGGTTCGCGCAGGACCGGTTCATCGGTTTGCGCGTCGAGCCAGCGTTCGACGCGGAGGGCGTCGAGTTGGAGCTGGGTGTCGGCGGCGACGGCAGCGCTTCTGGCTTCGGTCTGGATAAGCGAGCGGTTGGCGATGACGCTATTGAGCTGAGCGTGCAGGAGAGCGTAGAGGAGCACGCCAACGATGATCACGACGACACTGTTCAGGGCGATGATCTTCCAGCGCATGGTCTACTCCGCTTGTACGCAGCCCCCCGGGGCGCGAAGAACGGCCCGGCGTCCTCGTCGAACGGCGCACATGAAAGAGGCAACCGCACCGTAACACTGCGGGTCTGCCGGCTTCAAGAAGGGTGGAGGTTTGGGGGGGAGGGCACAAAAGCAAAGAGGGCTCCGCGGAAGGGAGCCCTCGAAGTCTTCGTGGAGCGGGAGACGGGATTTGAACCCGCGACGTCCACCTTGGCAAGGTGGCACTCTACCACTGAGTTACTCCCGCAGTGGAGGAGCGCACTTGTACATGGCTTCGGGGGATGAGTCAAGAGACTTTTTTGGGGGGTGACCTGACAGAAAGTAGATCCGTTGGGTGCGGCACCTGCGAGGAGAATGAAGCATCGAAGGGGGAGGACCGGGAGGAAGGGGGCCGTGCGTCTTGCGCGTGCCCCTCTCCGGGTGTTTCGATTGAGCGGGTGGCGCGTCATCGGCGAGGAGGGATGCCGTGAGTCAGGTCGCACTGAAGGGTGAAGGGACGTCGGACTCCGGGGTCTACCCGGTGGGGGCTCGTCCGGCCGCGGCGGGAGGCTGGGGGATAGTACGGGCGAACGACCGCGATGAGTTGACGGCGGTGTGGCTTGCGGAGGGGGCCGTGGTTGGCACCGGCGGAGAATCGACGGTGACGCTCGTGGATGAGGAGGTGATGCCGTCGCACGCCCGGATTCGCGTGCGCGCGGATGGTGCATACGTGGAGGCGATGAGTGCGGAAGGGGGGATATGGGTGGACGGCGTGCGCGCGGAGCGGATGGCGGTTGCGCACGGCAATGTGGTGCGGATGGGGAGCATGGTTGGGGTCTTCGTGGAGCGCGAGCTGTCGGCGCATTGCGGGAAGATGGGGCGGCTTGGCGATCTGGTTTTTGGGCCGCGGCAGCGGGGATGGATCGAAACGGCGCTTGGTTACGTGCGAGCGCAGGAGAGCTTTCTGATTGAGGGGTCGGAGGGGAGCGGCAAGGCGGCGCTGGCGCAAGCCGCGGTGCTGTCGGCGGCGCCGGGGCGCACCACGGTGGTCGTGGATGCGCGTTCCCCGGCGGCGAAGGCGAGCGTGTGCGACGCGCTGGCGTCACGGACGTCATCCGTGCTGGTGCTGCATCTGGAGCAGCTCGAGCGGGCGGCGCAGATCGAGGCGGTGCGGCTACTGAAGCGATCGGCAGGGACGCTGCTGGTGGGAACGCTGGGGCGTCCGCTGGAGCGTGCGCTCGCGGACGGGTTGCTTGCGCCGGCGGTGGCGACGGTGTTGGCGTCGCGACGGGTGCGGGTGCCGAGTCTGGAATCGCGGAGGGAAGACCTGGTCGCGATTTCGTCGGCATTGATGGAGCGCGAGGGGATGGATCCCGGTCGGCTGTCGGTGGCGGTGCTGGAGCAGCTGATGCGAGGCACGTGGCCGGGCGGCATTCGGGAGCTGCGCGAGGTGTTGCGTGAGGTCGTGGCATCCGGGGAGATGACAGACGATCAGCGCGTGCGGCGTGTGCGGGAGCGATCGACGCGGGCATCGATGCGCGAGCCGCTGGCGCTGCAGCAGGAGGATCCGGATCTCGCGCGGGCGCGTCTGCAGCGTGCGCTCGATCGAGCTGGTGGGACGATTGCGGCGGCAGCGCGCGAGCTGCATGTTTCGCGGCAAGCGTTCTACCGGGAGGTTAAGCGATTGAGCGTGGAACTGCCGCACAAGAAGGTCCACGAAGCCTCGCGCATGTGACAGGCACGAGGGACCATTGGGAGGGGCCCGGCGCGCGCGGCGCGTTCGGGCCCTACGCGATCCTCAGACGCGCTCGACGGAGAAGACGCCGCCGAGCTTCTGCAGTTCGCGCATGATGAGCTTGAGCTGACTCAAGTCACTGCAGACGAACGAGAAGACGTTGACGGAGCGGCCTTCTTCGACGGAGCGGCTGTTGACGGCGCTGATGTTGATGTTCTGCTGGTTGAAGGTTTCGCCCATCTGGGCGAGGAGTCCGGGGCGATTGGCGGTGACGACTTTGAGCTGGACGGTGCGGTTGATCTTGGCGCGCGAGTCCCAGCTGATGGCGACGCGTCGGTCGGGGTCGGTTTCGTAGGACTTGGAGCAGTTGCGGCGGTGGACGGTGACGCCGCGGCCGCGGGTGATGAAGCCCACGATTTCGTCGCCGGGCAGGGGATTGCAGCACTTGGCGTAGCGGACGAGGATGTCGTCGATGTCGCTGATCTTGATGGAGACCGAATCGCGACCGGTGACGCGGCGGACGAGGTTCTCGATGCGGCCTTCGCGCAGGTCTGCGGCGGGTTCTCGGGCGCCGTCGCCGGACTTGGGGGCGAGGACGGCGGTGACGGAAGCCGGAGCGATCTTGCCGTAACCGACGGAGATGAAGAGCTCGTCGTTGGTCAGGAGCTTGAAGTGCTCGAGGACGCGGCGGAGCTCGTCGGACTTGAGGAAGCGCTGCATCGAGATGCCGTGAGAGTGCAGCTCCTTCTCGAGCAGTTCGCGGCCGAGCTTGAGGGAGCGGTCGCGCTCTTCGCTGCGCAGGAAGGCGCGGACCTTGTTGCGAGCGCGGCTGGTGGCGACGAACTCGAGCCACTCCTTCTTGGGGCGCTGGTTGGGGTTGGTGATGACCTCGATGACGTCGCCGTTGTGCAGCTTGTAGCGGAGCGGAGCGATGCTGCCGTTGGCGCGAGCGCCGGCGCAGTGGTGTCCGATCTCGGTGTGGATGGAGTAGGCGAAGTCGATGGGGGTGGAGCCGCGCGGGAAGACGCGGACGTCGCCTTTGGGGGTGAAGACGTAGACTTCATCTTGGAAGAGGTCGACCTTGACGGAGTCGAGGAACTCGGCGGGGTCCTTGACCTCTTTCTGGAACTCCATGAGCTCACGGAGCCAGGCGAAGCGTTGGACGAGCTTGGGGTCGACGCCGCCGGAGAGGCGTTCTTTGTAGCGCCAATGAGCGGCGATGCCTTGTTCGGCGACGCGGTGCATTTCGCGGGTGCGGATCTGGATTTCCACGCGCTCGCGGTCGGGGCCGATGACCGTCGTGTGCAACGACTGGTACATGTTGGGCTTGGGGAGCGCGATGTAGTCCTTGATGCGTCCGGGAACGGGCGTGTAGCGGGCGTGGATCGCGCCCATGACGCCGTAGCAATCGGCGACGGTTTCGACGAGGACGCGGAAGGCCATCAGGTCGTGGATCTGTTCGAACTCGACCTTGTTCTGGACCATCTTGCGATGGACCGAGTACAAGTGCTTGGGCCGTCCGCTCACGTCGCCCTGGAAGCCGTGCTCGGAGATTTGACGTCGGAGCTGATCGGACATCTCGTCGATGTAACGGTTGCGATCGAGCTCGGTGCGCTGCACGAGCTGCTCGAGGCGTCGATAGGCTTCGGGCTCGAGGAACTTGAACGCGAGGTCTTCGAGCTCGCTCTTGAAACGCTGGATGCCGAGGCGGTTGGCGAGGGGAGCGTAGATCTCCATGGTCTCGCGGGCGATGCGTTCCTGGGCCTCGGCGGACATGAACTCGAGGGAGCGCATGTTGTCGACGCGGTCGCAGAGCTTGACGAGCAGGACGCGGATGTCGCGCGCCATGGCGACGAGCATCTTGCGGAAGTTTTCGGCCTCGCGATCCTGGCGGGAGGTGAAGTTGATCTTCGACAGCTTGGTGACGCCGTCGACGAGGAACGAGACCTCGGAGCCGAACTGGCGTTCGATGTCGGTGAGGGTCTGGGGGGTATCTTCGACGACGTCGTGGAGGAGGCCGGCGCAGACGCTGGCCGCATCGAGGCGAAGGTCGGCGATGATGGTTGCGACGGAGGCGGGGTGAGCGAAGTAGGGGGCGCCGCTCTTGCGGACCTGCCCTTCGTGGGCCTTGCAGGCGTACTCGTAGGCGCGCGCCAGCAGGTCGGTGTCGGCGTTGGGCTGATAGGCCTTGACTCGTTCGAGGAGTTCCTCGACGGAGGCGACCCGGGTGTTAGAACCTGGTGGAGAGGCCAAGTCCATGCGATCCATGCCCATAACTCAACATTGGGAGCAGGTCACGGCAAACCATGGGGGTTGAACGATCTGCAGCGGTATACGTTCATTTTCCGTTCTGCCTCATGAAGTGCCGGTACTGCGATTTCTCGTCCCGGGCGGTTAGACGAGAGAGGGTGCCGCACGATGCTTACGCGCGAGCGGTGATGAGCGAATGGGCAGTCCGAGCGCGGGGGCAGATGGGTGGGATGGAGGTCCCGGCGCTGTTCTTTGGCGGAGGCACGCCCTCGTTGTGGTCGCCTCGTGAGGTCGGGCGGGTGATCGAGGCGGTGATTTGCGGGAAAGCGAGCGACATCGAGGTGTCGTTGGAGGCGAACCCGGGGACGTTGGGAGAACGCGAAGCGGTCGGATACCGGAGCGCGGGGGTGACGCGGTTGAGCCTTGGGGTTCAGGCGCTGGCGGAGGATCGGTTGGGGATTCTCGGGCGCGTTCACGACGGGGCCCAGGCGCTGAGGGCGTTGCGGGCGGCGCAGGGGGCGGGGTTTCGGACGTGCTCGGCGGACGTGATCTATGGGCTGCCTGGGGAGCGGGTGGAGGAAGCGCTTGTCGAGGTGCGGGTGTTGGCGGAGGAGGGGGTGGAGCACATCTCAGCGTATGCGTTGACGGTCGCGGAGGGGACGCCGTTGGCGGAGTCGATTCGAAGGGGAGAGGAGCCGGCACCTGACGAGGGGGAGGTAGCGGAGGCGTATCTGGCGGTATCGGAGGAGCTGACGTCGAGGGGGTACGAGCACTACGAGGTGTCGAACTTTGCGCGCAGCGGGCACCGGTGTGCGCACCACCTGCAGGTGTGGAGGGGCGGGCAGTACGTGGGGCTGGGTGCAGGGGCAGTCGGATGCGTCGAT
>CAYMUE010000014.1:0-55621 GCA_964393505.1 uncultured Polyangiaceae bacterium
CCAAGGATGTCTCTGTGCGGAATGGACCTACGAGTAGGATGGTGACTTCGCCCTGCCCCCTCTCCCACCTGCGGCGCGCACTTCTTCGTGGTCTGGTTGCAGAAGGCGCCGTCCACACACGCCGACCCATCATCGCGAGGTCGCACTCGCCGCCCACCTGCGACTTCGCCACGCACGTGCCGTTCTTGCACCATGCCGAAGCCACACGCACGAGCACGAGCACGAGCACGAGCACGAGCACGAGCACGAACACGAGCACGAGCACGAGCACGAGCACGAAGCCCAACCGCACTGGCCCCCGGCCGCAGAATGGACCAATCCGTCGTTTGGAAGCCCCTTACTCCATCCTTCTTCCTCCTCGCCCAGGCTTGTCCTGGCGCAATCGGTTTCAACCAGCGGCGATGTCGACCGCGCCATCCCCCACGCGTGGCAATCCACGCGTCGTGCCCCCCGTGCCGTCAGCCCGGTCGAACACCGGGCAGCGATGACAGCCATCGCCGGTCGGATCAGGCTCTCCGATCCCTTGGGCCGATTGATCGAGACATCTTGAGCCCTCTGGCACGTCTTGGAGGCGAGGGGAATTCGTGAACCGCGGCCGCGAGATCCCGCGGAAACCGGCGATCGGTAGCACCTCGGGCACCCTGCGTCGGAACTTGTTGTCGGGGCCGGTCACGGGCGTTCGGTCCAGGGCCTGGCATCGGGCTTCCTCTTCGTGGATGCTGCGTCTCGCATCACCGCGTCATCCACTACGACGAAGCCCTTGCCCATCCATTCATGCTCCCGAATCAGCATGCATCGTGGAAGGGGACCCGTGCGAAGTGGTGTCTGCACCCGACAGGCGCACCCTCAATTCAACGCGGAGTCCTCAAATCTTATTCATGAATCGAATTCCTGAATCCTGAGCCAGGGCCCATTTCGAAAGCCGCTCCGGCCGGCATTCATGGTATGTAGAGGACAAGAGAAGACGTCTCGCCCGCATGATTCCCAATTCCGGGAGCTGCAGGGCAGACCGCACGAGGACGTCCATGACCTCTGGATCGCTCCGCGCTTTGCGTGTCCTGTCGACCGCTGTCGCCCTCCTGACCCTTTCCGAGTCCAGACTGGTTTTCGCCAACACGGAACCACCGGCAGCCTACGATGCCCGCTCCGTGGCCCTGGGCGGCACGGGCTCGGCCTACGTGCACAACGGCGCCTCCCCCTTCAAGAACCCCGCTGCACTCGAAGGAATCGGCACCTTCTCGGTCACCGGCGTCATCTCCCCTTCAGCCCCCACCACGACCGTGCCCCTCAACGGCCCCTATTCGAGCGTCAAGAGCGACGCTTCCGTATTCCCCCTCTTCCTGGTCGGAGGAGCCTATCGCCTCACCGATCGCCTGGTCCTCGGCATGGCCGTGTTCCCATCGGCCGGATTCGGCTCGGTCTACAAGGGCGTGGCAACCCCGGCCGGCTCGGTCGATCTCGAGCAGAAGGTCTCCGTCTTCGAGGCCACTCCCGCCCTGTCCTTCGCCCTCACGAAGCAGGTGGCCGTCGGCGTGGCCTGGCGTATCACCCACACCTCCCAGAGCGCCGAGCAGCTCGCGCCCATCGCCGGCCCGGGCCCCGTCCCAACCATGGGAAAGCTCGAAGTCGACATGTCGGGCACCTCCTACGCGGGTGCCCACTTCGGCCTGTTCGCAAAGCCGACGCCCACCACTCGGCTCTCGCTCACCTATCGCAACCGGTTCACCACCCATCTTGATGGGACGGTCACCATGGCTGGCCGAGGCAACCCGGCTTCCATGGACCTTCCCATGCCTCACAACTGGGGAATGGGCGCCGCCCAGGAGCTGCTCGGAAAGAGGCTGTTGCTGGTCGCCGAAATCAAGCGTTCGCTGTATGCTGAGGCCAACAAGTCGTTCGTCACGACCATCCAGACCCCGATGGGCGACCAGAAGATGGTCATCCCGCTCGACTGGAACAACACCTGGACCGTGGGCGCCGGCGCCGAATACTGGCTCACCACGACCTGGGCCGCGCGGATCGGCTACTCCGCTGCCCAATCCGCCACGCCAGAGAAGCGCCCGAGCTATTACCTCCCTCCTCCTGCCCTCATGCACACGCTGCACTTCGGCGCAGGCGTGAAGTTGGGGCAGTTCGATATCGACGCCGGCGGATTCTATTCCTTCGGAGGAAAGGACCTGACCCCAGCCCAGACCTCGCCGCAGGACCCCAACCCCGGACGCTACGAGAGCACGTTCCTGATGGGGGCGCTGTCTGTGACCTGGCGGCGATAGCCACAGTTCCGATGTCGGAACTCTTACCATTCCTCGACTCCAATACCCAGCATCGAGGCGACCTCTGCGGGCTGCTTCCCGGCTGACACCAGGGCCCGCCCTGCCGCGATCCGTTGCCCGCGTGCCTGCCGCGCCTCCGATGCCCCCAGGGTCACCGCCGAGGTCGCACGCCGCGCCCCCGCCATGGTCGGCCTCAGCATCCAGGCGTGTAGCGTGTAACGCGCGCACCCAGGATCGCTCTCGTCGTCCGACCGGCGGGGTGCCGATACGATCGTGCGACGCCAACTCGAGATGAGGACGGCGGTCCAACGGGCCGAAGGTCACGACGAGGGCACCGGACGCGCGTGAGCTCGTTCCGCGGGTCCCCACAGCGCGGCAACCCCCTGACCTCGCGCTCGACGTACGTCGGAAGCGGCTTGCGGCAGTGCTCGCGCATGTACGCCGGGAACGGCTCCAGATGCTCGCGCACCAACTTGTGCACGTTCGGCACCGCCAGGCCTCGCTCGGGGTTCGACAGATGCGCCGAGTGCGACCTGCGGGCCGTCCTGGGGGTGACGAGGCCGAAGCTGTGCGCGTCGCGGAATGAGCCCCGGAGGTGATCGCCCGGAGCCGTGGCGACCCAGAATCCGGCTTCGCCTGGTCGCGCATCCCCATCGCCGCCGTGATCGCGCGCGGAACGGGGATGGGGCTCGCGATCGTGACTCGAGTGCTGGACGCCCGCCAGGGTCTCGTCGAGCTCACGGATCGCCCCGGAGGAGGTGCGGAGTTTTGCATCCTGCTGCCGGCCACGCAGCGACGTTCAGAGTTCGAATCCGCCGCGGACCCCCACACCAAAGGAGACGAAGGGCATGAACTCGTCCGAGCAGGTGTCGGGAAGCGAGCGGCCGTCACTCGAGGTCCGCGTCATGAAACACCCCAGGGACCAGGACATCATCAGCCCTGCACGCCCATGATTCCAGCGCCCATCCCAGCCCGCTTCCAACCGCGCGATGTCCCATCCGCGGGCCTTCGACGAGGCGTTCGGGGTGACGAACCCACTGCGGTCCACCTTCTCGTAGAATCGCAAACCCGAGCCGATCGCGAACCACCCCACGGCAGACGTCCGCTTGTCCAGACTGCGCTCCATGCCAAGCATCGAGCCGAAGGTCCACTCGTGCGACGAGCACTCGTGTTCCTCCGGGCACTGACCGGCCAGGGGATACAGCCGTGAGTAGTCCGCGACTCCGCGCACGAACCATGCTCGCGTGAGCCAGACGCTTCCTTCCCCCCCTGCGCGGAGACCGGCATCGGCGAGCACGCGATCGTCGAGCTCGAGCCCGGCAATTCCTCTCGCCATCAGCGAAGCCGTGGGGACCTTTGGACCGTCGGCCCCCGAATGGGCGCAGCCCCACGCGGCCAGAACGGCCGATGCGAGAAGCACCGGGCGAATCGCAGAGCGCATGGGCTACCCCATGGTAGCGCGTATCCCCGAGCGGTGCAGGCTCGTCCTCGGGGGCATGATTCGACTTCTCATGACCGTCACACGCGCGGTAATCGTCCGACACTCCTCGTCGCGGGGTCACCGCCTTCGACGTCGCAAGACTCCGAGCAGTCCGATCGCAGCCAGGGCGAGCCACGACGCCGGACGTTCGGAGTCGGCCGCACCCGACCTGCACGCGCAGCCACCGTCGTCGCCCGATTCGGGGCCTTCGGGCGCGGGCGGGAAGGACGGCTCACTCGACGGCGTAGCGCTTGAGCTTCTCGTAGAGGGTTCGCAGGCCGATCCCCAGCTCCGCGGCTGCCTTGCGACGGTTTCCCGAGCAACGCGACAGCGCGGCGACGATCGCCTCGCGCTCGATGTCTGCCATGCTCCGTCCTTCCAAGGCGGCTGTCGGTCCCGGTGTCGGTCCCAGGCTCAGGTGCTCCGGGAGAATCGAGGTCGAGTCGGCCAGGATCGCCGCGCGCTCGAGCGCGTTGGCGAGCTGACGGATGTTGCCGGGCCAGGCGTGCAGCTGGAGGACTGCGACCGCCTCGGGCGACAGCACGAGGCCCGGACGCCCGATTCGCGCCGAGGCGCGCGCGAGCAGGCAGGTGGCCAGCGGCTCGATGTCGGCTCTGCGCTCGCGCAGGGGCGGCATCGTCACGGGGAAGACGGCGAGGCGGTGATAGAGGTCTTCGCGGAACTCGCCGCAACGGATCATCTCGGAGAGCTCGCGGTTGGTCGCGGCGATCCAGCGGACATTGCAGGCGATGGGCTGCGTGCTGCCGACGCGCTCGAAGCGCCGCTCCTGCAGCACGCGCAGCAAGCGCGCCTGCAGCCCCGGCTTCATCTCCCCGACCTCGTCGAGAAAGAACGTCCCGCCGTCGGCCCGCTCGATGCGCCCCCGGTGCTGGCTCACCGCCCCCGTGAAGGCCCCCTTCTCATGGCCGAACAGCTCGCTCTCGAGCAGCGACTCCGACAGCGACGCGCAGTTGACCGCCATGAAGGGGCCCGCGGCCCGCGGGCTCCAGCGGTGAATCGCCCTCGCGGCCACCTCCTTGCCCGTCCCACTCTCCCCGAGCAGCAACACCGTCGCCTCCGTCGCCGCAACCTTGCGAAGCGATCGCTCCACAGGCTCCATCGCGGGTGCACCATACGACAGAGGAAGTTCGTCTTCCGAAGGAACTCGCGCGGGAGCGCTCGCCCTGCCGACCGCGCGAGCCGCCATCGCCCTCACCTGCGATGGGCTCTCGAGCGGCTTCTCCAGGTAGTCGAAGGCGCCCACCTTCATCGCCTCGACCGCGGACGCCACCGTCCCGTGCGCTGTCAGCAGCACCACGCGCACCGACGGACGCTCCTGGCGCACCCTTCGAAGCAGCTCCATGCCGTCGATGCCGGGCATCCGGATGTCCGTGATCAGCAGGTCGTAGGCCCTCGCCCGGAGCGTGCGAAGCGCGGAGTCCCCGTCCGGCGCCTCGTCCACCTCGTGCCCCTCTCCCTCCAGCACCTCGGTGAGGAAGCTCCGGATCCCTTCCTCGTCGTCCACCACCAGGATGTTCGCCATTCTCCCGTCCAACCTGCACCCCGCACCCCGCGCTCCAGCCTAGCACGGCCCTCGCTCGCCCTCCGACCTCTCTCGGCCCCGCACCCCCGGTTCCCGCGGCAGGACGATCGTCACCACCGCGCCACCCCCAGCCCGATTCGCAGCGTCGATCGTGCCTCCGTGCAGCTGGACCACACGCCGCGCAAAGGCAAGCCCGAGCCCCGTGCCAGTCGTGCGTGTCGTCCGGAACGCCTCGAAGATCCGCTCCCGATCGGGCTCCGGGATCCCTTCGCCGCGATCGCTCACCGCGAGCCGCAGCGAACCGTCGCGCTCTTCGACCAGAACCTCGACCTCCACTCCCGCGGCAGAAGCCTGCAGCGCGTTGCGCAGCACGTTCGCGATCACCTGCCTCATCCTCGCGGCGTCGAGCTGCCACACGACCGGAGCCCGCGCGTCGATGACGCGGATCCGCTCCGAGCCGGCGATGGCGGCTGCCTCGCGCACGGTCGCCGCGGGAGAGACCTCCGCGAGCTGGACTTCCCCGGAGCGCGCGAACTCCAGCAGGCTCGTCGTGAGCTGCTCGAGCCGCAGGAGGTTGTCCACGACGACGCCGGCCTTGCGCTTCTGACGATCGTCGCCGACCTGCTCCGCGAGCAGCTGCGCGTGTCCCTTGGCGGCGGCGAGCGGATTGCGGATCTCGTGGGCCAGCGTGGCCGACAGCTCGCCGAGGTCCGCGAGGTGCTGCTGACGCCGCCACTGCGCTTCCGCGCGCTCCGCGCGAGCGCCGAGCCGCCACACCACGGCCGAGGCGGCCATGAGCACGAGCGCGGCGGCGAGGTTCGCGATGAGGCTGAAGCGAGCTTCATCGAGCAGACGACGGGCATAGACGGGTTCGAACTCGAGCAGGAGCCCCGAGCCATGGCCCGGCGGCGGGCCCTGCTGGTCCGGATGCCAGGCAGCGGGCGGCGGCGGCCCGCCGAGCAGCCCCGGAGCCGGGGGAGGAGGGCCGAGCTGCGGTGGTGGCGCGAGCATTCGTACGCGCTCCCCACGCACCACGAACTCGCCCGGCCTCGGCAGCTCCCCCGGAGGCTCCCGAGATGGTTCGCCGGCCGAAACAATCACCGCGCCGCCCGCGTCCAACACCGCCGCATACCGCAAGCCCGCATCGGCCTGCTCCCTCAACGCGGACCGGAGCTCGTTCGCGGTCGGCGGCCCTTCGCTCGCCGCCCGTCCGCGCAGCCCGCGCAGCAGCAGCTCCGACTGGCCTCTGGTAAGCGTGGACGCCAGTGCGCGCGACACGAGCCAGCTGCGCACGCTGGAGGCGATCAAGGCGATGCCCAGCATCAACGCGATGCCGAGCATCGCCCAGCGAGACGGTCGAACCGAAGGTTCATGGTGTTGCGTCGCGCTCATCGCAGCTCCGGCCGCAGACTACCACCGTGTGCGGCGCTGCAGCCGCCGACACGAGCGTCCGGTTTCATCCCCGCGGCGCGGGCGGTCTGCACGCTCCCTGCTCGCACCTGGCTGCAGGAGCGCCCGCGGGAGCCTTCGGGCAGTCCGCGTCGGCAGAGCATGCAGGCACGCACGCCTTGCCGTCCTGCGGGGTCTCCCGACACGTGCACTTGCTCGCGCCGGGCACACATTCCGACGGGCAGTCGGCGTCGCTCCCGCAGGCCTGGCCCTTCGGCGGAGGCGCCGGCGGAGCGCACACTCCCTGGTCACAACGCAGCTGGGGCACTCCTGGCACTTGGGGGCAATCGGCGTCGGCACTGCACGACGGCGCGCAGACCTTTTCGCCGAACGGGGTCGCGGCGCACTTGCAGCCCTTGGCACCCTTGGGGCACTTGCCGTCGCACGACTGATCGCTGTCGCAGCGCGTCGGACGCGCGGGGCCTTCGCCCTCGGGTTCTTGCCCCTCCACCGCCGCGAGCAGGCCGTCAGTGGCCGGATCCGTGGGCGGAGAGGGCGCGGCATCGGCGCAGGCGGAGACGAAGACCAGTACCGTGAGGGAAGCTGCGAAACGGAGAGCATGGTTGGCGTGATGGATCATGACGAGACCTCCTGGACGTTCGGCGTGCCCAGGAGCAGCGTTCGTGCCAGCGACGGATGCGCGGGAAATGGCTTGGATCCGCCGCAGCGCGACGACGGACTGCGGATTCCGCAGCAGCACCTGCTGCGGGTTCCGCACCCTGCTGTCGGCTACGCAGCGGCGTTCAAAGGTCGAATCCGCCGCGAACCCCCACACCAAAGGAGACGAACGGCATGGACTCGTCCGAGCAGGTGTCGGGTAGCGACCGCCCGTCGCTCGAGGTCCGCGTCAGGAAGCAGCCCAGGGACCAGGACATCATCAGCCCTTCACGCCCGTGATTCCAGCACCCGTCCCAACCGGCTTCCAACCGCGCGATGTCCCATCCGCGGGCCTTCGAGGTCGCAAGACTCAGAGCAGGCCGATCGCAGCCGGGGGCGAGCCACGACGCGGGACGTTCGGAGCCCGTGTCGGCCTTCGCATCCGCGGCGACATCCGCGGAGGTGCAGGTGACGGTTCCATCCGGCTGGAGCGCGGCGTACGGCAGCGCAGACATTGCTTGTCTGCTCACCTGCGCCGGTTTGTTCTCGGCTGCGTGCCGTCGGGGTACTACGACTCCGCAATGACTCAAGGCATCCTGTTCGACCTGGAAGGCACGCTGCACGTCGGGGAACGTCCGATCCCGGGGGCCGCGGAGGCTGTCGCGGCCGTTCGCGCTCGTGGCTTGTCGTGCCGATTTCTGACAAATGCCACCACCCGATCGATCGCGTCGCTGCATGCTCGGGTCAAGGCGCTTGGGCTTCCGATCGAGCCGGGTGAGCTGTTCAGCGCGCCGCAGGCCGCGGTCACGTACCTGCGGCAGCTCGGGTCGCCTCGTTGTCATCTGCTGCTCAACGAGGATGTGCGACCGGACTTCGCGGAGTTTCCGCAGAGCGAGACGGAGCCCGAGGTGATCGTGGTCGGGGACATCGGCGCGCGGTGGGACGCGGACCTGATGCAGCGCATGTTCGGGATGATGCTCGCAGGCGCACGCCTGGTGACGCTCCACAAGGGGCGTTACTGGGAGGCCGGTGACGGTCTGAAGATCGACATCGGTGCGTTCGTCGCGGCGCTCGAGTTCGCATCAGGGCAGGATGCCACGGTGATCGGCAAGCCTTCTCCGGCGCTATTCAAGCTCGCGCTCGACTCCATGCACCTCACGCCGGAACGTGTCGCGATGGTGGGTGACGACGTCGAGACGGACGTGCGCGCCGCCCAGTTGCTGGGGATGAAGGGCATCCTGGTCAAGACCGGGAAGTATCGGCCCGAGTTGCTCGGCGGAGAGGGGCTCCAGCCCGACGCGGTACTCGACTCCGTGCGCCAGTTGCCTGCGTGGCTGGATGGGGTTCAGGCCCGCGTGCACGGAGCGAGAAGCCGCGCAGCATCATGAGCAGGATCGTACAACGCCCGCCGTCCGCAAGGCTTCCGCGTCACGGTTTCCGGGAGGCTGTTGACGCGGCATCGTCGCCGGCGCAGTGCTCCCAATCTGAGGAACACGAGCAGGGCAGGCCCGAGGCAGGCCACTCGAACCGAAGCCACGACCGCGCTTGGACCCACGGCGATGACGCACGAACCCAGAATCCCGTCGGTCACTCCTCTGGGCGCGGTGGGGCCGTACCTGCTCGAGGAGGAGCTCCCGCAGCGACGCGAGGTCTTCGAATATCTGGCGCGACAGCGGGTGCCGGGCGGCTTCGAACGCTTGTGCACGCTCAAGATTGCGAAGCGTTCCTCCGACGGCCGCGGGGCCGAGTCGCTCGCGCGCGAGGCGAAGGTCATGGCGCGCCTCGATCACCCCAACATCGTTCGCATGCACGACTTCTTCGATCACGACGGTGACCGAGTGCTCGTGCTCGAGCGCTTCAGCGGATTGACTCTCGAACGCCTCCTGGCCCGGTTGACGTCGGGCGGCGCCAGGCTTGACGACCGCATCACGTGGCACGTCGCGCTGAGCCTGTTCGACGCGCTGGCGCACGCCCACGGGCTGGTGGACCACGACGGGCAGCCTGCTCCCGTCCTGCACCGCGACGTGCGTCCGGCCAACGTGCTCGTGGCCTCGGACGGGCGCGTTCGTCTGACCGGGTTCTCGTTTGCGCGGGACGTGGACCTGGACGAAAGCACGGCTGTTGCCGCCGTGTACAGGGCACCGTCGTATGTGGCGCCGGAGATCCTGCGCGCGACCCGAGCCACCGAACGCGCAGACGCCTTCTCTGCAGCGCTCGTGGTCTGGGAGATGCTGACGGGGCGGCAGGGCACGCAGCACGGGCTCACCGACTTCGAGCTGCTCAAGCACCTCGCAAGCCGGCAGCTCGAGTCTTTGAGGACGGCGCGTCCCGACCTCCCTGCGCTGGTGTCGACCGCGCTCGACGCATGCTTGATGACCGATCCTGCGCAGCGGCGGATCGGGTGCGTCGAGGTCGCCGGGTGCATTCGTGCTGGCATCGAGCCTGGTGACGGAGTTGCGGCATTGCGCGAGGCGATTGGGGCGCTTGGCGCTGAAGTGGAGAGGCTTGCCGGCGGAAAGGCGGCGGTGCCACCCACTCCGCAGCATCTGACCATCGACCTCGGCGGCGCTCCACACCGACCGGAGGCGACCACGATCCCCGACGCGGCGCCGGCCTCCAGGGCAGACGACATGGCTGCCTACGCGGCCTCGATGCCCGATCTTCTCTCGCCTGTCCGCACCGAGCCGGTGCTCCAGGTGCCGTCTCTTGCGACCGCGACCAACGATGAAGCGCCCGACGAATACGTCCTTGCGATGAAGGCATCGCATGCGCGGCGCAGGACGATTCGTATCGCGATGACGACCGCACCCATCGCTATCACGCTGGGCGTCCTGCTGTTCGCTCTGGGCGGAGGCACGTCCACCCCCATGGAGCCCGTGCAAGCGCAGGCATCGCCTTCGACTGCTCAGCCCGTTGCGTCGCATGCCGAATCATCCGAGCCCGAGCGGTCCGACGCGCCCCCTGCGGCCTCCGTCAAACCTGCTGCTGCATCCGATTCGGTCTCGGTGCCGGCGAAACAGGGAATGTTGATCGTGCGCGGGCCACCTGAAGGCGATGTCTATGTGATGGGCAAGCGGGTGGGCAAGACCGACGAACCCATCCTGACCGAGTGCGGCCAGCGCTTCGTTCGCGTGGGAACTCCAGCTCGTGGCGGCGCCATATCGACCGTGCGCTGGATCGGGACCGGCAGGTCGGTGCGTCTTCGGTGCGGGGAGAAGACGGAGACTTCTGCGGCGGAGTGAAGAGAAGCCACCTCAGAGCCTCGGTCCTGCCGGCGTTGAAGTTGCGCTCGAACCGCACCCCATGGTGGGTTTCTTCAGGCAGGGAGGTCTTGCCGTCGACGGCCAGCGACGCGGTCTCCACACCGACGCCAGGGCCGAGCATGAAGCCCTGTCCGCACGTCCCTACCTACCCTCGCGCAACGTGTCTTGCGCCAGGTCAGCCGCCGTCATGCCAGCGTCAGGGAAGTCCGCGGCAGTGGGAACGATCTGCGCTGCGTCCTCGTAGTTGTGAGAAGTGCCGCCCCGAGCCGATCGCGAGCCACCAGGCGAATCGCTGAGCGCACGGGCTGCCACATGGTAGCGCGTATCCGCGAGCGGCGCAGGCTCGTCCCAGGGGGCACGATTCCACTTCTCATGACCGTCACACGCGCGGTAATCGTCCGACACTCCTCGCCGCGGGATCACCGCCTTCGACGTCGCAAGACTCCGAGCAGTCCGATCGCAGCCAGGGCGAGCCACGACGCGGGACGTTCGGAGTTGGCCGCACCCGACCTGCACGCGCAGCCACCGTCGTCGCCCGACTCGGGGCCTTCCGGCGCGGTCGAACCCCCGGCCGCTCCAGCGCTTCCCCCCGAAGCCGTGTCGGCCTTCGCTTCCGCTGCGACATCCGCGGGCACGTCGGGCTTCACGTCCAGGGGCACATCGCCCGCGACGTCGATCTCCGCCTCGGGCGCCACTTCGATTGCGACGTCGGTCGCCGCCTCGGGGCCCACTTCGATCGCGATGTCCGGCACTACGTCGAGCGCAGTATCGGGAGCGGTTTCGCCCACGACGTCCTGCTGCACGGCGGAATCCGGCTCCGAGGCGTCGGGCGCTACGTCCTCCGGGGAGACGTCGGCCGCAGCGTCCTGCTCCGGGCCAGCGTCCTGTTCCGAGGCATCGTCGGGCATGGCATCGGCCTCGGCGGGAGCATCGACTTCGGCATCGATCCCAGCCTCCTCCTGCACGCCGGTGTCTGCGCCCGCGTCGGGCAAGGCCGACACGACGATTGTGACGGTGCCCACGGCGGTTCCGCCCTTTGCGTCGCTGACCGTGTAGGTGAACGAGACGGTGCCCGAGAACCCCGTAGGAGCCTGATAGCTCACCGAGCCCTGGCCTGAAACCGCGGCCGTCCCGACAGCCGGTTGCGTCACCGACACGACCCCGAGGGGGTCGCCGTCGATGTCGGTATCATTGGAGATCACAGGCACAAGCACGGTATCCCCTGCGAGGACGATCGCCGAGTCGTTCACGGCGATGGGCAGGTCGTTGACCGCGGCGATGGTGACGGTCACGGTCGCGGTGGAGGAGCCGCCCTTGCCGTCCTGCACCGTGTACTGGAAGGAATCTGCACCGTAGTAGTCGGCCGTGGGAGTGTAGGTGACGGTTCCATCCGGCTGGATCGCGGCGATGCCGTGAGAGGGTGTGGAGACGGAGACCACGTCGAGGTCGTCGCCATTGGGATCCGTGTCATTCGCTGTCGGATCGAAGGTAACGGGGGTGTCTTCGCTGGTGGAGACGGAGTCTCCCGAGGCCTGCGGAGCGCCGTTGTCGTCGTTGAGGATGGTGCCTGTCGCCTGACCGTCGGCGATGGCTCCGGTGGACGGATTGGAGAGGGTGACGAAGAAGGTCTCGTCGGACTCGTAGACGGTGTCCCCATAGACCGTGATCGAGACCGTGGTGTCGTTTGCTCCAGGAGGAATCGAGAGGGTTCCGGAGGATGCAACGTAGTCGGAGCCGGCAACGGCGCTCTGGTCGGACGTTGCGTGGGTGAAGGAGATGGCGTTCCCGCAGGGCTGCGACGTGCTGACCTTGAAGGCCAGCATCGTGGATCCGGACGCGCCTTCTTGCACGGAGGCATCGGAGATCGAGAGGGCAGGATTGTCGAGATAGCCGCAGCCGCAGGCGCCAGGGGCGGTTTTGTTGGGGTCCAACGGACACAGGTCGCAGGAAGTCGGATCCTGGTAGGCGGGGTCCTGTCCGCCGGGGAGCGTCTCGGATTGGAACTTGACGGAGCGATCGGGCGCGATCTGCGCGTGTCCGAGGAGGGCCTCGCCCTGCGTGGTCAAGCGCAGGGAAGGCCAGGACCCCGTTTCGCGCTGGGCGTCCACGACGCGAACGTCCCAACGCGTGGGCAGGCGGCGGCCGATCCAAGGGGCGCGATCGCCCGTGAACGCGAGGACCGGGGCGCCGGTTCCGTCGAAGGCGAGGTCGATGCCCTCGACACCGCGCACGCCCGCGAGGCGCACGGATTCCAGGGTGTCAGGCCAGGTTCCGGCGCTGCGTCGGGAGTAGCCGATTCCGAAGCTCGTACCGAAGAGGGCCTGGACCGCAACGGCCGCGTCACCGTTGGCTGCGTGGGATATGGCTGCGTGGCTGTAGTTGCCCCCGGCGGTGGAGTTGCCGGCGCCGAGCGGCACGACCTGCGAGGAGAAGGCGCCGCCGGGGTTCGATGCGACGACGAGCTCGCCCTTGGCGTTGAGGACATCGAAGCTGCCCGTGCCGGTCGTACGGGTGAACACGACCTCGGCGTCGCCGGTGGAGGGATGGAAGGAGAGGCCGAAGCCGGGGGGGATGAAGCCGGTGCAGCCCGGCACGTTGGAGGCGACGAGGGTCTCGGTCCAGGTGCCATTGGCCTGGCGCTGCTCGAGCCAGATTCGGTTTCCCTGGTTGGAGCCGCCGCACTCGGAGGCAATCGATTGCCAGAGGGCGATGGCCGGCTGCTGGGTAGTGGGGTGGAAGGCGAGTCGCAAGGACGACGGGACGGTCGAGCCGAAGGTCCTGATCGGGGCATCGCCGCATCCGGTCCATTGCGGGCTCGTGCACCCAGAGCCGCAGGCGTCGCCGGTCCGCTTCGCGTATCGGAGTTCCCGGACTCCTGCGTTGATCTTGAGATAGGCAATCACAGGGAGCCCGGAGGAGGGCTCGATTCCAAGAGCGAGCACGCGGTGGTGGAACGCGTCGACGGACCCCGCAGGGAAGGTGTGGTTGGAGAGGACGGTCTCCTGCTTCCACGTTCCGTCGGATCGGCGAACGGCGTAGACGATCGTGTTGGCGGAGCGATCGAGCCAGGCCATGGCGGGGCCGCCGCCCGGCCCTGGGCGCACGACGAGCGAAGGGGAGACGACGGTGGCCGGGGAGCCGGCGGATTCGCGGACAGGCCAGTCCGGGGTGTTGGCGAGGTGACCGGAGGCGTACTCGTAGGCGCCCTTGTCCGGAGGGGCCGAGCGCGCACCGCCGGTGATATCGAGGGTTTCGGTCGACGAGACTGCGGTATCACGGGCCGGGGACCCCGCCTGGAGGAAGTAGTCCTCCAGGCCGAAGAACAGGGGATTCCCCGTAGCATCCGTGCCGTCTGCGGTGCCGGAGGAGATGTCGTAGGCGCCGGTTCCCCACGCCCAGGCGAGGTTCTCACCGCGGGCTCCGGTGGCGCGGATCGAGGTGACACCGCCGCTGACTACGTTGTAACGAACGGTGGCGCCGTGGAGTCCGTAGGGGGTCGGATTCGAGAAGGGCGCCGTGCGATTGCGGACGTCGACGGTGTTGTGCAGGACGGTGGTGTTGGTGGGGCACTCGATGGGGCGCCCCCCGGACAGGGCGGCATCGACGACGAGGTTGTTCTTGACGACGGCAGGGCCGTAGGGGCTGGCGAGGCACAGGATGCCGTGATTCCAGGTGTTGACGACGACGTTGTTCTCCGCCACACCGGTGATGGCGGGGGCAGCGGTCCTCCCGCTGAGCTTCTCAATGCCGATCCCCTGGACGTCGTGGATATGGCAGTTGCGCACCGCGGCCACGCGTCGATAGCCCGTGATCGCCGCCAGCCGGGTGCCGGTCAGCTCGAAGCCTTCGATCACCCAATCGTCGTACCCGTCGAAGGCGTGGTCGCGAACTCCGTCGCCGTCGATCAGGCAGCGGGTCCCCGCCTCGCAACGGAAGACCAGATCCGAGCGCAGGGCGCCCGTCGCATAGGCCACCGTTTCGTGGTATTCGCCGCCCTTCACCAGGCAGATGTCGCCGTTGGTGACGCCCGGCCCAATGGCGCATGCGGCGGGGGAAGCGAAGTCGCAGCCCGAGGCGCACACGGTGTGGGTCACGCCGAGACGCTGCGTTGCGGAGGAGGCAGGCTCGGCGCGTTGGTGGTCTAGCCCGCGATCCTCGCCGCTGCACCCGGAGGCCCCGGCGAGCAGAGCGAGACACAGGCCACGGCACAGCACCCCGGTCCTTCGATGCGAAGCGATCATCTGGCGTCCCTCTCCGGCTCGCCCCGGCCCGAGGCCGGAGTCCGTCGAGAAGCGTACAGGCCAGGACTGGAAGCCGTCAACGGGACGCTGCTCGCCCGGGTGCGAGGTCAATCCTGCTGCATCGTCACGGCCTCCACGACCGCTTTTCGATCCGTCATCGGGACCGGCTTCGAGGTGAGAGTCGGGGTCCACGCGCTGGTGGTGATTGCGCAGGCGTCGGCGGTCTGCAGCGCGTAGACGGCTTCGGTCGCGGTCGAGCCGTCGAATCCGACGCTGCCGTCGCGCGCCAGCGCCTTGAACAGCCACAGGCTCGAATCCCCTGCGCCGTGGAACGCCGCGTGGGACAGCACCATCGCTCCGCCGTCGTCGGTGAGCTCGAGCCCGGCGAACTTCGAAGCCGAGGGCAGCCCCGGATCCTTGGAGGTCAACGCGTAATGCCGCGCCCACAGGGGCTTTCCGGCGACGTCGAGAGCAGCCAGGATGGTGTCTTCGGGGGCGTAGCCATCGGTCAGGTCCCCGGCGATGAGGTAGCCGGTGGTGGGCAGCTCGCGAATCGCGGTGGGCTCGAAGTAGCTCAGGTTGGAGCCGGTCCAGGGCATTGCCGACGAACGCAGCGCCCCGTCGAGCCCGAATCGCACCACGAACCCCCGCAGATAGGGCCCTATCGTTCCCACCAGGACCACGTCGCCCTCGGAGTGCACGATCCCCGCCGTCGGCCGCGCGTCGGGGGCATCCGCACAGCCTCCGAAGAGCTTGGACCACGCCAGCGACCCGTCGGTCTTCACCATCGCCACGAACGCCTCGAACGAGCTCTTCGGCGTCGGCGTCCACAGATACCCCGACACGAGCCACCCCTGCGGCGCGGAGACCAACACCGTCGGATACACGTGCCGCGTGGCGTCACGCAGGACCGTCGAGCCCACGAGCTGCCCTTCGCGATCGAGGTGCAGCAGCCACCCATCGGTGTGATCGTCCGCAGCGTCGGACCCGAGATACGTTCCGGCAAGGACCATTCCCCCTGCGCCGTCGGCGACCGCGTCGATGATCTTGCGCTGGTCCTCCTGGTTGCCGTAGGGGCCCCACTCGCTGGTGGTGTCGAGGTCGATGCTCCGGAGCCACGCCACGCCCCCGGCCTGCCCCACCTTCATCACTCCGTGGGGGTGAGTGGCCACGAGCATGGTGGCGTCGTCGGACGGCACGACGCGCACCGGACGCAGGGGCGGGTCGCCTGGTTCGTGCAGGTCGTCGCGGTAGTATTGTCTGGCCCACACGAGCTTTCCCTCGGAATCGGACTTGGCGAGAGCGCGCCCCTGAGAGGAGGCCAGCACCCAGTTGCCGTCGATCGATTGGGTGAGGTGGGCCCAGCGCAGCCCTGCGGCATCGACGGAAGGCTGGGACCAGGCCTTGGCGGTCCAGGTTCGCGACCAGGGAGTGAAGGTGGGGTGCAAGAGGGTTTCGTGAGTGGGTCCGGAGCCTGGGACCGCGGGCTGGCCGCCTTCGGGCAGCTTGCAGGCTCCGGAGGCGATCTGCTTTTCGAAGATCGGGAGTGTGGTGCTTCCCTCGGTGAGGGTGAGCAGCCCAGCGGGGCCCGCATCGAGCTCGATGACGTAGCCGACCTCGGCTTCGAGGCCGCCGTGCAGCTTCCAGCAAGGAGTGGCGAGCTGATCGCCCTCGACGCGCGCATAGACACCGAGGCCGACGAACCCGCCGGCGACGTCGTAGAGCTTCATCTTGAGCCTCACGCCGGCCTCGGCCTTGCCGTTGGCCTGCAGGGAGATCTCGGGGGTGGAGAGGGAGAAGTCGGGGTCTGGCGAGAAGCCGGAGACGTCCACGCTTCCGGAGGTAGAGGATTGGATGCTGCCGGCGAGCTTCAGGCTTGCGGAGGTGTCGATGGCGAAGCGGCTGGAGGCTTGTCCGCTGGCCTCGCCGTAGAACTCGATGCTTGGGAAGAAGACGAGGATTCCGACGGGCACCTTGGGCAGGGGGATGGGCGGCAGCTTGACGGGCACCTTGAACTCGCGATAGGCGGCGCCTGCGAGCGAGGCTTTCGCCCCGATGGCAGAATCGACGTCCATTCGCACCGTAGCCTCGGGGAGGAGGTCCCTGGGATCGCAGGAGCCACCGGAAAGGAACTCTCCGAGGCAATCCACCACCGCCCCCGGGAGGTCCTCGACTGCGCCCCAATCGATTTCGATTCCGATGTTCACGTGAAATCCACCGTTGAACTCCCCGTGAGCCCGGACCTGGTCACGGGTCGTGGACAGGTCACCATCCCCGTCGAATGCGTAGTAGTCGAAGGGAATCGCCTTGTCGAAGTCGATGCCGCCCACGTCGAACGCGGGGGCGAGCGCGGATGAGGCCCGCGACACCGGAGCACCAGGGAGCAGGCCCGGTGAGGCGCCGAGCACCGAGGGCGCAGGCCAACCGGGAGCGAGCGTGCCCAGCATGGGCAGGTCGCGCGCCACGCGCACGTGCAGCTTTCGGAAGGCCGCCTGCGGAGGTGCGTTCCCGGTCTCGAGGGTGAGCACTCCGGACTGTCGATTGACCTTCTTGACGAAGCGCAGCAGTCCCGATGGGGTGGAAGCTCCTGCGCCGGCGACGAGGACGTTGCCGGGCGCGACCTTGTCGAGGGCGAAGGGCGGCTTGGAGAAGACGAGGGTGCCGGAGGCCGGTTCCTGCACCGGTCCGAGCGATGCGGCATCGAGCACAAGGGTGTTCGGGAACGTCTCGTATTGCAGCTCGTCGGAGGACGCGGGTGGCGATGCTCCCGAATCCTCACTCGAGGAGCAGGCTCCGCCGAGCGATGCGATCGCAATCGAAGCCAGCAGAGCGAGCGCGCTCGTCCGCGCCGGGCCCGTCGTCAGGAAAGCCGAGGAGAGCATGGTGGCCAGACCGTAGCGCGCGGGCGAGTTGGCCGCCACCTCTGCCGGGTCGCGACTCGGCAGCGCGTGGCGGCGCGTCGAGCACCGACAGTCGCGCGCCCTGCCAACGGCTGTTTGGACAAGAGCCGCATTGGCCGATCCTGACGAGGATCGGAATCGCGTATTGCGCGACACGGGTCGGACCGTCGGGCCCTAATGTGCCGGTGAATCACGAGTACGAGTCAATCCCGGTCCGCGGCAGGACTCCAGGGAGAATCGTCCGGACTTCAGCGAGACGGGATTCGTTCAACTCCACCCCAAGTGTAGAGGCCAGTTGGAGGAGGGAGGCTGATCGTGCTAATCGAACACTCCCCGAACGACGCGACAACGATCACGGAGGCCGGTTTCGAGATGAGATACCGATCGACGATACTGTCCATTCCTCTGCTGGTGGGTGGCTTGTTCATGGCCTCCTGCGGCGGCAGCGACGATGCCGACGGAGACGCGCAGCCGATGCCGGAGACGGGGGGTGCGGCGGGGCAGTCGGGTGCGGGGGGAGCCGCGGGCAAGGGGGGCAGTGGGGGAGCCGCGGGCAAGGGCGGCAGCGCGGGCCAGGCGGGAGCAGCGGGAGCCGCAGGCGACGCGGGAGCCGCGGGCGGCGGAGCGGGGGACGGGGGAGCCTCGGGATCGGCGGGAGATGCGGGTGCGGCGGGAGCCGCAGGCGACGCGGGTGCGGCGGGGGCCGCGGGCGACGCTGGCGCGGCGGGGCAGGGAGGAGGCGGAACGCTCTGCACGCCGGGCGCTGCGAAGGCCTGCTATACGGGCCCGGTGGGTACAGAGAACGTCGGCCTCTGCCATGGGGGCAACTCGACGTGCGCGGACGACGGGAGTGCATGGGGAGCATGCGAGGGGCAGGTGGTTCCGGCTGCCGAGAACTGCGCGACTTCGCAGGACGAGGACTGCGACGGGCAGACGCCGGCGTGCGGGGGCCCGATCGTGGATCTGCGAGCGGATGTGAATCGCAACGGCACAGTGGATCTGACGGATCCGACGGAGGACGCGAGCGAGGAGACGTGGGACGGATCGCACGGGGCGATTCTGCTGGCGAACATCGACGACGACGACAGCTCGTGTTCGAAGTCGGGGACCGACGCGCAGCTTGCGGCGTGCAACGACGCGAGCAACACGACGGTCGACGGCGCCAGCGATCTTCTCGATCTGGCGCGGCTGAAGACGGTTCCGTGGCCTTCGGCACCGGCGAACGCGAGCGGAGCGATCTCCGTCGATACAGGTGCCGCGAAGCGGGTGCGGATGTTCAAGAAGTCAGGGTCGGACTTCAGCGTCTACGCGTCCGGCACCGCGCTGACATCGGCAGAGCTGCAGGCGGGCGTGGAGCTCGGCATCGAGGCGCTCGACATCGTGCGGGACGACACGGTGTGGGACGGCCACGTGGATGTGACACTGACGGTGAATCCCGGAAGCGGCTCGCCGGTGACCGACAAGGTTCGGATGCGGGTGGCACCGGTGTTGTTCCGTCACCACCTGGATGCGCCGGATGTGATCTACGCCACGGCGTTGAACGAGTCGGCGTCGACGCAGTTCCGCGCGGATCTGAGCGCGGCGATGACGGCCTCGGGGATCTCCAAGCCGCTGGCGACCTTCGTCAACGTGCAGGATCAGTGGACGCAGGACTTCTTCGAGACGGCGTACATGGCGATGCCGGCTGCGGGTGGGCGGCAGGTGATCCACGTCAACTTCCGCTCCTCGAACTACACGGGCAAGTCGTTGCGGAGCGCGGGCAGGGTGGTGTTCACCGCGCTTCGTGGTCCCGACGTCGCGGGCGCGGTGCAATACGATCCCGCGCACAACGACAACATGGACACTCTGAATTCCTTCGGGAACCTCGAGACGATTCCTCCCTACGGTGCTTTCAACATGGGACGCGTCGTGCGCGGAAGCTCGTCGAGCTTCTACCCCGATCCGTCGTTTGACCGCATGATCCAGGCGCAGGGCATCGACAGCGGAAACGCTTCGGGAATCCAGGACCTGGTGGAGGTCGACACCTCGTTCCTGCTCGTGGGGCACATCGACGAGACGGTGAGCTTCACGAAGTCGTCGCAGGGAACCCACGGGTGGGAGGTGTTGGTAGCGGACACGACGCAGGGGTGGAACCTGCTGAAGAACGAATGTCCGAACCCGACGGCGCCGGCGTGCAAGACGTCGATCTTCGCGGGGACGGGGTGGCAGACCACGATTGGCGCGGTGGTGAACGACTCGGACATCGCCAACGCCAACGCGTGGGCGGTGACGGAGATCGACAGCCAGCGCGAGCAGCTCAAGCAGGCCACGGGGATCGTGGACTCCGACTTCGTGTCGATCCCGGCGGTGTGGTGGACGCAGAGCAACTACCTGGTGGCGTACGTGCCCGGGATCGTCAACGGCATCTCGCTGGGGGATGGGCACTACGGTCCGCCGGATCCCTACGGGCCGGTGATTGGGGGGAAGGACATTTTCGTGGCGGCGACGGCGGGGGCGCTGACGCCGATTGGCGTGACGGCGCACTGGATCGAGGACTGGGATTTGTATCACGAGCTCGACGGCGAAGTGCATTGCGGGTCGAACACGAAGCGCGTGGTGCCCACGAACGTGGCGTGGTGGGAGAGTGGCAAATGAAAAGGAATCATCTGGCAATCCTCGCGGGCGCGCTGGCCATCGGGTGCATGGCGTGGAGCGGAAGCGCCCTGGCCGATGGTGTGCTGATGGGGCCGGCGACGCTTCCCGCGGCCGAGCGCGCCGTGTTGATGGCGCAGGTGCGTGACGCCCGCACCGTGAATCCGTCGAGCTTCGAGCGGCTCGCCGCGGTGGCTGCGCGTCTCCCTGAACTCGACGCGCAGAAGCGGGGCAGGTATCCGGTGGTCGTGCCTGCGCTCCGGGCGCTCGGGTCCGAGGCGTTGCTGCCGATGCTCGAAGCGATCGCGCTCGACGCGCCATCGCGGGGGCGCGTGAGCGACGAGGGGTGGACGGCCTGGAGAGCGGGGCTGGTGGAAGCGGTGGGGGCGCTGCGCGATGCGCGTTCCGCGCCGGTGCTCGAGGCGTTGCTCGACGGGCCCAACGCCGACTTCCTGATCGTGCAGGCGGCGGCGGGCGCCTACGGCAAGCTCGAGACGGACGCCGTGGCGGCGCGACTGATTGGGATGTCGCGCGCGGGCGGCGCGAAGCAGTCGGCCGTGCTCTCTGGCATGGGCCACTGCCGTCGCGTGGCCGTAGCGCAGCGGCTCGCGGAGGTGCTGGGCGGCGCGAGCGACGACGCGACGGTGCGGCTTGCGGCGCACGCGCTCGGCGACGTCGGGTCGGCGTGGGCATGGAGCACGCCGCAGGTCACCCATCCGCAAGAGCAGGACGCGGTGCGGGAGACGGCCGCGCGGGCGCTGATCGCAGCGGTGGCGAGGCACGGCGGGGAGACCCGCGGCAAGCTCATCTCCGCGGTGCTGGTAGTGGATCATCCTGCGACGCTCTCGATGATCGAGGCGCACAAGCAGGGAGCCGGTCCCGACGCGAAGGCCGGACTCGACGAGCTCGCGCGACGCTTCGCGAGCAGCCCGTTCCGACGTTGACCTCCACCCTGGGGCGCGCGGCGAAGAGCGGCGCGCCTACTTGCCCTTCAGCTCGAACGTCGCCTCGCGGACCACGACGCCGTCGTTGCCCGAGCAGCGGAGCGTTCCGGTGATCCCGGACGCGCCGACCTCGCCTACGCCCGTGCCGGTCATCGCGTCGGCCTGCTTCGCGTCCTTGGGAAGCAGCGTGAACTTCAGCTCCTTGCCGTCGAACGTGCCCGAAACAACCTGATCGCCGAGAGCACCGCTCGCCTCGCCCTTGACCAGGCCGTCAGCAACCTGGAAGGACAACTTGCCAGGGCCGATCATCTTGTCGCCAGTATCGCGCTTCCAGGTCACGTCCTTGACCTTCTCGGGCGGCTCGATGGTGGCCTTCTTGGCGGTGTACTCACCGGCGAATCCCTTGGCGTTGGCGGGCGAGACGGCCTGCGCCGAGGCCACGGGAGACGCGCTGGAGCTCGCCGCCGCGCTCGCCGGCGCGCTGGCCGCGGGAGCCGATCCGGAAGCTGCGGGCTGAGGCGACGTCGTGGCCTTGTCGCAGCCCGAAAGCGCCAGCGTGATCGCGATCCCTGCCCACCATGCCTTCGTCGTCACTTCCATCCTCCGTCGCTGCCTCGCGCGAGCTCCACGATGCGAACCCCAAGCTCTCCGTCGATGTCCACCAGCTCGCCGCGCCCGACCTCGCGTCCCGCAATGCGCAGCGAGACCCGCTCGGCCAGCCGCAGCCCGGTGGACACGACCGCACCGGTTCCCATCGCGGCCCATTCACGGGCCGTCATGGACACCTGCCCCAGCTCGATGCGCACCAGGACCGGCGCCTCGCCGAGCACCTGCGCCGCAGGGTCGGCTTCGTCCGCTCCGGCCGCCGCCGGCTGCTCCGCATCGACCGTCATGGTCCCTTCCCCTAGCACGATCCGACCGTCGCCGATCAACTTCGCCGGAAGTCCCGACGTTCCCCCAGGCGCGCAGAGCGTCACGTCCCCCTCGAGCCCTTCGCTTCCGCGGCGAACCGACAGGGACGGTCCGGGCAGGAAGGCATCGCCGGGGCGAAGCGATGCAAGGACGGTGCGGTCGAAGACGGCTGCGCCGGCGTCGATCTGCAGGGCGAGGGGGATGTCACCGAGGGTGCGCAGGGCGGCGCGGTCGAAGGGCCTTCCGGCGGTGGGACGACCGAGGGAATCGACGAGGGCGGTGAAGGCGAGGGCTTCATCGTCGAGCTGGAGGATCCCTTCCCAGGCGACGGTCCGAGCGCTGGGGCGCCAGAGGTCGAAGGCCGTTGGCCCGGCCGCGACGAGCACGGGAGGGTCGTCGGGGAAGGCGCGTCGACAAGCGGCGAGGAGTACGGCGGCGAAGGCTCCCTGCACGGGATCGGGTGCGGGGCGCAGGGGATCGACGAGCGGGCACGGGCGGCCGGAGGCGATGGCGGCGATCCGAGCGGCGAGCTGGGCCTCGGCGAGGATCAGGACGCGCAGGGATTCATCGCGGCGGCGCAGGAGGCAGACGGCGCTGGGGCGGATGCGCGCCAGGGGAGGGGCGTTGATGCACACGGTGCGGAGGCGGACCGGGGTACCGAGCAAATCGGAGAGGACGGGGCTGATGGTGGAGGCAGCGTTGAGGTCGAGGAAGTCGCGGGCCAGGCGAATGGAGGCGAGCGCGGCGCTGGGCACGCGTTCGAGCTTGTTGAACGGGTAGGGTTCGTGGGACGGCACGCGGGGAGCATACAGCGGCGAGGGGCGAGCGGGGCGGATCGCACTCGACCTGGGGGACTGCCCAACCGTTCACCGGGTCGCAACGGGGGGGGAATGATCGTGGAACATGCGCGGCGCGTGCGAGTTCGTGTTAGGCTTGGCCCGACTCAGGAGGTTCTGCTCGATGCGTGCTCGTTGGTCGTGGTTCCCGCTGCTGCTCGCCGTTCTGGTCATGGCCCCCACGGCTCTTGCCGCTGGCAAGGACAAGGCTGAAAAGAAGGCCGACAAGAAGGAGGCAGCCGAAGCTCCGAGCAAGTCGGCCGACGGGGTGCGTCGGGACCCGAAGGGTGTGACCGGGATCAGCCCATACGCGGAGGCGGTGAACAAGGGCAACGCGGCGTATGTCACGAAGGACTGGGACAAGGCGAGCGAGGCGTATCGTGAGGCGATCGGGCTCGACGATGCGAAGCCGGAGGGGCACTACCTGCTCGGCCAGGCGCAGCTCGCGGCGGGCAAGCTCGACGAAGCGGACAAGGCCTGGCAGGCCGCGCTCAAGGCGTCGTCGTCGCATGGGGGGATGCAGGCCAAGGTGCTGTTTGTGATCGCGGACCTGCGGGAACGCCAGGGGAAGTTCGACGACGCGGCGACGGCCTGGAAGGCGTATGGGAGCTTCGTTTCGGCGCACCCGAAGGCCAACGGCTACGAGGCCACGGCGACGGACCGGGACAAGGTGATTGGCACGCGCAAGGAGCTGGCTGCGAAGTACGGCGAGGTCAAGAAGCGCATCGAGACCCGGCAGCAGGAAGTCCAGGCGCAAGGGCAGAAGAAGTAGTTGGTTGGCAGGTTGCCGCAGACCCCGACCAAGAGGGAATGGAGAGAGACGATGCATGCGCGCTCCGTGATTCTGTGTTCGACCCTGTTGCTCGCGACGTTGGGTGATGTCGGTGTGGCGCAGGCCGATCCGGCAGGTCCTGATGCATTGCCGATCACGGTGGTCTCGATCCGAACGGACGACGCCGACGATCAGGCGGACGCGTTGACCCAAGCGACCAAGTCGGAGGTGCGCAAGCTCAAGGGCTGGTCGCTGGGAGAAGGCGATCACTCCCTCGAGGTGTTGTCTCTCGCGTTGCGATGCCCGTCACCGCCCGACGCCGCGTGCGAGGTTCGCATCGCGGATCAGATCAAGTCCGATCGGTTCATCTGGGGGATGCTGAAGCGTGCGCCTGGCCATCGGGTGACAGGGACGCTGCACCTGTGGACTCGGGGTCAGGGGCAGACGAAGACCGACGTATCGTTCAGTGACAACCTGACGGAACCAGGCGACGAGTCCTTGCGCAAGGTGGTGACGGATGCGCTGGCGGCGCTGACAGGTGGGCCGCCGAAGGGATCGGTGAAGATCTCGGCGGGCGACATCAGCGGGCAGGTATTCGTGGACGGGCAGCCGTCGGGATCGATCAAGGACGGTCAGGCGACGATCTTCGTGGGGGTCGGCACACACAAGATCGAGGTCCGAGCGCCGGGCTACGCGCCGAGCTCCGGCGAGGTGACAGTGCGTCCGAACTCCTCGGTGGGACTGGAACTGAAGCTGGAGACGGAAGAAGCGGCGCGCAACGCGGGTTCGAAGCCGAGCCTCAAGCGCATCGGAGCCTACAGTGCCATCGGCGTCGGCGGTGCGTTGCTCGCAGCGGGCTTGTACTCGTCGTTGAAGGTCAACGGCATCAACAACGACGACACCTACAAGGACTACCAACAGGGTGTGAGCGGCAACGTGTGCGACGCGGCGAAGTCCGGCGGCACAAATCCGAACGGCGAAGTGGACGACATGTGCTCGACGGCACGCAAGTACGGCACGTTGCAGTTCGTGTTCTACGGGCTGGGCGCGTTGTCGGCCGGGGCCGGGGTCTACCTGCTCATGACCGACAAGCCCAAGGCCGAAATGCAGTCCCCGCCCCCCTCTGCGATCCGCCTCGTCCCGTCCGTCGGCCCGCGCGTCAACGGCGTCGACCTCCAAGTGACCTTCTGACCTCGCTCCTCCCCCCAGGCCGCTGCCGTCGGCTTGCGGCACGTGCCTCGAGAAACGACGTCATCGGCTCGCCAGTGGAACAACGCATCGCATGAGAGTCATCGCCGGCACATTCCGGGGCAGGAGGCTGCGCACACCGCCGGGTCTGGGGACCCGCCCCACGACCGACCGCGTTAAGGAGGCTCTCTTCAACCTCCTGGGCGCGTCGGTCCAGGGCGTGCGGGTGCTCGACTGCTTCTCGGGCTCCGGCTCCCTGGGAATCGAGGCGCTCTCGCGAGGAGCGGCCTCGGTGGTGTTCGTGGAGCAGGGGCGTGAGGCGGCCCAGGCGCTGCGCGCCAACCTCGCGTCGATGGGCCTGGACCGCGAGCCCACCGCTCGCCTTCTGCAGCGCCCCCTGGAGAAGTCGCTCCCACAGCTTGCGCCCCTCGGGCCCTTCGACCTGTGGCTGGTGGATCCGCCATTTCCGATGCTGCGGGACGGCACCGCGCAGAGGATTCTGCAGGGCCTGGTGGCAGCGGAGTTGCTCGCGGAGGGGGGGGTGGTGGCGATGGAATACCCGGGCGACATGCAGTGCCCGGAGATCGCCGGGCTGGAAGTGGAGGACCAGCGTCCCTATGGCGATTGCCGGCTGGTTTTTTTTCGCTCTTTCAGCCCTGCCAACGCGAAGTAAGCGCTGGGCGATCGCCCCTGCTCCGGTATACTCCCTTCCCCTGTGGCCACCCGGCCCCGGCTCAGCCCCATGTCGAACTCGGTACCCCCCCGCACATCGATTCCTTCCAGGATTCCCACCTCCGGATCCGGTGGGACTCCCTACATCATCGCGAGCCTGGTGCTCGTGGCCATCATCGCTGCCGTTCTGTGGTTCAAGTTCCGCGGTTCCTCCGGGCCGGCACCCACGCCGGCGGCCACGCCTTCGGTGTCGGTCACGCAGGCTCCGCCGCCGGTCGCCTTCGACCTACCTCCGCCGCCTCCGTTGGAGACGCTGGACGCCGGGGAGGATGGCGGGAGGAAGGTGGCGGCGAGCGGAATCCCGGGCGGGGGAACGTGCGGCTCGCCCTGCCAGGGCACCGAGACGCCCGCGCTGGTCTCTGCGCTCCGCGGCACCGCGGGCTCCGCGCGCGGCTGCTACGAACGTGCGCTGCGCACCAGCTCCATGCTCCAAGGACGCCTCAAGGTCGCCGTCCGCGTCGGTGGCAACGGCTCGGTCTGCAGCGCCTCGATCGTCGAAGACGGTCTGCACTCCGGCGAAGTCAGCTCGTGCGTTCTCGGGTTGTTCCGCGGCCGTCCCTTCCCCGCCCCCGGCGGCGGCAGCTGTGTCGACGTCACCGTCCCGCTTTCCTTCACTCCGCAGGAGAAGAAGTGATGAGCCCCTCTGCCCGTGTCGTCTCGATCCTGATCGCCTCCATCGCTGCCTCCGCGCTCGTGGCCTGCTCGAGCGATGGAACCACCCCCAACTGCCCCACCGAGGCGGACTGTCTCGAGCCGGCGAAGGGGGGGGCCTACTACGTGGGCGACAGCGGTACGGGCGACGAGCCGGAGCCCGACGCAGAGACCGAGTAGAACACCGCGTTGGACGAACAGCTCCGCTCCGGACGCAGCGTCTGCCGACCCGGGGATCCGTTGGGGTCCTGACTCTCCGCACGCCACTCTCGAGCCACGGAAATGCCAGAAGTCTTCAAGCTGGTCTCCTCGTTCGTGCCGAAAGGCGATCAGCCTCTGGCCATCGAGACGCTCACGCGGGGGCTGCAGCAGGGCGCGCGCTACCAGACGCTGCTGGGCATCACGGGAAGCGGCAAGACGTTCACGATGGCGAACGTGATCGCCGCGTTGGGCAAGCCGACGCTGATCATGGCGCCCAACAAGACGCTCGCCGCGCAGCTGTTCAGCGAGATGCGTGAGCTGTTCCCTCACAACGCCGTCGAGTACTTCGTCAGCTACTACGACTACTACCAGCCCGAGGCGTACATCCCGGTCAGCGACACGTACATCGAGAAGGACTCGATCATCAACGACCAGATTGATCGGATGCGCCACGCTGCAACGGCGGCACTGTTGAGCCGTCGCGACGTGATCATCGTCGCCTCGGTCAGCTGCATCTACGGCATCGGCTCGGCGGAGAGCTACGCAGGGATGCTGATCCGACTCGAGCGCGGGACGGAGCTGCGTCGCGACGACTTCCTGCGCGCGCTGGTCGACGTGCAATACGAGCGCAACGACATCGACTTCCACCGCGGGACGTTCCGGGTGCGGGGCGACGTCGTGGAGGTGTACCCGGCATACCTGCAGGACAAGGCGGTACGGATCGAGTTCTTCGGCGACGACATCGAGTCGATCAAGGAGATCGATCCGTTGCGCGGCCGGGTGTTGGGGGAACTCGACCGCTACGGCATCTACCCCGGCTCGCACTACGTCACGCCCGAGCAGCAGCTCAAGCGCTCGATCGGCACGATCCGCGAGGAGCTTCGCGAGCGGCTCGACTTCTACGACAAGCAAGGGCGTCTGCTGGAGAAGCAGCGGCTCGAGCAGCGAACGATGTACGACCTCGAGATGCTCGAGCAGATGGGGTACTGCCAGGGCATCGAGAACTACTCGCGGCACCTGTCGGGGCGCGCGGCCGGGGAAGCTCCGCCCACCCTCGTGGACTACTTCCCCAAGGACTTCCTGCTCATCATCGACGAGTCCCACCAGACACTTCCGCAGATCAAGGCGATGTACCAGGGGGACTTCTCGCGCAAGTCCACCCTGGTGGACTACGGCTTCCGCCTGCCGAGCGCCCTGGACAACCGCCCCCTGAAGTACGTCGAGTTCGAGCAGCACGTCCGCCAGTGCGTCTTCGTCTCCGCGACTCCCTCCGACGAGGAGCTCACCTTGTGCGAGGGCCAGGTTGTCGAGCAGGTCATCCGCCCGACCGGACTGATGGACCCGCGCGTGGAGGTCCGCAAGGTTACCGGGCAAGTCGACGATCTGCTGACGGAGATCCGGGCGACGGTGACTGCGGGGGAGCGCGCGCTGGTGACCACGCTGACCAAGCGGATGGCCGAGGATCTCACGGACTACTACCGGGATCTGGGCGTGCGCGTGCGGTACCTGCACTCCGACGTGGAAACCCTCGAGCGAATCGAGATTCTGCGGGACTTGCGGCTGGGGGAGTTCGACGTGTTGGTGGGGATCAACCTGCTGCGGGAGGGCTTGGATCTGCCCGAGGTATCGCTGGTGGCGATCCTCGACGCGGACAAGGAAGGCTTCCTGCGCAGCGCGCGATCTCTGATCCAGACCATCGGTCGCGCCGCGCGCAACGTCCACGGCCGGGTGATCATGTACGCCGATCGGATCACGGCGGCGATGCAGCAGGCGATCGGCGAGACCGATCGCCGCAGGGCCAAGCAGGGGGCGTACAACATCGAGCACGGAATCACACCCGAAACCGTGCGCAAGGCGGTGCTGGACCTGTCGCCTACGTCGGGGATGACGGACTACTACGCGGTCCCGAAGGGCAAGGCCAAAGCGGAGCGTCCTGTGGCGCAGCTCGACGAGATCTCCCTGGCGGAGCGGATCGAGGCGATGCGGCAGGAGATGTTCGCCGCTGCCGAGCAGCTCGACTTCGAGCGGGCGGCCCGCATCCGCGACGAGCTCAAGGCGTTGCAGGGGACGGGGTCAGCTGCTTCGCGATCCGAAGCATCTTCGAACGCGGAGCGTCGCGGGGGGAGAGGTCCCCTGCGAGGCGCGGCGACCCGACGCAAGCGCCCCTCCACGTCGCACAAATAGCCGTCGCGCTCCGACGACCGGCGCACACCCTGGTCGCTCGCCTGGAACTTTGCGACACTGCGCCCCGACATGGCCATCGCTTCCAGGACCGCCCGACGCCTGTCGCTCGCCGTGCTGCTCGCGGCCGTCATCCCCCTGTTCGTCGGCGTCTACATCGCTCGCAGCCTCCTCGCCAACGTCTCGTCGCTCACCCACAACGTGGAGGTGGGCCAGCGTCTGGAGCGCTCGCTCGACCTGTACCAGGAGCTCGCGCGGTCCATCAAGGAGGGGATGCGCTACGAGGCCGACGCGATCGCCGCACGCGAGGGGCTGCGCGCGGCGGCGCTGCTGCGCCACGAGGACAGCCTGCGCGAGGAGCTCGACGACGTCCTGCCGCTCTATCCCAACATCGTCTCGATCAGCATCACGGCCGCCGACGGCACGGTGCTGGCTCGCAGGGACAGGGGGCGACCGCTGGATGACAAGACCGAGCGGGGGTTGGACGTCACGAAGGCGCTGTCGGATCGGAACGACGGGCCGAAGCTGGAGGCGCTGTTCGCCACGCCGCGCGCACGCTTCGACGAGCTCGAGGGGACCGCGGAGTTCGTGCGCATGTTCCGCCAGATCGAGCGCTCGCGCGGAGTCCACGAACGCCAGTACCTGCAGGCCTTCGCCCTGCTGCTCGGCGCCACGATGCTCGCCGCCGGGGCCGTGGGCGCGGCGCTCGCGCGCAGCGTCACCCGTCGCATTGCTCATCTCGCCGAAGCCACCCAGGCCGTCGCCACCGGAAACCTCGCCGTGCGCGTCCCCGTCACCGGCAAAGACGAAATCACCGACCTCGCCCGCGCCTTCAACCGCATGGTCGCCGAAGTCGAACGCAGCCGCGCACGCATCGAGTTCCTGCGTCGAATCGGAACCTGGCAGGAAATGGCGCGTCGGCTTGCCCACGAGATCAAGAACCCCCTGACCCCCATCCAGCTCGCCGTGCAGGAATGCCACCGCAGGTATCCCGGCGACGATCCCAAGTACCGCTCCCTGCTCGACACCACCCTGGAGATCGTCGAGGAGGAGGTCGGCACCCTGCGACGGCTCGTCACGGAGTTCAGCGCCTTCGCGCGCCTGCCGCGCGCCGAGCTCGCCAAGGGAGACCTCGCCGAGTTCGTCCGCGACCACAAGGAGCAGCAGGAGCTGTTCTCCGACGAGGGCGCCGCGGTCGGCTCCGACACCGACCAACTGCGCGACCTGGTGCGCGTCACCTGGGATGTCCCCGACAACCCTGTCTCCGTCTGGTTCGATCGACACATGCTGCGTCGCGTGATGGCCAACCTCGTGCGCAACGCTGCCCAGGCGATCCGCGACCAGGAAGGGCGCGATGGGCCGGGACACGTGCAGGTCTCGCTCAGAACCTGGGAGAAGGACTGGGTAAGCCTGGAGGTCGAGGACGATGGACCCGGAATCCCTGCGAATATCAGGGAATCCCTCTTCGATCCGTACGTCACCACCAAGCAGGACGGCACCGGACTCGGCCTCGCGATCGTCAAGAAGATCGTCGTCGAGCACGGTGGCACCATCGAGGTGTCGGACACGCCCTTGGGCGGCGCTCGGTTCAGCATCCGGCTGCCGCGATCCGGGACCGCCGCCTCGGCCGCGGCGCGCGAGCCGATGTCCACGCTCTCGCAGGCGATCCCTTCCCGCTTCGATCTGTCGCGCCCGAACACTCGCGCATAGTGAGAATCTTCGACTGCGTTGCCGGCTCCCACCATGGGCTGGCCTGCCAGCGCCCGCCGGCTAAGATTCCAGCCCGAGGATCCTTCTGTTCATGAACAAGCCCGAATCCGAATCGACTGGCCGCCGCTCCTTCAGCACCACACTCCTGGTGCTCGCAGCCGCGGTCCTCGTCGGCTTCACGATCCTGCCCCGCATCGGACGGCCGAGCCATTCGCTCGTCGGCAAGCCCGCACCCGACTTCGCGCTCCAGGGGCTGACCGACGGTTCCGATCGGATCCGTCTCGCGGATCTCAAGGGCAAGGCGGTCGTGCTCTCGTTCTGGGCGAGCTGGTGCGGTCCCTGTCAGATCGAGGCCCCTTCTCTGGATCGGCTGTCGAAGCGGATGCGCGATCGCAACGTGGCGGTGATCGGAGTGAACACCAACGATCAGCCCGCGCGGGCGTTGGAGTTCGCGCGTCGCGGCAACCTGACCTACACGCTGGTGCACGATCGCGACAGCGAGGTGGCGGAGCGCTACGGGGTGGAGACGCTCCCGACGCTGGTGTTCATCGACAAGAACGGCACGGTGTCGGCGGTGCGGACGGGGCTGGTGGACGAGGGCTCGATCGAGGCGTTGCTCAGCGCGGCGATGTGATCGCGGCTCAGTAGGTGCGGAAGGCGAGAAAGGTGCCGTAGGAGTACTCGCCGAGATGGAACAAGTCGCCGGCGGTCCATACGCCGATGGACATTGCGCGTGAGATGCGCAGGTCGGCGCCGAGGCGGGGTTCGAAGTAGCCGCGCACGAGGGCGGTCTGCAACGATGCGCCCGTCTCCACATCGACCATGCCGTTGATCGGGATCAGCAGCGCGCGGAAGCCGAGGGTCATGGTGCCGCGCAGGGTGAGCGGACCCTCGGTTCCGAACCAGCCGCCGAGCAGACCCATGCTGAAGCCGTACATCGTGCTTCCCGACCCGATCCACCCGGTCTCCTGCCAGGCGCTCTGATCGCTGGACCCCCAGTGGAAGGCCATCGGCATGCCGATGACCGGTCCGTTGCGCGCGCCGCCGAGCATGTTGATCTCGATGGTGTGCAGCAGGGGGCGCACGAAGCCAAGCTGCGACCCCTGATAGGAAGCCTCCTGAACGCGACCATCGCCGAGCACGCCGCGCGCGTGGAAGTCGCTGGGTCCCACGCCCACGCTCAGCAGACCGTAGCCGAGGTCCCCTTCGAGAAACATGCGATGCCTGCGCGAGGCGACGACGACAGGGTCATCGGCCCGGGATGTCTCGGCCGCTGCAATGAGCGCAAGGGCGGTCGCGAGTCCCGTCATGGCGAAGCGAATATGCGGCGTGCGAGGTGACAGGCGAGGTGTTGTGAGCATGGCTCGTGTCCTCTGCCTGCAGCATAGCGGGAGCGCGTGACGCGAGCGAACGGGCTCCGGCAATCGTCTCAGGGGGATGGGTCGTGGGCGGGAGCGGCGGCGCCGTGGACGGTGGTTCACTCCGCGGCGGCGGACTCGACGTGCGGTGGGCGGGCGGACATCTTGAACAGCACGCGCACGCGTTCCCGGGCGTTCTCGAAGGTGAGGAAGATCGCGGGCACGACGATGAGCGTGAGGATTGTGGAGGTGACGAGGCCGCCGATGACGGTGACTCCCATCGGGGAGCGCATCTCCGAGCCTTCGCCGAGGCCGAGGGCAACGGGGAGCATGCCGAAGATCATGGCGGCGGTGGTCATGAGGATCGGGCGCAGGCGGGCGGCGCCGGCCTGCACGACTGCGTCGAACGTGCTCTGGCCTTCCGCCATGCGCTGGTTGGCGTTGTCCACCAGCAGAATGGCGTTCTTGGTCACGAGCCCCATCAGCATGATGACACCGATGAAGCTCATGATGCTGAGGGTCTTGCCGGTGAGCAGCAGGCCGCCCAGCGCGCCGACGATCGAAAGCGGCAGCGACACCATGATCGTGATCGGGTGCAGGAAGCTCTCGAACTGCGCAGCGAGCACCATGTAGATGATGATGATCGCCAGGACGAGCGCTTCGATCATGTAGCCGAACGACTCGGCCATGAGCTGCCCCTGGCCGGAGTACTTCATCGTCATGCCCTGCGGCAGGGTCCCCGCAATGGCCGTCGCCCGCACCTGCGCCTGTCCGAGGGCCAACCCTTGGAGGTTGCCCAGGATGGTGACCTGCCGGATGCGATCCTCGCGATCGATCTGCGCAGGCGCTCCCTCGTCGATCGGCTTGATGAGCTCACCAACTTCGACCAAGTTGCCCATGGGGCCGCGCATCGGCATCGACAGGATCGCCGCCTTGGTCTGGCGATAGCTCTCGGGAGCCTGCACGATGATCTTGTAGCGGTCGGCGCCGTCACGGAACTGCGACGCCTCGGTCCCGTTGATGGCCGTGCGGATCGCCATCGCGACCTGCGCCGGGGCGAGCCCGGCCGCGGAGATCTTGTCGCGGTCGATGGTGAAGCCGAACTGCGGGCGGGTGCCGCGGTCGGAGACGGTGAGGTCGACGAAGACCGGGTCCTTGCGCAGGCCGGCCACGATGCGCTCGGCTTCGACACGAAGTGCTTCGGGATCGTTGCCGCGGAGCTGGATGTTGAGCGGCTTGGACATCATGTCGCCGCCGGCGCTGCCCTGGATGGATGCCTGGTTGACGGAGATGTCCTCGCCGGGGAACACCTCTGCGATCCTCTTGCGAAGCTGGGTGTTCATGTCGGGCAGCGAGCGGGTTCGCTCCCGCGCCGAGGAAAACTTGACGAAGACCTTCCCCTCGTTGACCTTCTGGCGCATGCCGGTGCCGACCAGCACCAGGCCGTGCTTCATGTCATCGGGGAACTCGCTGGCGATGAGCTTGCGCAGCGCCTCGCCCCGCTGGTAGGTGACGTCGATGCTGGTCCCTTCCGGCAGCGTGTAGACGACGTCGACCTCACCCTGGTCCATCTGGCTCATGAACTCGGTGGGGATGCGGCTCGCGAGTACCAGCGCGCCGGCGAGCGCCGCCACGCCGGAGCCGATGGTGATGATCCGGTGCCGCAGCGCCCAGCTCACCGTGCCGCGATAGAACCGATCGAGACCGTCGAGCACCGCTCCGATCGCCCGAGAGATCGCTCCCGGGTGGTTGTGCCTGAGCATGCGCGACGACGCCATCGGCGTGAGGGTGAAGGAGACGAAGAGCGAGACCAGGACGGCGAAGGAGACCGTCATGCCGAACTCGAAGAAGAACCGGCCGATCATGCCCTTCATCAAGGCGACGGGGACGAAGACCGCGATGATGGAGAGCGTGGTGGCGAGAACGGCCAGACCGATCTCCTTGGCGCCGTCGCCCGCGGCCTTCAGTGCGGGCTTCCCCATCTCCATGTGACGGTGGATGTTCTCGATGACGACGATGGCGTCGTCGATCAGCATGCCGATCGAGAGCGAGAGCGCCATCATGGTCAGGATGTTGACCGTGAAGCCCATCGCCTTCATGAACGCGAAGGTCGCGATGACGCTGGTGGGCAGGGCCAGGGCGCTGATGAAGGTGGCGCGCCAGTCGCGCAGGAACAGCATGATCACCGCGACCGCGAGGAACGCACCGAACTCCAGATCGAAGAACACGTCGTCGATCGCCGAGCGCGTGAAGCGCGACGAGTCCTGCACGACCTCGAGCTTGTAGCCCTGGGGCAGGTCGATGCCGCCTTCGTGGATCTGTCGGATGACGGCCTCCGCCACTGCAACCGTGTTCGCGTCGGACTGCTTCTTGACCAGCAGCGAAAGAGCAGGTCGCCCGTCGTAGGCCGCCTTCGTCCGCAGCTCTTCGGCGGCGTCCTCGACCGATGCGAGGTCGCCCAGCTTGAGCATTGCGCCGGTCTGTGTGGGAATCACGAGCTGACGCAGCTCGGCCAGGTTCGCCGCCTCGGCGTGGGTCTTGACCAGCAGCTCGGTCTTTCCCGTGGTGATGCGGCCGCCCGGCACATCGACGTTGCCGTAGCCGACGGCCTGCAGCAGATCGGTCAGCGTAAGGCCGTAGGTGCGGAGCTTCTCGGGATCCGCGGTCACGTGGATCTCACGCTCCTGCTTGCCGATGATGTCGACGGAGCCGACGCCGTTGATGCGCTGCAGCTGGTTGCGAGCGTTGCGATCGGCGATGTAGGTCATCCTCGCGGGGGATTCGCCCTGGGGGCCGAGGAGCACGAGGGACACGACGGGCATGGCGCCCAGGTCGAGCTTCTCGACGATGGGCTGATCGGCGTCGGAGGGCAGGTCCTTCTGGACGCTCGCGATCTTGTCGCGCACGTCCTGCGCGGCGCGGTCCGCTTTGACGTCCATGTCGAATTCGATGAAGATCATGCCGAACGACTCGACGCCGCTGGCAGTGAGCTTCTTGACGCCCGAGATGGTCGAGCAGGCGTCCTCGATCGGCTTGAGGACACGGGTCTCGACGACATCGGGGTCGGCGCCGGCGTAGACGACCTTGATGGAGACGTAGGGGGTGTCGGCCTTGGGCATCTGGTCGACGCCGAGCTTCGGGTACGAGATGAGCCCGAAGAGGGCGAGCATCCCCATCAAGATGATGGTGAAGACCGGACGACGGATCGATAGGTCCGAGAAGAACACGGTTACCTCCCGGCGTTCTGGGGAGCGGTGGAAGACGCCGTCGCGGGGGCGGGCGGCTGCGCTTCGGGCAGACGCTTGTCACCCGCTGCCGGAGCCGAGGTCGCCGCGGGCTGCTGATCGCCGGCCTCCGCAGGAACCGTGGGGAAGCGCAGACGCGCATAGAGCCCCGCCGGCAACTTCCGCGTGCGGTTGTCCACCCGCACGATGACCTCCGCCGAACGCGTCATCGGATCGATCACCTCCGCGATGCGATCCACCTTGGCCTCGATCTCCGCGTTCACCGCAGGCAGGATGACGCGCGCCGGGAGCCCGACCTTGACCGCCCCGAGCCGTCGCTCCGGAATCGACGCCCTCACCTCCAAGGTGTCCACGTCCGCGAGGACGAAGACGATCACCGGCGGCATCTGCGTGATCATCTGCCCCTCTTCCGCCATCACCTTGGTGATGACCCCGTTGAAGGGCGCCACGAGCGTCGCGTCGGCCAACGCCTGCTGCGTCATCTGCATCCCGACCTTGGCGGCTTGCACCTGCAGCTCCGCCATCTTCAACCCCATCTGCGCCTTCTCGATCGTCTGATCGGGCAGCGCCCCAGCATCGAAGAGCATGCCCGCCCGATCGAGATCCGACTTCGCGTTCTTCAACGCTTCGACTGCCTGCGCGTGCGACACCGCAGCAGACTGCGCGCGGATCGCGATGTCGGTGGTGTCGAGCTGGGCGAGGGCCTGCCCGGTCTTGACCACCTCGCCCTCGCGGACGCGGATCTTGCGCAGGATGCCGCCTCCCTTAGCCGACAGCCGCGCGGTGCGCGCCGCCTGCGCCGTAGCCGCGACCTCGTAGAACTGGGACGCCGCCGCGTCCTGGGTCGAGGTCGGAGCCGGAGCCGCCACCGCCGCCGAGTCGGCGGCGGGAGGTGGGGTCTTCTCATGCGAGTCGGCTCGCTTGCAGCCGAGGGGAGCGAGGGCGAGCAGGACGAGGCAGGAAGCAAGGGAACGGGCGCGCGAGATCATCGATACCTCCCACGATCAAGCAGCTCCGGGTCTGCAAGGAACCGGGCCCGGAGAAACATCGCGGAACGACACATTGGGTCAAACGGAAATGCCTTACGGCCTGAAGGGATCCGACTGTGCTTCCACTCGCATCCGACGGTGACGTCCTCGAGCCGTCTGCATGCGAGCCGTGAGCGCGGTTGGGTCCTAGCACCGCGCCCGGAGGGAGGCCACCCGCAAGCAGCAGAACAAGTCGCGCGAAACGGCCGGGCGTCGCACGGATGTCGGTATTCCGGCACACGAAAGAACGGCTTCAACGTGTGTCGCTCCCCCGACAGGGTCAGAGACTCGGGGGGAGCAACTGCGGTGGGGAGAATGCTCCGCGGACGATCAGGGGTCACCGGGCGACGCCGGGCCCGCCAACTCGTAGTCTGCGTCCTTCGGGGTCGCCAGAACTTCGCCGTTCGGACCGTCGCGACGAACGATCACCGCGCGACGCGCCGTGATGTCCGAGCTGTGTCGCGCGATCAGGGTGATGGCGTTCGCGCCCGGTCGCATCGGCGCGTCGAACTCGATCTTCATCGTCTTCGGATCGGGCGTGCCCTGGGCCGACTGGTAGAAAACCTTTCGTCCTCCGACGAACATGTACGCGTCGAGCAGCGCCGTGGGATCCTGGATCGTCCCGGTGACCTTGACCGAACCGTTGCGGACCGACAACGAGGCCGCCTTGAACTCGATGCTCGGGGGCTGGTGGCTGAACAGGGATTCGAACGCCACCGTCTCTGCCGCGGTTGCGGAGGCGTCGTCGGCGAGCTGGGCGGCCGGAACAAAGGCGAAGCGGCCCGGCGCGATCTGCACCTTCACGACGTCGTTGACTCGCCCGACACGCGTGACGGCGGTGCCCGCAGGGATCTTGCCGAATGCTCGCGCGGATGCCTGGGCAGCCTCCAGGAGCATGGCGCCCTGGGCGCCGGCCTTCGCCACACCCTTGTCGGACGTGATGGCGAGCGGGGCCTCGATGGGGAACTTGAGCTTCTCGGTCGAATACTCGCCGATGTCGCGATCCCCCACGGTCAGGTCGAGCTTGATCTCGTTGTCGGCCACGGACTGGCCGACCTGGAAGGTGAAGGCGACGGACCGGACGTCGCCCGGGTTCATGTTGGAGATGTCGAACCGCCCGGCCTGCAGCGAGACGCCGTCGCCGGACAGGCTGCGCAGGTTGGCCTGGGTTTCGAACGAACGCCCCTTGCCGGTGTTCTTCACGGTGAGGTGGATGGTCACCCCCTCGCCCTTCTGCAGGCGACCGTCGCCATTGGCGCCCTCGCCGTTGTCGACGACCTGATAGGCGTAGGCGAAGGTGGGGCGCGGAAGCTCGCGCACGGAGATCTGGACGTCGGCCGGAGCGGGGGCCTGATCGCCGACGGCTTCGAACTTGACGTTGACCCAATCGGCGCGGGTCCAGGCGTCCTTGGGGATGGTGCACACGCGGCGAGCGTTCTTGGGGATGGCAGCCGTCGAGCCGATCTTGCGCCCTTCGATGTCGCACCAGCCGAGGGGTGCCGATGCGGTCTTGGTCTTGCCCGGCTCGATCTTCCCGAAGAGCAGCTCCTTGCCTTCGAAGTAGCCGTTGTCGCTCTTGGTGATCGCGCGCAGGCGGTGGATGGGGGTCTTGCCGTTGTTCTTGACGGTGGCGCGCAGCGCGATGGTGCCGCCGGCGGTGACCTCGTTGTTGGGGCGGTCGGTGTCGATCTTGACCTCGAGCTCGGAGGCTGCGGGCGGTGCCGTTCCCGCAGCAGGCTCGGACCAGTCGATGCCAAAGCGTGCGAGGTCGGTACTGACCTTTCCGATCTCCTCGCGCTCCATGGCGCCGATGAACTCCTCGGCCTTGCGCACCGCTTCGGCTCGCGGCGTCGCGGGGGGGAGCTTCTGCACCAACTCCCGCGCGAACTTGATCGGGAAGTCCAGCTCGAAGGTGTCGTCCGGATCGCCGCCCCGCTCACGCAAGGCCTCGCGATCCTCACGCGACAGGTTGTAGCGCACCGTCGCGAGGGGCTTCTGCCCCGTCGCCGCGCGGTTGTTCGAGAGGCTCTTGGACAGGTCGCCCTCGCGCATGCGGTTGCCCGAGGCGAACAGATCCATGTCCACCAGGTCTGCGGTCATCGAGTCGAGCTCGATGTCCGGGGTGATGCCGACACCCTGGATGGAGACGTCGCCGGGGGTGAGGTACTGGGCGATGGTGAGCTTGAGGGCGGCCTTGTCGCGGGTGATATCGGGGAAGACGAGCTGGACGCTGCCCTTGCCGAAGGTGCGTTCGCCGACGATGACGGCGCGGTTGTGGTTCTTGAGGGCGCCGGCGACGATTTCGGAGGCCGAGGCGCTGGAGGCGTTGACAAGGACGACCAGTGGGTAGTCGGGCTCGGTGCCGGGACCCTTGGCGATCTTCTCGTCGCGCGGCTCGCTGGCCGACACCGTGGTCACGATGATGCCGCCCTGCAGGAAGCGGTCGGCGACCTTGGCTGCCTGGTCGAGCAGGCCGCCCGGGTTGGAGCGAAGGTCGAGCACAAGACCCCGAAGCTTGGGGGCATCGCGACGAATCTTCGCGAGCGCCGAGTCGAGCTCGTTGGTCGTGCCAGCCTGGAACTGGTTGAGTCGGATGTAGCCGACGTCGCCATCGAGCATGCGGGACTCGACCGACTGGACGTTGATGACTTCGCGCTTGAGCTCGAAGGGGCGGGTGCCGGGCCACGCGCCTTCGCGCTGGACGTGGACGGTGACCGGGGTTCCGGGCTCGCCGCGCAGACGGCGCACGGCGTCGTCGAGCGGCATGTTGAGAGTGGATTCGTTGTTGATGCGCAGGATGCGGTCGTGGCGCTTGAGGCCGGCACGGCCGGCGGGAGTGCCGGGCATCGGCTTGATGACGGTGAGGAGCTGGTCACGGATGGAGATGACGATCCCGACGCCACCGAAGGCGCCCTGGGTGGAGATCGTCATCTCGCGGTAGGCCTCGGGGCTCAGGAAGATCGAGTGGGGATCGAGAGTGCGGAGCATGCCGTTGCAGGCTGCGTACTCGACCTCGCGCAGGTCGACCTCGGGGCTGTTGCGCAGGTTGTCCTGCAGGAAAGTGAAGACCTCTCGCAGGTGAGCGGAGACGTCCCAGGGGCCCTGGACGTTGTCGACGCGGAACTTCTTGGAGTTGGGGCCGACGCGGACGGTGACTTCCTGGGCGCCTTCCTCGCGCAGGACGATGACCTGGGGGATGTCCTTTTGGACGTAGTTGAGGGCGGACAGGAGCATGTCGCGGGGTTTGACGCGGGTGGGGTCGACATACTTGTCGCGGATGGTCTGGATGGTGGCGGTGACGGCCTCGAGGCGAGTGAGGTCGTACTTCTCTTTGGCGCCGGTGCGTTTATCGACGGCGTGGGCGGTCTCGATGCCTTTCCAGAGCCCCCCGGAGCCGAACTGCAGAGCGAACCACGTGGACAGGGCGAACGCCCCGAACAGGATGAGCACCTTCAGGATGCGATCGAATCGACGCATGGCGGAGAGTGTAGATGACGGGAGCGCGAAGTCACGTTCGGAAAACGGTCCGCGCCGGGCGGCTCATTTGGCCGCGGGATCCTTGACCTCGGCGGCGGGCTTCTTCTCGTCCTGCTTGATCGAATAGCGCACCAGCGCCCGAAGCACGTCGTTACGCTGCACGTTGCCGAGCACGAGCTTCATGTCCTCGTACACGGACGGATCGACCAGCAGGGCGCCGACGGTGCCCTTGCCCGCCTTCACGCCGGCCACGATGTCGCGCATGTCGCGGCTCATGGCGTTGAGGTTCCCCACGATCTGCTGCTGTTCGGTGTCGCCGTAGATCACCCCGCGCGCGAGACCGTTGCCCTCGCGGATCCCCTTGAGGGTGAGCGCCAGCTCGCCGGAGGCATCGCCGAACTGCTGCACCGACTTGCTCCCCTGGTCGGAGTAGATGAGGTCGTGCGCGAACCCGGGCCCCTGGTTGATCCGCGCCGTCAGCCTGTGAATGTCCGCCGCAGCCTGCGAAAGCTCCTGCGTCGTGCGCTCGAAGTTCTCAATCGCCCGAGACAACCGCTCCGCCTCCGCCCGGTCCGTCAGAAGCCGGTTCACGTAGCCGTCACCATGCGCGATGTTCTTCACAATCACGTTCACCGAGCTCACCGCTGAACGCAGATCCGCCTGCATCCCATCGTCCGCCAGCTTCGCCGACACCTTGTCCAGATGCCCCAGCACCGAGTCGGTCTTCTTGGTGATCGCTCCAACCTCGGTGAACATGCTCGAAAAGTCCGTCGGATCGGTGCCGTCGATGGTGGAGTCCCCCACCGGACGATGCGGGCCCGTCCCCGGGTCGATCTCGAGCATCTTGTCGCCCAGCAACCCCTTGTTGCTGATCTTCGCCTTCGCGTCGGTGCGAAGACGCGCCGCCTCCGAGCGCACCACGCTCAGGCGCACGTGAATGCGCTTGTCGTTCAAGTCTTCGGAGTGCCCCACGTCCGTGATCGCACCCACGTCGATGCCGTCCATCCGCACCGGCGCCCCGATCTTGAGCCCCTGCACGTCGCTGAAGCTCGTCGTGATCGTGACCCTGCGCGAGAAGATCCGACGCTCGTCGCCTATCAGAAATACGACCAGGCCGACGACGACGAGCCCGATGAGGACGAAGAAGCCGACCTTGAGTTCACGTCCGACTGGCATCTCGGAGCTCCAGCAAGCAAGCGCCACTTCTCAAGTGGAAAGCAGGGTTTCGACGTCCTCTTGGACCGGGGCGTGGCCCCGGATGAAGTCTTGCACGGATTTGTTCTGGGAGCGCTGGATCTCGTCCGGGGTGCCGGAAGCGACAATCCGCCCGCGATAGACCATGGCAATGCGATCGCTCACCTTGAAAGCGCTCGCCATGTCGTGCGTCACCACGATGCTCGTGATCCCCAACGCCCTCTTCAGCCCCACGATCATGTGGTTGATCCGCGTCGTGTTGATCGGGTCGAGCCCCGTCGTCGGCTCGTCGTACAGAATCACGTCGGGTCGCACTGCTATCGCCCGCGCCAACCCCACCCGCTTCTTCATGCCGCCGGACAGGTCGGCCGGACGCATCCACTCGATGCCCGGCAGCCCGACCAGGGCCAGCGACCACTCCACGCGCTTGCGGATCTCCTCTTCCGTCATCTGACGCCGGAAGTGCTCCCGCAGGCCGTAGGCCACGTTCTCTCCGACGGAGATCGAGTCGAACAGCGCGGCGCCCTGGAAGAGCATCCCGATCTGCGTTCGCAGTGTACCGAGCTGCCGGTCGGTCATCCGGGTCACTTCCTGTCCCTTGAACCGGATCGACCCGCTGTCGGCCACCAGCAGCCCGATCAGCAGCTTCAGCATCACGCTCTTGCCCACGCCCGATCTGCCGATGATCGTCAGCGTCTCCCCCTCGTACACTTCGAGGTTCAGCCCCGAGTACACGACCTTCGGCCCGAACGCCTTGCAGACGTCGCAGAACTCGATGATGCGAGCGGGTTGGACCTGGGTTGCCGGGTCGGTCATGACGAATCGGCCGGCCGGCAGCGTCGCCGGGGCCAGCTCCCCTGGTGTATCACGCCCGCGCCGCTTGGGAACCGTCGGGAACGCGACGCTCCGCGCCATCGCGCCGCGACGCACCAGGCCCCCCGCCGCCAACCTTCAGGGCGTGCAGCTCACGTAGAACGAAGCGGTTCCTGCCGGGAGGCACGTGGTATTCGGCACCAACTTGCATGCGTCACCGGCACACGTGCAGCTCGCCCCGAAGCCCAAAGGTGAGATGCAGTCGTTCTTCGCACACGCGGTCGGAACCCCGGACGCGTACACGCACAGCTCGCGCGGGTAGGTGCATGGGGCCGGGCCGCAGGGGTACTCCGCGCACGGTTGCGCAAACACGGCCCAGAGCCCCCCCTGGCAAACCGCAAGCGCGTAGGTGTTTTCGGCCAGATCACACGCGTCGTACGAGCACTCCAGGACGCCGGTGCACTGCGTCCCCTGCACCGGACGACCCACCGGACACGGGTCCGACGCGTCCTCGGGCCCATCCCCGCCCTCGCCGAGGACATCGGGGAGCTCCTCCGAGACCGCGTCGAGCGCCGCTTCCTGGCTCGCGTCGTTCCCGGCGGCGTCCGGCTGCCCTGCCCCTCCCGAAAAGCCCGCTGCGCCAGCGCTGCCCCCGGTGTGGATCGAACTGTCGATGCCACCATCGGCCCCCCCTGCGCCCGGCTGTGGTGCGGCGCTGAGGTTCTCTACTCCGACGATGTCCACACAGGCCGGCCCGGCGGCCAGCGCGATGCCGATCGCGGCGAGGGCGGCAAGGTGCAATCGGTGGGCGAAGGAGGCGGGAAGCATCGGTCGAAGACAATCGATGTGCCGGAAAGCTCCAGGCTACACCCTCGCCCGAGACCCGTCCATGTTGCGCGCGGCGCACCCCTGCCGCGCCATGCCGGTCCCTCGCGGGAAACCGACCGGGTGTCGCGCTGGGCCGTTCCTCGCCGCCCTCCGGTGCTCTACAAGAGCAACCATGTCCCTCGACCTGTACGCCACCATCGGGGTCGGTCTCGAGACGGTCGTTTCGCGCGAGCTGGCAGGGCTCGGCATCACCGCGGCGCGCGTGGAGCCGGGCAGGGTGCGCTTCGGCGGCACGGCCGACGACATGTACCGTGCGCTTCTGTACTTGCGCTGCGCCTCTCGGGTGATCCGCGAGCTGGCGTTCGAGACCATCGAGCACGAGGCCGACATCTACGACGTGGTCCGGGAGCTCGACTGGGCTGCGCACTTCGACCCGTCGGCGACCTTCCGCGTGACGTTCAACGCGCACTCGTCGCTGGTGCGCAACTCGAGGTTCTGGACCTATCGGGTCAAGGACGCGGTGTGCGACGCCTTCGTGGAGCGGTGCGGCCGGCGTCCCGATGTGGACGTGGCCCACGCCGACGTCCACGTGTACTGCTACCTGGAGAACCGTCGGCTGTCGGTCGGGCTGGATGCAGCAGGGGATCCGCTGCACATGCGCGGGTACCGGGTCGGCCAGCACGTCGCCAGCCTGCGTGAGCACCTCGCCGCGGCCATGGTGCTTCAGTCGGGATGGGAGGCGAGCCGCCCCCTGCACGATCCGTTCTGCGGCTCGGGCACGCTCCTGATCGAGGCCGCGATGATCGCGACGCGCACGCCGCCGTCGGCGTGGAGGAGTCGCTTCGCATGCGAGCACTGGATTGGATTCGACGCGGCGAGGCTCGGGGAGCTGCGCGCCGAGGCCCTGGCGAAGGTGGTGGCGCCGCCGGAGCTGCGCATCAGCGGAGCCGACGCGGATCCCGCTGCCGTGAGCCTGGCCCGCGAGAACCTCGGGTCCGCGGGGTTCGGCGGCGCCGTGCGCGTGGAGCAGCGCAACGCCCGGGACATGGAACCGGTGCTCGACGGCGTCGTCATCGCCAACCCCCCCTACGGAGAGAGGCTCGATGCGTCGGACAAGCAGGAGCTGTACGCCGCGTTCCGCCAGCGGCTCCTCGCGTGCAAGGGATCGCGCGTGGTGCTGCTGCAGGGCGACCCCGCGTTCGAGAAGCTCCTGTCGCTGCGCCCCGCCAAGCGCAACCGCATGAACAACGGATCGATCGAGTGCGTGCTGTACCAGTACGACATCCGAGCGTGACTCGGATTGTTCGTGATGCGAATCTTCAGAGGACCTTCGGCATGGCGTTCAGCCCGCTCGAGAAGAACGCCGCGACCGTGAGCGCCGCGAGGATCACGAACACCACGCCCTGCAGCAGGAAGAGCTTCTTCAGCCCCTCCATCGCCTCCATCAGGTGACGCAGATCGTCGCCCTCCGTGTGCGCGATGGCCCGCACGTGCCCCCCCGCCCGCATCGTCCACAACCCCATCATCGCCACCACCGCGATGTGCAGCACCGCGATGACCACCACCGGTGTGTTGAGAACCAGCAGCGCCGCCACCGCCGGGACCGCGTAGATCACGCCCAGGGCGATCTCGATGATGCCGACGATCTTCATCCACCGCGCCAGACCGTCGAACACCATGTTGTGGCTGTCGTTGAACTCGAACTCGTCGCCTTGACGAACCGCGGACTGCGTCATGGACCTGCTCCCTCCACGGGGAGCAATTCCACCCTCGCCGCGGCTCCCCCGCACGGCGGCTGCATTGTCGCTCCAATTCGTCGGGTTGCGAAGGGGTCGCGTCCGGCCTGCGCGTGCTATGTACCCGCTCCGCCATGCGCTCCGCCCGCTTGCTCCCGCTTCTCGCGCTCGCGTGCTCCGCGTGCACCCCGCCCCCTGCACTCCCCCGCCAGGCTCCCCCTCCCTCACCTCCCGCCTCTCTCTCCGCCCTCCCGCCCTCGCCCCCCGCTGCCGCCACCATCGCCGGAATACCGGAGCTCGTCCCCCAGACCGGCCACTCCACCGCGATCGCGTCCCTCTCCTGGAGCCCCTCCGGTTCCCTGCTCGCCTCCGCAACCCGCCCCGACGGCCTCCGGATCTGGAGCCCCGCCGATCGCGCCGCGCGCGCCACCCTGCGCACCCGCGACACCGACCCCGTGCGCATCGCCTGGAGCCCAGACAGTCGCTCCGTCGCCGTCGCCAACTGGAACGGCACCCTCGAGGTGTGGGACCTCGATCGGCTGCACCTGACGACCTCGCGCCACGATCATGACGGCCCCGTGCACTCGCTGGCGTACACCGCCGACGGCGGCCTGCTGCTCACGGGTGGACAGGACGCCGCGGTGTTCGTCTACGAAGCGGGCTCCGGCAGGGTGCGGGGAAAAATCGCGGGGCTGCCCGCCGCGGTCCATGCGCTGGCCTTCAGCCGCGATGGGACCCTTCTCGCTTGCGCGTCGGGATCCAAGGTCCAGGTGCGACGCACCGGAAGCTGGACACCGCTGCTCGCGCTCGAGGCGCACGCCAAGGCGGTCACGACGCTGGCGTGGGCGCCCGGGGGCAGCGCGCTCGCCTCCGCGGGTGAAGACGGGATGATCGTGATCTGGGACGCGAAGCGGGGAGTCGAGCTTTCGCGCGCGCAAGCGGGTGCCGGCGCGCAGGAGCTTTCGTGGAGCTCGGGCGGCGAGTGGATCGCAGCGGGATTCGACGACGGCTCTGCGCGCGTGTGGCGGGCGAGCGACGGCAGCGCGGTCCGCACCTGGGCCTCGGCCGATCGGACGTCGGCCACGGTGGCGTTCGATCCCGGGGGATCGCTGCTCGCGGTGGGAAGCCGTGACCTGGAGGTGTGGGACGTCGCCTCGGGAAGCAAGCGCTTCGAGGTGGCCGCATCGCCTCGCTCCATGGTCGTGACGTGGGATCGCGGGAGCGATCGCCTCGCGATCGCCCGGGCCGCAGCGTCGAACCCCGCGGGGGCCTCCGCGGTCAGCGCCGACGGTCACCTGGAGGCGATCGCTGGCGCGCTGCCGGAACTCACCCTGCGTCGCGCGAAGGACGGCAAGGAGCTGGGGCGTCTGGCGGCCGACAGGCCGCTGTCCGCGATCGCGTTCCGGCCCGACGCCTCTCAGATGGCGGGCACCGAGACCGACACCGGGCGCATCCGGGTCTGGGAGACGGCGACGCGCCGGACGGTCGCGGTCATCGAAGGACCGGTCGGGTCACGAGCTATCGCGTACAGCCCCGATGGCCGCTGGCTCGCGGCTGCAAGCCCGGAGTCCGGCGTCCGCGTGTGGGATGCGGCGACGGCGCGGCTGCAGCTCGCGATCGATCAGGGCGCGGGCTCGCTGGCGTGGCACGCAGGCTCCAAGGTGCTGGCCGTCGGCGCGAGCCCCGTGATGCTCGTCAGGATCGAAGACGCGCAGGTCGTCTGGGTCGACGCTGCGCGCAACGCAGGGGGCGATCGGGCGCCGGTTTTCACGCGCGAGGGGCTCTTCGATGGCGACGTCGCGGGTTCTCTCGTCCCTCGATTCCGCGTCGGCGGCAGCGCAACACGCTGCGGAATGGTATCGCTCGCGCAGCTCCCTCCGAGCTACCGTCGCGAGGGTCTGCTGCGATCGCTGCTCGAAGGGAGGCCGATGGTACCCCCCGGCGTCGAGGTTTCCGTCCGGATTCGCTGAGCTCTGAGCAGCACCCGAAGACGCCAGTCGGCAACAGGGCCGCAGCCCGATGGCGTCTGCGGCCGGGATTGACACTGCGCAGCATGGACTCGAACATGCCGCGAATGGACGCAGGCAAGCCCGACGAAGGACGCTGGCGAGGGAGTGGTGGCACGAGCCCGGCAGCGATCCGCTCCGGATCCCTGCGCACCACGTGCGCGTGGATCGTCGCGGGACTCGCTCTTTCCGTGCCCGCAATCGCCCAGGACGCCGGCCTGCCTCCATCGGACGGAGGCGCGGACGCTGCGCGGATCGTGGAGGATCCGCGCACAGACCGGATCCGGGCGCTGCTCGACGGATCGCTCGACGTGCAGGTGGAGCCGCGTGCGCTGTTCGACATCGACATCGATGACGAGGAGGCGGTGCTGGTCGAGAGGGCGCGGATCACCGCGATGCTCGATCTGGCAACAGACGCGGGCACAGGGCGGCCTGCGGACCGCCGCGCGCCAGCTCGCATTCCGGCGTCGTCGGCAAGCGCGAGTACTCCGGCACCCAATGCCGCGGTGTGGCTCGCGAGGCTGGAGTTGGATCGGGCACGACTGGCCTTCTATGAGCTGCCGCGGGAGCGTCGAGCGAAGCTGTTCGAGGCCCACGAGGCTCGACGCGTTGCAGCCCGTCCGGTCGAGTCCGAAACGGACCGTCAGGCCCGGGAGGCCGAAGAGGAACGTCAGCGGTTGCTCCATGCGGCACGCGAGGCCAGGGCAGAAGCCGAGCGACTGGTGAACGAGGAGATGGCCCGCCTCATGGGCGTCGAAAAGGCCGTCATTCTCTACCGGGAACGGCTGACGTCGCAGCAGGACGATCTCGCGGCGAGGGGCGAGCTGGTGTTGGCCTGGCAGCGTCGGGCACGAGACGCCAAGGATGCCGGACCGCAGGAGGCCGATGCCACCTACGACGCGCTCCGCAAGACGCTGCGGGCATCGCGCACCGAGTTGTCGGAGGCGCTTGAAGTGTTGGAGGCAGGGCAATCGCAGGTTCCCGCTCTGGGGGCCGACCCGCTCGACGACGTGCCGTCCACGGTCGCAACGGACGCCGCTCGCAAGCGCAGGCTCGAGGCGGGAGCGATGATCCAGCAGGTGACGGCCGAGGAGCAGGCGCTTCGAAAGCGCAGGGCGTCGGCCCTCCTCGAGGAGATCAACACCCTCAATCGGGAGCGGCTCGCGCTGTTGCCGCATCTGTCTTCGGCCAGACGCGGCGACCTGACCGGCTTCACCGCCGCGGGACTCGATCAGGCTCGCGCCGAGGCCCGCCACCTCAGCCTGATGTTCCGGCTCCACGGCAAGCAGACCCGGGAATGGCTCCGCGACGTCCGCAGCAACGCGCTGTCGGGAAGCTGGTTCGGCATGGTGGCGCTCAAGGCCGTGCCCTGGGTCGTGCTCCTGCTGCTGACGGTCTGGACCATGCGGCGTGCTCCGAAGGTGCTCGAGGGGCTGGCGGCCCGCGCGGCGGAAGCGGACCGCGAGTCGCCGCGCAGCTCGCCGGGCCTGTGGAGCAAGACGCTCGGCGTCCTGCGCTCCACACACCGCTCCGTCGAATGGCTCCTGGTCCTCGCCGTGGCGATGTGGATCATGACACCGTCCACGCGCGCCCTGTTCGAAGTCCAGATCGTGGTGGCGATCGCCGGCTGGTCGCTCGGCGCTGCCACGATCGTCAACGCCATCAACGCCTTGGCGGATCACGCCAACACACCACAACCGAAGTCCGACACGCGGTCCCTCAGCGCCCTGCGCCTCCGCTCCCTGCGCCTTGTGGGACGCGTCGCCGTCGGCTTGGGGCTCCTGCTGGTGTTGACATCCCGTGCGGTGGGCGAGGGCACGATCCACAGTTGGGTGGCTTCGAGCTGCTGGATCGCCTCGATCATCGTGCTGCTCGTCCTCGTCGGATGGTGGCGCGAAACCGTATTCAACCGTCTGGATCGTCTGCGCAGGAAGACCACGCTGCAGCGGTGGCTGCTCGAACACCGCACTGGCTGGGTGAGCCTCCTGGCGGCCATGGTCGGCGCCGCCAACCTGATGACCGCTCGGGTCGCACGGGTGGGCAGAACGTGGCTCGGAGGGCTCGAATACGCCCGAAGAGCACACGCATGGCTGTTCAAGCGGGGCCTGGAGCGCCTCTCGGACGGCTCCACGCGAGACAAGTACAAGCCTGTGAGCCAGGCTGTCTCCGACGTCCTCGCTCCTGATCGTCTCGACTGCGAGTGGCTCGCGTGTCCGGCGGACGAAGCTCGTTCCACCCTGCAGGGGATGCTTCGGGCGGGCCGCGGAGGCGTGGTCGCCGTCATCGGCGCAAGGGGGTTCGGCAAGACCTCCCTGCTCCGACAGCTCGGCAGCGTCGCCCGCGACGCCGCGTTCGTGAGCGCCCCGGGGATCGGCGATCCCGACGATCTGCGGAAGCTCCTCGAAGCCAGGCCCTCGTGCGTGCTCTTGGACGACGCTCAGGGGCTCACGAGGCCGGGGATCGGCGGTCTAGCGCTGTTCGATCGCGTGCTGTTGCTCGCTCGCGAGAACAGTGACAAGACCCTCTGGGTCTTCGCCGTCGATGCCGTCGTCTGGCCTTTCCTGCGCCGCGCTCGCGATTCCCGACCGCTGTTCGATCGCCTCTTCCGGCTTGCCCCGTGGCCCGAGGGGCAGATCGCCGACCTCATCCGGATCCGCGACAAGCTCGCAGGTATCGACCCGTCGTTCGAGGACCTGCTGGAGCGATTGCCCCCCGGAGCTGACGATATCGATCGTCTCGAAGCTCTGGATGCGAAGCGCTCCGGCTACGTGCGAATGATCTGGGACTACGCGCGTGGGTGTCCGGCCGTTGCCTTGGAGGTGTGGCGGTCGTCGCTCATGGAGGCGGAGGACGGGTCCATTCGTGTGCGGCCCATGGACGTGCCGAGCTCGAAGGTGATGGAGGGGCTGCCGGACGCTGCGCTGTTCATCCTGCGGGCGATCATGCAGACACCGGAAGCAACTGTCGGGGACATCGCGCGGATCACGCGGCTGACCGAGGATCAGGTGAGCAACGCGGTGCGCTTCGGGGAGGCCAACGGCTATCTGCTGCAAAGGGACGGGGTGGTGCAGGTTCCGTGGCGCTGGCTGCGTCCGGTCCTGGTGCTGTTGGAGCGACGCCATCTGCTGGTGTCGGAATGAGAGGGCCCATGACTGCGCGGATCCCGATGCGACGACTCCAGGCGACCGTGGTCTGCGCGATCGTGCTGACGGCGACGCCCGCTCTCGCGCAGGACGCGCCCGACATCGGCAAGCTGGCGCAGTTCATCCGCTGGGGAGGGGTCGCTGTCTCGATCCTGATCGCCAGCGGAGCGCTCTTCCTGATCAAGGTCGTGGACGAGCTCGGGGATCGGCTGGCCGAGCGCTTCACCAACCGTCGCCCTGCGATTCAGAAGTTCCAGACGGCCATCCGGTTCCTTCTGTATGTCGGCACCATCGCAGCGTCGGTGGCCCTCAGCCTCCGGCTCGACCCCACGGCACTGACCGTCATCGGCGGCGCCCTCGCCTTCGCCGTCGGCTTCGCCCTGCGCGATCTCGTCGCTTCGTTCGTCGCCGGCGTCACCATCATGTTCGACCGCCCCTTCCAGGTCGGGGACCGCGTCGCCTACGGCGGCGAGTACGGCGACATCATCAAGATCGGCCTGCGAAGCGTGCGCATGAACACGCTCGATCACAACATCATCACCATCCCCAACAACAAAGTCTTCACCGACGTCACCTCGAGCGGCAACTACGGGGCGCTCGAGATGCAGGTGGCCATGGACTTCTACGTGGGGATCGATCAGGACGTGAAGCTCGCCGTGGAGCTGGTCCGGGAAGCCTGCCTGACCAGCCCCTACGTCTTCCTCGCCCAGCCAATTCCCGTTTTCGCCCGCCAGATCATCATCCAGAACTACGTCGCCTTCCACATCAAGGCGAGACCCTACGTCTTCGACTGCAAGTACGAAAAGCCCTTCGAGTCCGACGTCCACCTCCGGGTCGCCGAGGCCTTTCGCGAGCACCGAATCGAGCCCCCCTCGGCACTGCTTCGCACGCAATCCGCCCCTCCCGCCGCGGCCGCCACTGCCGCCGTCCCTCCCTCGACCTCCCAGAAGCAAGCTCCGTAGCCTCTGCTGCCTCGAGGATCGGAATCCGGCGGGTCCAACGCGGTCCTTCTCGTTCCCCCCCGCCTGCAGGGTTGCCCTCCTCGCGCCTCGGCGATACCCAACCACCATGCCCTCCCGACCCATCTGGAAGCGTTGGCAGCTCGTTGCAGCAGCGATCGTCTACGTCGTCGATGCCTGGGTCATCGGACAGGGCGGTCTCGCGATGCTGGCCCTGCTCGCGGCGATCATCCTCGGAGTGGTGTCGATCGTGCGCGGGGTCTCGGGAGAGCGACGTCGCATTGCAGAGGGTTTCGCGACGATGGGGGTATTCGTCGGGGTGTTGCTGGCGGTACTGGCGACGGTGATTCAGCATCAGGCGATGTCGGAGCGACGGGCTCCGGCGCTGATCGAGGCGTTGGGGAAGTACAGGGACAAGCATGGGACCTGGCCTGGGAAGCTCGACGATCTGGCGCCGGCGTTCCTGCCGTCGGTCCCGAGGGCGCGCTACACGCTGTTGTACGGACGGTTCGAGTACCAGTTCCGCAAGGCCGACACGCCGCTGCTCATGTTCCATGCGGTGCCGCCGATGGGTCGGCGGGTCTTCGATCTGAGCTCGATGGTCCCGAAGCACGAGGGGCACGACCACGAGCACTGAGAGTGCGACGTCGCTGCTCTTCGGACCGGCCTCCGGAGGTTCTCTTCGAGGGTGAGGTGACCCGGTCGGAGGGCTGGAGGGGGGTGGCGGCCGCCACCCGATCCACCACCTCCGCCACTTTTCGCCTCCCGCTCTTCGACAGAAAACGTCGTGTTTTCTGCTGACTTCGAACCAGCCAGGTGGCGGCCCGCCATTTGCTACGCGAGGCCGGCATGCTCGACTCGGTCCTCGTCGCCGCCCTCGCCTGGGTCACCGGTGGCCTGCTCCCCGCAGCCCCGATCGCCGTCGCCACCGGCGCCCTCGCCACGCTCGTGCTGCTTCACAAGAACCTCGGCGCCGCACGCACGACCCTCGCCGTCATCCTCATCGGCCTCGCTGCGTGGCGTACATCCGCTGCCCTGCGCGACTTCGAGCAGCGGCGGGAGGTCGCCTGGCGCGAGCTCGGCGCCCCGGCCCGATGCGCGGGCACCGTGCGCGTGGCGGGCATCCCGTCGCGCGCACGCGATGGCTACGTGTTCGCGGCGGATGCGGACGAGCTCGAGTGCGAAGGAGGCGGGACGATCCGGCCTGGGACCCGCCTCCGCCTGTATGGTTCGTCCGACGAACTATCCCGCGGAGACGCGTGCTTCGTCATCGGCACCCTCGGCGTCGTGGAGGTCTTCCGCAACGAGGGGGCCTCCCAGCAGCGCTGGGGCGCCGCCAGGCAGGGAACGCTGATCAGCGGAGGCGTCGTCGATGTGCGCGTGATCAAGCGCAGCCGCTCGCCCGCAGCCTGGATCGACCGCGCGCGTGCGCACGTGCGGCGCCGCATCGACGCGACCTATCCCCCGGGCGCAGCGCCGATGGCGCGAGCCCTGGTTCTCGGGGAGAACGACCTCGACCCCGAGGACTCCGAGGCCTTCCGCGTGGCGGGCCTCTCGCACATCCTCGCGGTCTCCGGCACCCACGTCGCCATCGCCGTGTTCGGCGTGGTGAGCGTGCTGCACGCCCTGCTGCGCAGGGTCGAGCGCTGGGCCGGCAGGTTCGACGTCGGCCGGCTCGCCTCCGCGGCCGGAATCCCCCTGCTGTGGGCCTACGCGGAGTTCGCGGGATCGGGCGGGAGCGTACGTCGCGCGGCGTGGATGGCAACCGCTGCGCTGCTCGCAAGCGCGCTGGGACGGCACCCGTCGGGAGCGCGCGCCTTCGCGCTGTCTCTGCTGGCCGGCGCGCTCGCCGATCCTCTTGCGTCCTTCGACGCGTCTTTCGGGTTGTCGGCCGGGGCGACTGCGGGGCTCATGGTGCTGTCGCGACCGCTCGACGGATGGATGGCGAAGCTCCCGCCTCCCTTGTCTTGGGCACGCGGTCCGGTGTCGTGCACCCTCGCGGCCACCCTCGCGTGCACGCCCTGGTTGATGACGCTGTCCCCCACGCTGTCCCCGGTCGGCGTGGTGGCGAACGTGGTCGCCGTGCCGATCGGCGAAGCCGTCTCGCTCCCCGCGTGCCTCGTTCACACGGTCCTCGCGCCCTTCCCTCACGCCGAGCGCGGCGTGGCCTGGCTGGGGTCGATGAGCCTGATCGCCGTGCGCACGATCGCGCGTGCAGGCGCCGCGGTCTCCTGGGCCAACCTCCCGGTCCCGCAACCCACCCCCTGGCAGCTCGTCACCCTTGGCGTCGCCGCCGCCCTGATCGCCTGCCGGCCCAAACGCGCGCGCATCCCCATCGCCCTCGCTGCGGTCGCCGCATGGCTCGTCGCGGAGCTCGCCGCGATCCGCGCGGGAACCCCCAAGGACCTGCTGCGCATCTCTTTCCTCGACGTCGGCCAGGGGGACTCGGCGCTGGTGGATCTCCCCGACGGCTCCGCGATGCTGATCGACGGAGGGGGAGCGGTGGGAAGCCCGGTCGATCCCGGGCGCACGGTGATTGGTCCGGTGATGCGGGCGCGACGGCGTCGCGGGGTCGAGGTCGCGGTCCTCACGCACCCGCACCCCGATCACCTGATCGGCCTTGCGTCCGCGCTGCCTGCGCTGCGGGTGGGGCAGTTCTGGGACAACGGGCAAGGCGATCTCGACGAGGTCGGCCCGGCCTGGCGCGGGCTGGTGCAGGGGCTGCGCGCCCGGAGCGTCAGCATCGTCCGCCCGGAGGAGTTGTGTCGTAGCCCGAAATACTTCGGCGCTGCCGAAGTCCGCGCGCTGGGTCCCTGTCCAGAAATGGATCCGTCGAGCTCCGCCAACGACAACTCGATCGTGCTGCGCTTCACCCTCGGTCGCAGATCCGCGCTGCTCGTCGGCGACGCCGAGCACGAGCAGGAGCACCGGCTGCTGGCCTCCTCACGCGAGCTGCTGCGCGCCGACCTGCTCAAGGTCGGTCACCACGGGAGCCGCACGTCGTCGGGCGCCGAGTTTCTCGATGCCGTGAACCCATCGCTCGCGGTGGTGTCGTGCGGGGTTCGCAACCGCTTCGGGCATCCGCATCCGACCACGCTGGAGACGTTTCGGAGCAGGGGGATTCCGCTGCTTCGCACCGACGAGCTGGGGGGGATCACGTGGGAGACGGACGGCGAGGGGGTGAAGGTGAGCGAGGGCGTGAGGTGAGCAGGGGTCACGCCACGCGATTGCGGCGTCGGGGGGACAGGGGTTGCAGCACGGTGCGCACCTCCGACGCTTCGCCCGATGCGACGGGATCGGACTGGTGCGCGGCGATGGACTCGAACTCGAAAACGACGGATCGGGCGCGTTTTTTGCTGCGAACGATCGCATCCTGCGGGGGGTCTTTGCCTTCGGCCATCCAGGTGGGCATCGGCGGCAGGATGGTGGTGCGCCAGGGATGCCCGTCCGGGACCTCGCTGTCGGCAATCTCGATGTCGTCCTGGTCGTCGTCCACGTGACCCCTCTCGCGCGAGCTTTGCAATCCCTCTGCCAGCCCCGGCCCCTGCTCCGCGTCACGGTGTTTCGGTGAAGCGACCGCTCGCACCCCGTGCATCTTCTGACGCTTGGGGCATGGCATCCGTGGCAGGGCCGCGGCAGAAGGTGCGGTTGGAAACGCGCGGAGGCGACGCAGGCCCCGGCGGGGATGGTGTATGTTCGGGCACATCCTGGGCTGGAGGCACGCATGGACCATCGCAGAAGTGGTTGGGTCAGGTTCGTCAGAGGATCGCTCGCCTGCGCAACGTGGCTGCTCGTCGCAGCGTGCGGTTCCGGTGATTCGGAGGGCGGGGGAGGCCCGAGCTGCACCGACGGGATGGTGGCCTGCGGACAGGTGTGCGTGGACCTGTCCAAGGACCCGGCCTACTGCGGCTCCTGCTCGACCGCCTGCGGCACCGCGAACGTGTGCTCTCGCGGCGAATGCCGGGCGTCGTGCCAGTACGGGCTGACGGACTGCAAGGGAGCCTGCGAGAACCTGAAGACGTCGCGGACCTCGTGCGGTGCGTGCGGGACGGTCTGCGACGAGGGGCAGGTGTGCTCCGCGGGCGCCTGCGCCCTGAGCTGTCAGCAAGGCCTCACGGATTGCGATGGGATGTGCATCGACCTGCTCACCGAGCGCGGTGCCTGCGGTGCGTGCGGGAACGTGTGCGGGGCCGGGCAGGTATGCTCGATGGGAAGCTGTGCGCTGACCTGCCAGAAGGGGCTCGAGAACTGCGACGGCACGTGTGTCAACACGCGCACGAGCGTGGAGAGCTGCGGCGACTGCGGCCATGCCTGCAAGCCGGGAGAGGTGTGCTCGGCGGGCACCTGCGCGCTGAGCTGCCAGGATCAGCTCGCCGACTGCGGCGGGATGTGCGCGAACCTGTCGAACGACAACGAGCACTGCGGGCAGTGCGGGCATCACTGCAAGGCGGGAGAGAGGTGCTCCGGCGGCGCGTGCATGGTGACGTGCCAGCAGGGGCTCGAGGACTGCGACGGCATCTGTGCGAACCTGCAGACCGAGAACCTGCACTGCGGCTCCTGTGACAAGGCCTGCGCTGCAGGGGAGATCTGCGCTGCGGGCAAGTGCGAGCTGACCTGCCGCACGGACTTCGAGATGTGCGGCGGCTACTGCGTGGATCCGAACACCAGCCGCTTCCACTGCGGAGGCTGCGACAAGGCGTGCGGGGCAGGCGAGATCTGCGTGGACGGCGCATGCACGATCACCTGCCAGACCGGGTTGACCGCGTGCGACGGGGTTTGCGTCAACACGGACAGCGACAACGCCAACTGCGGCGGCTGCGGCGAGGCGTGCGATCCGGGCACGGTCTGCACCAACGGAGCCTGCGCCCTGAGCTGCCAGACCGGTCTGGAGAAGTGCGGCGACACCTGCGTCAACACCAAGACCGACAACGCCCACTGTGGCGGCTGCGGAAAGCCCTGCGAACCCGGCACCGTCTGCTCCAACGGCACCTGCGCCGTGAGCTGCGCAGCGGGCCTCGAGAAGTGCGGCGCATCGTGCGTCAACCTCCAGACCGACAACGCCCACTGCGGCTCCTGCGACAACGACTGCGACCCCGGCACCGCCTGCTCCAAGGGCACCTGCGAGATCTCCTGCGTTCCCGGCCTCGAGCAGTGCGGAGCGGCGTGCGTCAACCTCCAGTCCGACAACACCCACTGCGGAGCCTGCGGCAACGTCTGCAACCCCGGCACCGCATGCGTCGCGGGCGTCTGCAAGATCCAGTGCGGCAGCGGCAGCACCCTGTGCACCGACACCTGCGTGGACCTGATGCACGACCCCAACAACTGCGGCG
>CAYMUE010000014.1:55721-57798 GCA_964393505.1 uncultured Polyangiaceae bacterium
TGCCAGCAGCTTCCGGGTGTGGCTCCGGGGCAGGGGAGCTGCGTGGACAACAAGTGCGTGATCTCCCAGTGCTTCCAGGGCAGAGGTGACTGCAACAAGGACCCCTACGACGGTTGCGAGGCCATGTTCTCCTACGACAGCCTCAACTGCGGCTCGTGTGGCAACTCCTGCTATGCCATGGGGCCCAACTTCTCCTGCATGATGGGCGAGTGCGTGCCCTACATGCCCTGATTCACCACCGGCGCCGTCGCAACGCCGCCGCCAACCCCGCCAGCACCCACCAGCCCAAGGTCGCGGAGTTCCTCCGCCCCGCCGTGCGACACGAGCACCCGTCGTCTCCGTCCGCCGATGCAAACGCTCCAGGCACGCTTGCATCCGCCGAGGCGTCCGCCGAAGGCTGCCCGCCCTCCGCGGGCGACGCGCCGTCCTGCGCAGGGTGGGTTGCGTCGTCACCCGAAGCATCTTCGGGAGGCGCCGAATCGGAGCCCCCGTCGAGGAGGGTGGGCTTCAGCACCGGCACCGTGAACGTGGCGGTGGCACTCCCGCTGTCGTTGGTCAACCGCACGGTGAACGAGGCCAGAGGCGCGTCGACCTGCGCCACGCTCCAGGACAGCGCTCCGGACTGCAGGTCGAGGGTGGCAGTGGCGGGGCCTTGGACGAGGGACCAGAGCAGAGGGGGATCTCCGGCGCCCTGGAGCACCACCTGGACCGAAGCACCGACCTGGGTCTCGGACAGGGTGGGTGTGGAGATCGAAGGCTCGACGACGGGAGCAGCCTCCTGGACCTCGATCCCTTGTCCCGCGACGAACGCGTCGTGGAACTGGTAGAGCGCGCTCGCGCCGGAGTACGCCATGTAGATGGACGGATCGTAGGGGATCCACCCCGTATCGAGCGTCGAGGCCGGAGCCAGCCGGATGTTGGCGTGGTAAGCCGTGCCGTCCCACTGCTGCACGGAGCTGACGCGCGATGCCTTGTAGCGCAGCTTCAACGCGTAGCGCAGCGCGGGCTGCGGCGGCAAGATCAGGATGTTGGCGTCGTTGGCCGTGGCCTTGCGCGAATCGCCCAGATCCTGCCAGTCCACGGTGTAGAACGTGTGCTCGCGCACCGGCGGCGCGTGCAGCGCGATGAGCGACAGCGCGTGCAGATCCCCGCCGTTCGGGGACGTGTCGGGCTTGCGGTAGGCATTGGCTCCGACAGCCCACACCCGTGGATCGAACGGAGCCACCGTGAGCCAACGACCCACCGCCGTGCGATAGGTGTTGCCCGCGCCCGTTCCGTCGATGCGATCCCACGCCGTGTCCGAGTCGATGTGCACCTTCTCGAAGAGCGTGCGCGCGATGCGGACCATGTCGGCCTGGGTGAAGAACCACCCGCGGGCATGGCACAGCGAGGCGAACTCGACGTTGAGCGCCGCGTGGGAGATGTCCTCGCCGTTGCTGCCGGTCCAGGCGTCGCCCCAATAGGTCCACACCATGCGCGCACCGTCTTCGGTCATGCGGTGCCGCAGGTAGGCGCACATCCCTTTCGCCTTCTGCTCGGCCTGCGCGTTGCCGGCGCCGTCGGCAATCGCCGCGAGGGTCATGCCCATCGCGTTCATCTGGTTCAGCGGCAACGCCTTGCCGGCGACCGAAGCGACGGGGGCGGATGGATCGCCCCGGTAGTAGCCTTCACCGGAGCCAGGGCCGGTCTTCCACTCGGCCTCGTGGGTCGCGACGGTGTCGAGGACGGCGGCGAGGATCGTCTGGGCGGCCTCGCCGAGGGTGCCACCCCAGGGCACTGGCAGGACTTGCAGGGAGGGGTCCTTGGCGACGATGCGTGCGAGGTCGGCCATGGGATAGGTGATCATCCCGGAGTGTACGACCCAGCAGACCGGCTCCTGGTTGTCGGAGTACTTGGTGGACTGCCAGCAGGGACGGCTCTTGCCGGCGTAGTCCTTCCAGCCGAGCACGCTGTCGCGGTGGTCGAGCACGCTGCGCGCGTGGCTGGCGAGGTTCACGAGGTACGCGGCATCGTTCGTCGCACGATACATCGCCGCGTAGCTCATCATGATGTACGCCTCGCCCCAGGCGAGGGTGCC
>CAYMUE010000014.1:57898-64435 GCA_964393505.1 uncultured Polyangiaceae bacterium
CACGCGCAGCACCGCAAGATCGCGCTGATCGTCGCGATACCGCAGCCGCGGCTCCAGCAGCCGCGCCAGGAACGTCCGCGGCGCGACGTCCGCTCCCCCAAGATCGATCGGGTCATCGTCGAGCAGCCCCATCGCGACCAGCGATCGCCACAGGGCACAGTGGCCCGGCCACCGGAGCGTGAAGCGGCCCAGATCTCGAGCCGCGGGCCCGAGACCGAACACCGGGGCGTAGTGCAGGGCGTCGCCGTTGGGATAGGCCTCGAGGATTCCCACGTCCGGCACGCGCATCGAGAACACGTTGTCCTCGTCGAAGATGTGACCGGCCTCGATCCCGACATCCTGACCCTCACGACGCACGCGGGCGGGACGTCGATAGGCGCGGAGCACCCCCTCGAAGGTCCAGGTGATGCGATAGCGCAGGGGCGGGTCGGCGGCATCCGGCTCGGGGAAACCGCCGCCGTACATGTGCAGCCCCTGCACCTCGTCGAGGGAGTCCACCGCCGCGCGCGCCATCACCAGGTCGATCCCCGGATCGAGCCCCATCTCCGGCAGCAGCACCAGGCCGCGGTCGCGGGCGATCGGGTCGAGGCTCGCGACCTCCCCGGTATAGCTGCTGCTCACGAAGTGCGCGCCCCCCTCGATCGCCGCGCGTGCGACCGCCTTCTGGAACGTCGGGGGCACCATGCACACCACCAGGCCGGCGCCGCTCTCGGAGATGGCGCGCCCGAGCGCGTCGTGATTGGCGACGTCGAGCCGCATCGCGGTTGCGCGCGTGCAGCCGAGAGGCGCGAGCGCCCGCTCCACGGCAGCGGGATCGAGATCGGCAGCGAAGATGCGGTCGACCTTGCCCGAGCGATCGAGATCGTGCACGACAGCCCTGCCCTGCAGGCCGATGCCAACGACGAGAACGTTCATGCTGCCTCCGTGTGCGCGGCATGGGCCGCGGAGAAGCGATGGTAACCCGAAGGCGGTTCGGCGCGCGATTGTGACAATGGGGGGCTGCGCGTCCTCAACCGAGCAACAACCAGACGTGCAGGGCAAGCGCGACGAGGGCCAGCAGCAGGGCGACAACGCCGCGGCGGAGCTCGCGCGAGGCCAGCGCGGCGCGCTCCCCCGCGGGCATCGGGTCCGCAGGGGGTGGAGCCGGAGCCGCTTCGCGATAGGCGCCCCCGCGGTGCTCCTGCGCGACCTTCGGCGGCGAGCTCAGCAGCCAGTACCGTTGGGCGACGATGACGTAGACGAGCAGCAATGCGCAGGCGAGCGCGATGATCGAGCCGACGCTGGAGAGCGGGTTCTGGGAGTGCTTGGGAACGGGGATCACGGCGAAGATGTTCACGACGAACAGGCAGGAGACCGCGCTGCGCCACGGACCAAGAGCGATGGCCCGCCGGGCCCGGGAAGCGGGGGAAACCGCTCCGCCCTCGGCTGCCCGCTTCCCCAAGAACAGCCCGATCACTCCCGTCGGGATCAGACCGAACAGCGCCCCTCCCATCGTCGCCGTCGCAAGATCTTTCAGGATCCGTTGTGCGGGCGCACCTCTCGCCAGCCCGTCTGCGATGGCTCCCGCGGCGACCGCGATGATCACCAGAATCCACAGCTCGAACACCTTGACGAGATCACCGCGGGGGTCGGCGAGAATCTTCCTGCGGAGCCGCCCGACGATCCACCAGCTCGCGAGGGTCACCACCACCACCGCACTTGCAGCGAAGGGAAAGGACGTTTGCAGCAGCCAGACTTCGTCGATGACGAAGACGAGTGCGATGGCGCCGATCGGTGCGGTGTGATCGACTGGAGGGTGGGGGGAGGCGACGGTCGGAGGGGGGGTCCCCTTGGACGTGATGGGGACGTAGCCCGGCACGGGCACAGCATAGCTCATGGCCCAAGGAGACGGTGGTCATGCGGCGGGAGCGCTGGCTCGCCGGGTCAGGCGCATGTCGCAGGCGGTGGACTCAGAGGATGCGGTGTCGAAGGCTCGCCCAATCCGCCGTGCCGACCCCGAGCGAGGCCGCCATCCGTATCGCCTCGAAGTCCCCGGCACGCTTCCCGATCAGCGTGCAGGCGTAGGCGTCGGCCGCCACCGGATCGATCGATGCCAGGACCGTGTTGCGCGCCTCGACGTCGTCGAGGTTCCCTCCCTTGGGACCATTGCGGAGCAGCACGCGGCTGGCGTCGATCACGTTCAGGGTCGGGCGCACGAAGTGGGCGAGCTCCGCGATCGTGAGCTGCAGGTTCCAGTGGAGTCGGCCGCGCTCGCCGCCGACCAGCCCGAACCAGTTCTTGAGCGCGCCGGTGAAGCCTGCGCCGCTGTGGTGCTTGGCGATGGGGACGTTGATGATCTTGTTCGCGGACAGGATGGGCTCGAGCATCGGCCAGGAGTCGATGAGGCTCGAGCGCATGGGGGTGTCGCGGTACAGCTCGGGCTTGGGGAGCAGGACTTCGGCGCCTGCGTCGGAGGCCGCCGCCGCGATCCCCGACTTCTCGTAGCTGCGGGTTGCGTCGTCACACGAACCATCGATCACGATCACCCGCTTCGCGCCGGCCGCACGTGCGAGGCGCACCAGCGTGGCCACCACCGCCGGGTTCGTGTTTCCGGCCTGCAGGGGCGTTCTGACCCAGCCGATGTTCGGCTTGATCGCGACGACATCGCCTTTGGCGATGAAGCGGGCGAGGGAGCCCATGGCGGCGATCGCCTTCTCGGTGGCAGCGGCGGGGTCGGGGTCGCGGGCGACGGCGAGCTGGAGAGCGGCGGGATCGGAGTCGGGCACGCGGTAATCGCGCACGATGGTGTCAGCGGAGGCCGAAGGATTCGGCGCAGGCGAGCCGAACGGGAGCCGGGAGGGACGGAACCTCCAGAGCAGTCCGCCGAAGGCAGCGGCTCCGACGGCGCCCGTGGCGCCGAGTCCGACGAACACCTGTCTGCGGGTGATCCGTTTCATGCAGGGTGGAGCCTGAGGCCGTCAGCCCCGAAGCGCCAGCCCCGGCGGTCACGCCGCCTTGATCTGCACGAGCTTCTTCGGCCGGAGCTCGGGGAGCCGGTCGGCCTCGATGCGACGCGCGATCGCGAATCCGAGCAACGTGAGCCGTCGCCGGACCACGTCGTACAGCCCCTGCTGGTGGAGGATCGTCAGGGTCGCACGCACGTCCCCCCTCCGCACGCGGACTTCGTCGACGAGCTCCTGCAGGTTCGGCCGGTCTCCATTCATCTGAGCCTGGGCCAAGTGGAACAAGAGGTGCTGGGCGAGATGCTTGCGGTTCATGGGATTCTTCCCTTCCCGGCCCCGGAGGGCCCAATCGGAGGGCGTTTTGCTGGCAACTTCGCACCTACCGGAGGACGCTCGGTCGGGCCAAATTTGTCGCAACGTTTTTTCGGGGGCATGCCGTCCGGGTTTCGCCCTCCCCGGATCCGGCCGGAATCGTTGCGCAACCAGGGCCCGCGGCCCGATTTCGCACTACACTCCCCGCACCATGTCCGAGCCCCTGCCGTTCCTCGATCCGAACCTCGATCTCGCAGCCGAAATCCTGCACCTCAAGCGCGAGCGCGACGCCGTGCTGCTGGCCCACTACTACCAGCTCGACGAGATCCAAGACCTCGCCGACCACCTGGGCGATTCGCTGCAGCTCGCCCAGGCCGCGAGCAAGACCACGGCCCGCGTCATCTGCTTCGCCGGCGTGCACTTCATGGCCGAAACCGCCAAGATCCTGAACCCGGACCGCACGGTGATCGTGCCCGATCTCACCGCGGGCTGCTCCCTCGACGAAGGCTGCCCGGTCGAGGCCTTCCGCGCCTGGCGCGCGAGGTACCCCGACGCCGTCGCCGTCACCTACATCAACTGCTCGGCCGCCGTGAAGGCCGAGAGCGACTACATCTGCACGTCTTCCAACGCCGATCGCATCGTCGCCGCCATCCCCCGCGACAAGCAGATCCTCTTCGCCCCCGATCGCAACCTCGCTCGTCACGTGATGAAGGTCACCGGCCGCGAGCTCGTCGTGTGGCAGAGCTCCTGCGTGGTGCACGAAACCTTCAGCGAGCGGCGCATCATCGCACTCAAGGAGCGGCACAAGGACGCGGTGCTCATCGCGCACCCCGAGTGCGAGGAGCCGGTGCTGAGGCTGGCGGAGTTCATCGGCTCCACGACGGCGCTGATCTCGCATGTGGTCAACAGCGCCCACACGACCTTCATCGTGGCGACGGAGCCTGGCGTGCTGCACCAGATGCGCAAGCTGGCGCCAGGCAAGACGCTGCTGGCGGCGCCGCCGCAGGACGAGACGTGCTCGTGCAGCGAGTGTCCGCACATGAAGAAGAACACGCTCGAGAAGCTGTACCTGTGCCTGCGCGACCTAGCGCCCCGGGTGGATGTTCCGGAGCCGATCCGCTCGCGGGCGCGCATCCCGATCGATCGCATGCTGGCGCTGTCGTGAGCGAGGTCGGACCACGGCTGCGGGTCGGGGCGTTCGGGCTGGCCGCCATCGGCGCCGTGGCCATGGCCGCGCTCGGCATCCGCAAGGCCTCGATCCCGGCTCGATGCCCCGCCGGCACCATCGCCGCCGAAGGACGCTGCTGCGCCCCGGGGCAGCACGAGCGCGACGGGCGCTGCTCCGGCGCACCGTCCAGCTGTCCCGATGGGCTCGAACTCGCTGCCGAAGGCTGCCTCGCGATCGAGCGGACCGCTCTGATCCCCGCAGGCAAGCTCGTGGTCGGCCCGGGCGACTGGGAAGCCCAGGGCGTCGTGGCCCCGCGCACCATCGAGATCCCCTCGCCCTTCCGCCTCGACGTTTTCGAGGTATCCGTCGATGGATGGAACCGCTGCGTGGACTCAGGCGCGTGCGGGCCTCGCACCGATGACGAGCCGGGGCGCCCGGTCCGCAACGTGAGCTTCGCGCGGGCTAGGGATTTCTGCCATTGGGCGCACGGGGAGCTTCCCACCGACGACGAGTGGACCTTCGCGGCCGCGGGGTCCGCGGGGCGTCGCTATCCGTGGGGGGATACCGGGGCGGTTTGCGTGCGAGCCGCTTGGGGGCTGGGCTCGGGCCCCTGCGCGCACGCGTCGGGGCCGGACTGGGCTGGCATCCACGCAGGCGACTCGACCCCGGAAGGAATCCGCGACATGGCCGGATCCGTGGCCGAATGGGTCCTGCGCGACGACGGCGCCCCCGCCGTGCGCGGCGGCTCGTGGCGGTCGTCGTTCGCCGCCGAGCTGCGATCGTGGAGGCAGCGCGAGCAGGATCCCGTCCGGGGCGCCGACGACATCGGCTTTCGCTGCCGCTACGCCGCGTCGAGCCCCCCGGCGCCGGCGGTGCTACCTTCCGCGCCACCATGAGCGCAGCCGTCCTGTCCATCGGAACCGAAATCACGCGCGGCGAGATCGTCAACACCAACGCTTCGTGGATCTGCGATGCGCTGACCTCCCTCGGCTTCGAGGTCACGGAGCTCGCCACGGTCGATGACGACCGCGAGAGGATCCGCGGTGCGCTGCGGCGGTTGGGAGCGACACACGACGTTGTGATCTGCACCGGGGGGCTGGGGCCCACGACCGACGACGTGACGACGGAGTGCGCGTCGCTGGTGGCCGGCAGCCCGATGGTTCGCGATCCTGAGACGGTGCGCGTGCTGTTCGAGCGGTTCCGGAATCTGGGTGCGCCGCTCGTCACCAGCAACCTCAAGCAGGCGGACTTCCCGTCGTCGGCCACGATCCTGTCCAACGCGGCGGGGACCGCGCCGGGGTTCGCGATGAGGATCGGCCGGGCGCTGACGATGTTCTTTCCCGGGGTTCCTCTCGAGCTCGAGCGGATCTGGAAGGATCATGCCGAGGGGATGCTGCGGGCGATCGCGCCGCGCACGACGCACCAGATCCGGCTGCGGACGTTCGGGCTGGGGGAGTGCTACGTGGGGGAGCTGCTGGCGGGGGTGGAGGAGTCGAGTCCAGGGGTGACGATCGGGTATCGGGCGACTTTTCCCGAGATCGAGGTCAAGGTGCTGGCGCACGGAGCGGACGCGGCGCAGGCGCGGGAGCGTGCGGAGTCGGCGACGGTGGTGGTGCGGGAGCGGCTTGGGGACATCGTGTACGGGCCGGATGACGTGACGATGGTGGGAGCGGTGGCGCGAGCGCTGCGCGGGTGCGGAGGGACGCTGTCGGCAGCGGAGTCGTGCACGGGGGGGCTGGTGGCGCAGCTGATCACGGGGGAGCCGGCGAGCGACTACTTCGCGGGCGGAGTGGTGACCTACTCGAACGAGGCGAAGATCGCGCTGCTCGGGGTGCCTGCGGAGCTGATCGCGTTGCACGGGGCGGTGAGCGAAGAGGTGGCGGTGGCGATGGCGAAGGGGGTGTGTCGGGCGATGGGATCGTCGTTCGGCGTGGCGCTCACGGGGATTGCGGGGCCGACGGGGGGAACGGAGGAGAAGCCGGTGGGGCTGGTGCACTGGGCGGTAGCGCACCCGCGGGGGGTGGAGGCGAGACACAAGGTGTTCTGGGGTGATCGGCGCAGGATCCAGCGCAGGAGCGCGTGGTCGGCGCTGGATCTGGTGCGCAGGATCGCGGG
>CAYMUE010000015.1:0-6541 GCA_964393505.1 uncultured Polyangiaceae bacterium
GGAGGTCGGCAACGAGGGGGCGCAGGAGAACGGTTGGCGTTGGGTGCGCGATCTGTGGGGAGGCTTCCAGCAGTGGGTAGTGGAGCACGAGGTACGGGGCGCGTGCGAGGAGTTCGAGTACGCGTTGGTCTACCGGCACGCGGCGGTGGACGGCGCGACGACGTACGAGTTCTGGGCAGACAACGGGCAGGAGAACTTCAAGGTGCGCAAGGGGCAGGCATGGAGGCAGTAGGCTGTGAGCCGCCTTCACCGCTCCTTGTGGCACGTCGTGCACGAGGCGTTGTCGCGCCCTTCATGATCCGCGGGCATCGCGCCGTGTCCCCTTCCGACCTTGTGGCAGCTCACGCAGTCCTCCTTGCCGGCGATCGCGTGGGGAATGCCTCGAACACCGTGGCCCCCGCGGGGAGCGACCGGATCGGGAGACAGCGATGTCGCCGGTGCGGCGGGCTCGGGCGTCGTCGGGGAGGGAGTCGGTCCGCCGCACGCCATCAGGGCGCCAGCGGCAACCGCGAGATAGAGGCTCCACTTGTTCATGTCTTTCTTTGAACAGATCCGCGCCGCGGTGTCCAGGGTCGAGGGCGAGGAGTTGGGGAGGAGGGACTGGGCTGAGGGCTGAGGGGAAAGGCAGGAGACAGAAGACGTGTGGAAGCCCGAGCCCGAAGCCAGAGGCGGGAGCGCTACGGCGGCGACCAGTCGCGCAGGAGTCGGGGTTCGGTCACGGAGCGCAGCTTGGTTTCGCGGCCACCGAACACGTACTTCGCGATCGTGCCGGACACTTCGCCGCCTCGATACACGAGCTTGTCGCACTCGGCGGTCCAGGAGTCGGTATCGGGATCTCCCTTGAGCTGGAGGGAGACGTTGCAGACGCCGTGAACGGCCCACTGATCGGGCCACTGACGGAACGATCCCGCGAAGAGGCTCTCGACCTGGTCGCGGGTAGCGCGAGGCTTGCCGTAGAACTCGAGCTCGTCGTCGCACACGGCCGTGAGGGACGCTACGCTGCGCTGGTTGAGTGCCTTTTCGAATTTGGCAAGCTTGGCGGAAACGGCCCCGAGGAACGCGGGATTGGCGTTGGAGGTCTCGATGCCGATGGCAGGCTCGCAGCAGAGTGCGCCGCGGGAGGGGCTCTTCTCGAAGCCGGGGGACACGGTGCGGGTTGCGCAGGAGTTGCCGCCCCGCACCACGAATCCGCGTTTGCCGTCGAAGGTCATGGTCCACGACGCGCTCTTGCCGATGGAGTCGTCTTCGCCGCAGGCGCGCTTCCACTGCGCCTCAGTGCACACCTCGCGGCTTTCGGAGGCGCAGAGCGCGTGCGCTTCCAGCCAGGTCAGGCCCGCATCGCCGGGGAGGCGAACGAGCTTGAACGCGGGCAGCCAGGTGCTCTCGCCGGCGATCTTGCCTGCGGGAAGCTTGCGGTCCGGCACGGGAGGCAGCGGGGCCGCGGGGGCGGAGGACGCTGCGGGCGCGGCCGCGGCGCTGCCTGGAGCGGCGGAGGATCGGGCCACGCGCGGGATCGGCTCGTCGGCGGGCTCCTCGCGCTTTTTGCATCCCACGCTGGCAGCGACGACGGCAGAGACCGCGATCCAGCAGATCAGACTCGCCTTCATGCTAATTCCTTTCCTCGCGAGGTACGCTGTTCGAATCAAGGGCTCCCGGCACAGCGGAAACCCGTCCATACGTCGCCGGTTCCCGGGGCAAGGGGGATGCGCCGCGCCGCGCGGACATCGCCGGGCCCCGATTCCCAGGAACCGCCCCGCACGATTCCCTTGGCCGCGATGTTGACCACCAGGGGGTCGGGCTTCGCAGGTTTGCCGTAGGCACGCTCGTCCCACGCATCGGCAACCCATTCCCGCACGTTGCCCGCCAGGTCGAGCACTCCGAAGGGGCTCGCGCCCTGCGCATGGCTCCCCACCGGCACAGTCCCCTGCCGCGAACACGAGCCTTCCGCCCCGGCCCCGAAAGCTCCCCGCGCACACGCCGGCGGTGTGGCTCCCCACGGGTACGCCCTGCCGTCGGGTCCGCGCGCCGCATACTCCCACTCCGCTTCCGTGGGGAGCCGCTTGCCCACGAACTTGCAGTACTTCTCGGCCTGCGTGCGATCCACGCAGTTGACCGGGTGCAGCGCCTTCGACCCGTCGAGGAAGTTGCACTTCTGTCCGAGCCGCTGCACCGCGGTCTCATCGATCCCAGGGCCGTGGACCCCCGGAGACGTACACTTCTGCTCCCGCACGCAGGCCATGTACTCCTGTACGGTCACCTCGACCGCGTCGATCACGAACGCACGCGTGAGGGTGACTTCGTGCACGGGACGCTCGGCAGCGTCGCCCTCGGCACTGCCCATGACGAAAGCACCAGGGGGAATGCGCACGGGCTTGGGGGACACGGGCGGAGGGGCGACGGCGGGAGCCGACTCGAGCGCGGCAGGCATGGAGGACTGGGCGGCCGGTGACGGGTCGGGGCGGAGAGATGGGCGCACGAGCAGGATCGCGGTCACCGCTCCTCCGAGGGCGAGAATCGCGGCGGCGAGGCCGAGGGCGGCGACAGGGTTCCTGCGCCGTTGGCGGATCGAGGGCGCTGGCGGTGGAATCACCGGCGCGACCTGAGGCGAGGTCGTGCTTCCGGAGGGAGCGGCCAGGGCGGCGCCGCTTGCGGGTGCGACTGCCGTGGAATCTGTGCCGGGCAGTCCGGAACCGCGGGGCACCGTCATCGTGACCTGCAGCGGATCGACGGACGCATCGACGGGAGCGGCGTACACGGCGGTCTGCAGGGCGGACCAGAAAGCGCCTGCGGAGAGGAACCGGCTCCGTGGCTGGACCTCGAGGGCCTTCCGCACGACCTCTTCGACAGTCTGGGATACAGAAACTCCGCGCAGCCTCGGCGTGGGCCGCTCCTGCGGATTCGCCGACTGCACCATCAGCTGGATCGTGTCCTGGCCGTCGAGGGCGGGTCGCCCGGCCAGCAGCTCCACGAACACCAAAGCAAGGGCAAAGACATCGGTCCACGGGCCAGTGCCGCCGTAGCGGGAGTCGAACTGCTCCGGCGCGCCGTACTGCGGCGTGAAGGCCTTGATCGAGCCGCCGGTAGCCTCGAGCGCATGCGTGAGGCTCGTGGTGCCGGTCAGCACCTTCGCGATGCCGAAGTCGAGGACCTTGAGCATGATACTGCCGCCGACGCGGGCCAGGAACAGATTGGCCGGCTTGATGTCGCGGTGGGCAATGCCCTGGTTGTGCGCCTCGGCGAGAGCGAGCGCCGCGGGGGAGAGCAGGTCGAAGGCCTCGCGCAGCCCGAGCGCTCCGCGCCCCGCCGCACGACGCTGCACCAGCTCCTCGTCGAGCCCACGCCCTTCGAGCCACTCGAGCACGAGATACGGAGTCCAGATTCCGTTCGGGGACTCCGCGGTTCCCACATCGAGAGCCTGCGCGATCCCTGCATTCGCGCGGGACAGTCGATGCAATAGACGCCCTTCGTCGAGGAAGCTCTCCTTGAACTTCTCGCGATCCGCCGGCGAGAGCGAAGCGGGCATCTTCAGGCACTTCACCGCGACCGTCTCGCGCAGGCCGAGGTGGAAGGCCTTGTAGACCAGCCCGAACCCACCTTCGCCGATGACCGCCTCAATTCGGTACTTGGCGTCGAGCGTGGCGCCGCACCAGCCGAAGAGGTCCCCACCGCTCACGGCCGCACCGTACTCCCGAGTATCTCGAGCATGAGACGCGATGCTACTTGGGCTTCGATCATGCTGCAACCGCGGAATCGTGGAAATGCCTCCGGCACGGCCCCGCCGCACCGTTTGGATCCGGGAACTCCCCTCCCATGGTACCCTCCCCCGCATGTCCCATCCTCCGATCCTCGTGAGCGCTTGCCTCCTCGGAGTCCGCTGCCGCTACGACGGCGGCACCAAGCCGGTCGAGAGGGTGATCGAGCTGTCGAAGCGATTCACCCTCGTGCCCGTCTGCCCCGAGCAGCTCGGAGGGCTGTCCACCCCACGCGTCGCCCACGAACGCAAGAATGGACGCGTCGTGTCCGAGCACGGAAGCGATGCCACCGAGGTCTTCGTCCGCGGCGCCGCGGAGGCCCTGCGAATCGCGCGGATCACCGGGTGCCGGCGTGCGATCCTCAAGGCACGGTCGCCGTCGTGCGGGGTGGGGAAGATCGCCGACGGGACCTTCTCGGGCGCACTCGTGGAAGGAAACGGGGTGACGGCCGAGCTGCTGATGGCGGAGGGGCTCGAAGTGCAGACCGACGAGACGTTCACGCCATCGGATGGCGACCCGCCCTGACGAGACGGCCGTAGTATGGGTGTATCGCGGCGAGGTGGAATCGGTACGAGGAGCCTGGCCGCGTGATCGTGGCCGCGCGGGGTGAGGGCCGCCAGGTACGGGAGCAATCGGACCGGCTGGTGGACTCGGGGAGCCCGGAGGATGCGTCCCGCGCCGTCGTAGCTCGACGGGACAACGAACAGGATTCTCATGGCCCCCCGGGATGGCGGGCTCAGGTTGCGCGTCTGAGGTAGTCCACAACCTTCTTGCGAGTCATGAAGACGAGAATGGCAATCGGGTAGAGCAGGCCGACGAGGGAGCCGATGGTGCCACCGATGGCGCCGCCGATGGCGCCGTAGACCTCGGGGCCGGAGGAAGCCGACATCTTGTCGAGCAGCGGAGCGGTGACGTAGATCCAACTGACCACGCCGCCGGCGATGCCCATCACGATGGCGTAGATCGCGTAGCCCATGGACAGCAGACGCCCCCAGTTCTTGGAGAGCAGCAGGCCGATGCCCGCGGCGAGCAGCACGAAGGTGGCAAGCAGGCCGATCACCGAGGCGCCCCAGAGCCACGCCCGGTAGAAGTCGCTGCTCTGCAGGATGGAGTACATCGGGTTCGCCGGGTCCACGCTGAACAGGATCGCCGCCGATCCAATCAGTCCGAGGAAGCCGATGATGCCGAACACGAGGTTCAGCGCACCGAAGATCACGACCGAGACGGGACGCTCTTGGTTGGCCATTGGGACAGATGATATCCCGTCCGCACGCCGTGGTGGAAGAAGAACGGGGAAGGAGCGGTCAAGGGCTGTCGAAGCCGCGCGTGACGAGCTGATACCCGCCGTTGCCGTCCATGTCGTCCTCCCAGATGGCGACCAGGGCGCCGGAGTCGCCGAGGGCGAAACGGGGCGCGCGCTGCTGTCCCGCCGCGACGGTGTTGACCGTGCGCTCCGCCATCCACTGCGTGCCGTCGGCCTTGAAGCTGCGGGCCCGAATCTGCCAGGTCCCGTTGCCGTCGGCGTCGTCCTGCCACCCGATCACGAAGCCCCCCTTCGGAGGCATGGAAACCGAGGGCTCCAGATGGTGTCCGCCAGTGGCCGAATGGACACGGAAGTCGGCGATTGACTGGAAGCCGTTGGCCTGAAATCCGCGCGCGAGGATCGCGCTCGTGCCGTCGCTCTCCGGATCGTCCTCCCACGCCACCACGAATGCGCCGCTCGAGGCCATTCCGATCGAGGGATTCCGCTGCTGGCCGTCGTCCACCGTATTGACCGTCTTGCGCGCGAATCGCTCGTTGCCGGCGGCGTCGAACCCGCGCATGTGAATCTGATAGCTGCCGTTGCCGTCGGAGTCGTCCTGCCAGGCCACGACGAAGTTGGCGGAGGCGTCCATCGCGATGGCCGGGGCGAGGCGCGTACCCAGGGCGTCGGAGTGCACGCTGCGATCGGAGAAGCTCTGGGCCCCGCTGGCGGCGAACCCCCGCACCATGACCTGGTAGTTGCCGTCCTTGTCCGGGTCGTCCTCCCAGGCCACCACAAACCTGCCATCCGGAGCCATCGCGATCGCAGGATTGCGCTGCTGCCCCGTGTCCACGCTGTTGACCGTGAACCGCGCGATGCGCTCGGTGCCGTCGGCGTTGAAGCCGCGTCCGTGGATCTGGTAGACGCCGTTGTCGTCGGCGTCGTCGGTCCAGACGACCACGAACCTGCCGGCGGAGTCCATGGCGACGGCGGGGGTGAGCTGGTGGCCGGTGGTGGTGGGGTTGACGACGACGTCCTTGAAACCGGAGCATCCGCCAGCGGAGAACCCACGCGCCATGATGTCGTGATTTCCGTCTCCGTCGTCGGGGGAGGAGTCGTCCTGCCAGACGGCAACGAAGCTGTCAGACGGGGAGATGGCGATTTCGGGGGCGATCTGGTCGCCAGCGCCGGCGCTGTTGGCGGTGCGATCGATGAAGGCGCGACTGCCCTGGTCGTCGCGGGCATAGGGCACCGACGAGCCCATGTCGTACGGAAAATCGTACAAGTGATCGGCGTGCGCTGGATCCTTGGAATAGTAGTTTCCGCCGGTGTCGCCGGTCTGCTTGTCGAACAGCTCGCTGCAGAACAGCGTGGGTGTGCCATTGGGGAAGAGGCTCTTGTTTCCCTTTTCGACGGTGAAGGTCTCGGCGTGGACGGTATTCTTGACGGGGTCGAAGACGAGCTTCCGCATCCAGCCGTTGCCGGTGTAGTTGGAGGCCTTGACGCGGCAGCTCCGGTTGCAGTCGGCGGGATTGGAGGCGGAGCA
>CAYMUE010000015.1:6641-15585 GCA_964393505.1 uncultured Polyangiaceae bacterium
TGGAGGCCTTGACGCGGCAGCTCCGGTTGCAGTCGGCGGGATTGGAGGCGGAGCAAGCGCCCTCGAACTGGTAGTCCACCACCATCTGGTGGACCGGATTGCCGTTGTTGCCGTCGGTGACCTTGTACTCGGAAGCGCCAACGTGACCGGAGACAACGAGGAAGACGTTGCTGTGCCGGGAGGCGAGCTCCTTCCAGACATCGGCTCCGGTGGCGCCGAGGGCCGTGTAGTCCGCGTCGGGACACCCTGTGCTGTAGCCGCCGCCATTGGTCATGTAGCAGTGGGTCGCGATAATCACGCGGTGATCGGGGTGCTGGGCGATGACGTTTTCGGCCCAGCAGAGCACCTCCTTGCGCGGAGAGTACTCGAGGCTCAGAGCCATGAACTTCAGCTTGCCGACCTCGAAGAATGCGTAGTTGTTCGTGTTGCTGCTGCCGTAGCTGCCGCCATACCAGGGCTTGCTCGCGAAACGGCTCTTGCCGAACCAGGTGTCGAACTGGCTGCCGCCGCGGTCCCACCCGCTGCTCGTGAGGTAATCGTGGTTCCCCGGAGCCACCGCGTAGGGAATCCCCTTGGCGTCGAGCATGTCGTGCGCCGCATCCGCAATCGTCCACTCCGACGTCGCATTGCTGTTGGTGATGTCCCCCATGTGCAACACGAACCGGATGTTGTCCGACTGCTCGTGGTCGATAATCCACTGCATCTGCTTGCGGTAGGTGTTCGACGCGGTATTGGACTGCTTGCTCGTGTAGTACTGGGTGTCGGGAAGCAGAACGAGCGAGAACGGGTCGCAGTCGTCGCCGCACGGCGACTTGCAGGTCGCGCTCGCGGGGTCGCACGTGGTCCCCGACGGACATGCCGTCACCGGGGACCACTCGAGGCAACCGTCGATCGCCGTGCTCATCGCGCACTCGCGCACACCGCTGCCCGAGCACTCCTTCGCCCCCTGCGGGCTGCAGGTGTCGTCGCACACCGCAGCCGAACACAGCCCCGCCTTGCACTCCTGACCGGCCGCACACCCGATCCAGCATCCACCGCAGTGATCCGGATCCGTCACCGGATCCACGCAATCGGCGCCGCACGCGATGGCCCCCGGCGGACAACCGTCGTTGCCCCCTTCCACGACGACCGATCCGTCGGGAGGCTCCGCGACGTCGGGCTCCACCGCGCCGTCGGGGTCCACAGCGCTGTCGAGGGAAACGTCGTCGGCCGTTGCATCGCCGGAGGATGCGTCGGGGGCAGTGCCCCACGGTCCTGCGGCAGCACCCTCCGAATCGCCGCAGCCGGCGGCCGCGCAGCACAGAACGGACGCGATCAAGGAGGCGAGCGGTGGACGCCGAAAGGGCGAAGGGAGCATGATGACCTCGGGGGAGGAGTAGGAGCGTGAGGATTGTAGCATCGGGGGAGGGCCGCGCGACAGCGCAGCCCCGACATTCGCGAGAGAGCGACGGTGAGTTGCGGGGCGATGCGGTCGTGGGGGGAGGAAGGGGGCAGGCTACTGGCACGCGGTCTTGACGCCGAGCTTGCAGGCGCTGGCGAGATACGCGGCAGCCTTGCCCGGATCGGCTGCGACGCCGTCGCCGGCCTTGTAGCGCTTGCCGGCGTATTCGCACGCGGCGCCGCTGCCGAGAGTACAGGCCTTGTCCCAGGAGGACAGGGCGCGCGCGACGTCGGCAGTCGTGCCCGTGCCCGCGGCGAACATGCTGCCGAGGTTGGTGCAACCGACGCCGTGATCGCCCTCGCAGGCGCGCTTGAACAGACCGAGGGCGCGGGTCGAGTCCTTGGTCACGCCCTCGCCGTCGTCGTATGCGTTACCGAGGTTCACGCACCCGTCGGCACTCCCCGCATTGCACGCCTGCTGATAGAGCGCGGCGGCGCGCGCGAGATCCTTGGCGACGCCGATACCCTCGTAATGGAGGTTGCCGAGGTTGAAGCAGCCGACGGCGGCACCCAGCGAGCAGCTCTTCTCGAAGCTCTTGATGGCAAGCGCCGGCTCATTGGCCTTGAGCTGGAGTGCGCCGAGGTTCGAGCACGAGGTGCCGTGGCCCAGATTGCACGCCTTCTCGAACAGCGTGCGAGCCTTCGCGGCGTCGCCCCCCTTCAGCGTGAGGTGCGCATGACGCCCGCAGCTCGTCGCGTCGTTCTTCTCGCATTGGGCCGCACAATCCGCCGCATCCTCCGACGCACAACTGTGCGTCGCCGTCGAGCTCGGCCGCGTGCACTTGCCGTCGGCGTACACCAGCCCCACCGCGCAGCTCTGTCCTTCGTCGTCCACGGCCACCGGCTTCGTCCCGACCCCTTCGGTGACGGGCAGCAGGTCGAGACGAATCAAGCCGCCGCAGTTGGGAGGCGGAGTCTCGTTCTCGGCCACGGCCTTCTTGCACTCGTCGACGCTGCCGTCTTCCTGACGCGACATCTTGGAGCTGGAGGAGTTGTTCGCGGCTCCGATGCTGAAGACCTCGGCCGCGGTGGCCACACGGGCCTTCTCGCCGGTCTGGAGCACGAAGGCACCGACCGCTGCTCCGCGCACGAAGTGGGTGGCGCCGTCGCACTTGCCCTGCAACTCCGCGCGGGGCACCGCGACACGCGTGGACATCTTCTTGCCCACGAGAGCCGTGGCGAGATCGAGGGTGGTCCCGCGATCGAGCTCAGCGCTGAGCTTGGCCACGATGGCTGCACCGTTGAGGGGCAGGTTGGCCTTGATCTCGTTGGAGTCCTCGAGCCGGATGAGCTGCTGCTTGAGCACGACGCCCTTGAATCCATAGGAACCTGCGGCGTGACAATCGGTGAGCAGCTCGAGCTTCTTGCAGTCGTAGGACACGACGGCGACGCCGTCGCGCATTGCGACCTCGAGGTCCGCACGCTTCTCGGGGTTCCAATCCACCACGAGGGGCTTGGCGCCGTTCTTGACATCACGGCACTCCTCTTCGCCCATCGCGTTGGCCGCGGTCTTCGCCGTGGGGCGCACGGCCTCTGCGATTCCCCCGGTGCCGCACCCGGCCAAGCTGGTCCACAAGGCTCCCACGATCATGGCAAGCCCGATTCCTGTCCGAGCCGCACTTCGTCCGCACGCAATCGTCATCTTCATCCTCCGCGAGTCTGCGCTGGCAGCAAAGCGCCAAGCCCACGCGACGTCAAGCGACGCGCTGTGAGGATCCGCAGGAGCCGGTCGGACCGAGCTCCTCGCGCGGCAGGACGCACCACGCTCCCTTCGACGCGCCCATCGGTGGAGCGCGTGTCGGGGCTGACAAGTCGTTCCGGCACCGCGGGCCGTCACGCCAGCAATACGCCGTCCAGGCCTTTTCCATTCCCTTCGGCGGCGAAGTCCCGTAGCGTCTTCAGCCATGCGCACAAGGACTCTCTGCCTGCTGGCATCCGTCGTTGTCGTAGCCCTCGCCGCCTGCAAGAAGAGCGACGATCCCAAGCCCACCACGGCCACTCCGTCGGCTTCGGCCGCGACCTCCCCATCCGCCACGCCCACGGTCTCCACTGCGCCCTCGGCGGCACCGTCGGCCTCGGCAGCCACCTCGCTTCCCGCCACCTGGGAGAAGGCGATCAAGGAGGGCGTCGCGTACGACAAGACCTGGACCTCAGGCTACTCGATCTACCGCAAGCCCGGTGGGGTCGGGTTGTCGATCACCGAGGCGTACTCCTACTGCGAATCCCACGGCAAGGCGCTTTGCTCGGAGGTGCAATACCGACGCGCCTGCGCGGAGGAGCCCGAGCTGGGCAAGATCGAGAGCTGGACCGCCAGCGGCGACGCAGCCGCGGACCAGCTCACCGTGGTGGGCGGCGAGGAATGCACCTCCAAGCAGTTCGTGGCGACGACCGACAAGAAGGCTTCGCGAGCGACCTTGTGCTGCGATCGGTCCATCGGCGTGCGCACCGAATACAAGTCGATGGATTTCTACGTGGCCACGCAGAGGCACGTAGGCGCCTACGAAAACGCCCTCAAGGCGCGCGATCCGCTGGCCCTGCAGGACCTGTATCACGACAAGGTGATCTTCGAGAACAAGGTCCACGATCGCGCCAAACTCCTCGAGATGCACAAGGCCTACTGGAAGGCCGTGCCACAGCAGTGGACCCAGTTCGACTACTGCAGGGTCACCATGCACGTCGGCAAGGACATGGAAGGCGCCGAAGACAAGCAGTTCCAGACCGATTGCGCTGCGCTGTTCCGCATCGGCCCCGACGTCCACTACGCCATGCAGCGCATCATCAAGGGACGCTCCGCCAAGGGCGCCGCCGCGATCCTCTTCATCGGCGACGTCTCGTCGTCGTCGGCACCATCCGGTATCGACATGAAGGCCGCTGTCGAGAAGGGCTTCATCGGCGAGGATCCCTCCGCCGCCGGCTCCGCCGCCGCTGCCGCTTCGGCCAGCGCCGCCCCCTCGGCCGGTGCCCCAACCAAGGAGAAGAAGGTCCGCGTAGGCGTGCTCATGGTCGTCGATTGACCCCGGCTCCCTGCCCACGACGCCCCCGAGGACCGCTCCGTTGACCCCTCCGCGAACGCTCCCCGATCTTCTCTTTCACGCCTGCGCAGCGCACCCGAAGCACGGCCTGACCTTCGCCGAAGCCCCCGGATCCATCGCACGAGTCCCCTACCCCGCGCTGCTCGATCAGGCGCGCGTCCACCTCGCCGGATTCCACACTCTGGGAGCTCGCAAGGGCGACGAGGTCGTGATCTCCATCGCCCTGCCCAGCGAATTCCTGCCCGTCTTCTGGGCATGCCAACTCGGAGGCATGGTCGCAGTGCCAGCCGCTCCGCTCACCGGCTCCGACGACACGGTCGAGCTGGAGCGACTCGACGCGATCTGCCGCACGCTGCGGCGTCCCGTCGTGGTGTGCGACGATCGCGCCCGCGCGCGGATCACGGCGCTGCTTGCGCGCAGCGGCGGGGATGGGCGCGTGATTGGGGCCGCGAGCTTGTGCGCCGACGGCGCCAGCGACTCCTTCGATCCGGGCGGACCGGATGACCTGGCGATGGTGCAGTTCTCATCGGGGAGCACGCGCGCGCCTAAAGGGGTCGCGCTGCGTCACCGGAACCTGGTGGCCAACTGCCTCCAGATGACCTGCCGTCTCTCGCTGACCCACCACGACGTCGAAGTGGGTTGGTTGCCGTTGTTCCACGACATGGGGCTGATTGGCTGTCATGTCACCCTGACGCTGGTCGGCGCGCGACAGGTGAAGATCCCCACGGACGCGTTCCTCGAGCGGCCCGCGGTGTGGTTGCGCGCTGCCACACAGGCGCGGGCGACCCTGCTCGCTGGCACCAACACCGCCTTGCGTCTCTTGCTGCGCAGGGTCGATCCCTCGATGGCCGCCTCGTTCGACTTGCGATCGGTGCGCAACTTCCTCGTCAGCGCGGAGCCCGTGTTCCCCGCTGTCGTGCGCGCAACCCAATCACTCCTGTCGAGCGCGGGACTCCCTCCCACCGCGCTGCGCGTGGCCTACGGCCTCGCGGAGTGCTGCGTGGGAGTCGCCGCCGATCCGCCCGACCGATCGTTCTCAAGCCGCGAGGTGTCGCGTGCGGGACTCGGGGAGCGAGTGCTGCGCGCCCCCGCCGGCGCGAGTGACACCTACGAGGTGTCCGAGATCGGGCCCGCCTATGACGGCTGCGAGGTTCGCGTGGTCGATGACGACGACGGCGCGCTCGAGGACGGCCTGGTGGGGCACTTGCAGGTTCGGGGTCCGCAGGTGATGGCCGGGTATCTACGGGATGCGGCGACAACGGAGGCCGCCTTCTGCGGGGAGTGGCTGCGCACCGGAGACCTGGGCTACCTGGTCGAGGGCAGGATCGGCGTATGCGGACGCTCCAAGGAGACGATCATCGTCGCGGGCCGCAACGTCTTCGCGAGCGATGCGGAGAGCGTGGCGGCGAGCGTGGAGGGGGTGCAGTCGGCGATCATCGCGCCCGTGGCGGATTCCGAGGAGGGCACCGAGGCTGCGGCGATGTTCGTGGTGCTGACGGAGCCCGACTCCCCCGCTGCAACTCAGGTGCTCGAGTCCGCTCGCCGCAAGGTGCAGCGCGTCGCGCGCCTGCCCCTCGGTTGGGTCGTGCCCGTGTCGCGCAAGGAAATCCCCCGCACCTCCAGCGGGAAGGTGCGGCGGCTCGCAATGGGCGAGCGGCTCGCGCGCGGAGATCTCGACGATCGGGTGGCGCGCGTGCGGGCGGCGAGGTGGAGCGCGGTGGGAGGCGCTCCGCCGGATCCTTTAGAGTCGAGGATTCGTGACCTGTGGGGCCGCGTCCTGCGCATGCCGCCGGAAGCCATCGGGGTCGACGATCCATTCCTCGAGCTCGGGGGCTCGTCGGTGGCGGCACTGGAGGTGCTGACCCTGACCGAGGCGATGGTGGGCAGAAAGCTCGGCCAGGAGATGCTGGCGTCGTGCAGCACGGTGAAGCAGACGGCAGCGTGGATTCGAGCCGGAGCGCTGGAGACTCCCACCGCGGTGAGCGCGCGACCGGTGCTGCGCGAGCCGACCGACGGGCTCGCGATCACGGCAATCGCCTGCCGGTTCCCGGGAGCCCGGGATGCGGAGGAGCTGCACGACCGCCTGCTCGCGGGGGAATGTCGGATCGTCGAGCCGCCGCGGGACCGCATGGGAGCCGCGAGCCTGGAGCGGCTCGGCACGCCACGCGGCTCGTTTCTCGAGGATCCCTACGCGTTCGACGCTTCCTTCTTCGGGATTCCGGAGGATGAGGCGCGGTTCATGGACCCGCAGCAGCGCCTCGCGCTGGAGCTCGCTGCGGAGGCCCTCGAGAACGCCGGGCTCGGAGAGCAGCGACGTCGTGGGCTGACGATTGGCACCTTCCTCGGAGTCAGTGCGACACCGTATCGCGCCGCACTCCCCTCCCCCGCCCGTATCGAAGCTCTCTCGCGAACGCTGGAGTCGCTGCCCGCCTGGCGCGCGCTTCCACAGCCCGCGCGCGACGCCATCGAACGCGACCTGACCTCGCGCGCGAAGAATGCAGAGCTGGCTCCCACAGCTCTCGTGGGCAATCTGCTCAACATGGTTGCCGCCCGCGTGGCCCACGCCTTCGACCTGACCGGCCCGTCGATGGCGATCGATACCGCCTGCTCGTCGTCCCTGGTCGCGGTCCACCTCGCGTGCGAAGCCCTCAAACAGGGAGAGTGCGACGCGGCCCTCGCCGGCGGGGTGCACCTCTCGCTCGATCCCGATGTGTGGCACTTCCTGAAGGCCGCAGGGGTGCTGTCGCCCACGGGGCGTTGCGTGCCCTTCGCGGACGGCGCGGACGGGATCGTGCCCGGCGAAGGCGGGGCGATCCTCGTCTTGCGCCGCTGGTCGGACGCGCGCGCGGCGGCGGATCCGGTGCGGGCAGCGATCCTCGGGTCGGCGATTGGCGGCGACGGCGGGGCGATCAGCCCGATGGCGCCCAATCCGCGCGGACAGCGTGCGACGATCGAAGCGGCCTATCGCAACGCGGGAGTAGAGCCGCAATCGATTGCCGCCCTCGAGGCGCACGGTACGGGGACGCTCATCGGCGATCCGATCGAGCTCGGCGTGCAGGCGGAGGTGTTCTCGCTGGCTCCCGCTGCCTCTATTGCGGTCGGGTCGGTGAAGTCGAATCTGGGACACCTCCTCGCCGCCGCGGGGATCGCCGGGCTCACCAAGATGATTGTCTCGCTGGAGCGTCGCGAGCTGCCCCCCACGCTCCACGCGCAGCCTGCCAATCCCCGGCTCCCGCTCGCGGGCTCCCCGCTGCGGATCGCGCACCGGCGCACCCGCCTCGACGCCTCCCACCCGCTGCGCGCGGGCGTCAGCGCCTTCGGCTTCGGCGGAACCAACGCTCACGTCGTGCTCGAGCGTGCAGAGCCCGTCGCCGCGCGACCGATCCCTCTGCCCGCGTGCGCGCTGCCGCTGTCGGCGCCCTCGCGGGAGCACCTCGAGGCCTGGGCGCGTGCCCTGGCGGAATGCCCCGTACCGACGGAGCCGCTGTGCCGCGAGTTGAGCCGGGGAAGAACCGCCCACGCGGCTCGCGCCGTGCGCGTGCTGCGCACCGCCGACGACGCGCGCAGATCGCTCGCGGACTTCGGCGCGGGACGCATCGACGATTGGCTGCAGGGCAATCCGGAGCTGCTGACCGGAGCCGGCCGCGCAGTCCTGCTCTTCCCGGGACAGGGCGCGCAGTCGGTCCAGCAGGCTCGCGGGCTGCTGGAATGCTGGCCCGCCTTCCGCGAGAGACTCACCGGTCTGATCGAGAAGTCCCAGGCCCACGAAGACCTGTTCGCCGCATGCTACGGTGCCGACGCTTCCGACGCCTCCGTGCGTCGCACCGACATCGCCCAGCCGCTGCTGGTGGCCTTCCAGATCGCCCTCGCCCAGACCGTGATCGACGCCGGCATCTCCCCCCTCGCCGTGGTGGGACACAGCGTCGGAGAGCTGTCCGCCGCAGCCATCGCCGGCGCCATGGACCCCGCCCAGGCCGTCCGGCTCGCTGCCGTGCGCGGCTCCCTCATGCAGCAACGATGTCGCCCCGGCGCCATGATCGCCGTCGCTCTGCCCGCCGTCTCCGTCGCGCCCTATCTCGCCGACCAACTCGAGTCCCTCGCCATCGCCAGCCTCAATGCGCCCGCTCAGACCGTCGTCGCCGGCACTCTCGATGCCATCACCGCCCTCTCCTCACACCTCGAACGCGACGCTGTCGCCTTCGTGCGGATCCCGGTCGGGCACGCCTTCCACTCTCCGCTCGTGTCGCCCATTCTCGACGAGCTCGAAGGGTTCTGCCGAACCCTCGAGGCGCGCGACCCGGTCGTTCCCCTCGCGAGCACGGTCCACGGCCACTTCGCCTGCGCTGGAGAGCTCGCTGCGGAGTACTGGCGCGATCACGCCGCGCTGCCGGTCCGCTTCGAAGAGGCCCTTCGAGCGGCCGCCGGCGAGCCGCAGGACGGCACACTCGCATCGTGGTTCCTCGAGATCGGTC
>CAYMUE010000015.1:15685-36829 GCA_964393505.1 uncultured Polyangiaceae bacterium
GCCGCCGGCGAGCCGCAGGACGGCACACTCGCATCGTGGTTCCTCGAGATCGGTCCGGGCACCACCTTGAGCAGGCTCGCGAGACGCATCCTCGGCCGCGGCGACCTCCGCCCCGTGGTCTCCTTGTGCCGCAATCCGTCGGACCGCGACGACGGCGCCGACGTGGCAAGAGCGCTGCACGCCCTCGGCACCGGCTGGGTGTGCGGGGCCTCCGTCGATTGGTCCCGATTCCAACCCTCGACGCCCGGCACATTCGCCCGAATCCCGTCCGTTCCATTCCGCAGGAAGCACCTGCGAATCGACGAGCCCGCGGCACTGGAGGCGCGCGGGAGCCAGGGGCCCGTCGTCGAGCGGCCGGAGACGACCGGCCAGAGCTCACCCGAGGTTGTGATCGAGGAGCTAGCGCTCTCCAGCGAATCGGTGGCCACGCCGCCGACGCGCCGGGTGGAAGCAGGACGCCTGCCCCTGACGCCAGCCCAAGCGGGATTCGTGTTCCTCGAGGAGTCGCAGCGACGGGAGGCTCCGATCTGGTTCGCCGACGTCCCGGTGCACGGAGAGGTGGATCCGGAGCGGTTCCGGAGCGCGCTCGCGGAGGTGATCCGACGGCACCCGACGCTTCGTGCGGTGTTCCGCCGAGAGGGGACGCAGTGGGTTCAGCAGGTGCTCCCCGCCTGCGATCCGCCGCTGTTCGTCCATGACACCGCGTTCGACGAGGACGAGATCAGGGAGGTGTGGGCCGACGTCCGGGCCACCCGATTCGAGCTCTCGCGACTGCCGTTGTTCCGTGTCGTGCTGGTGCGGTCGGCACCGGACACGTGGCGGCTGATGCTCGCGGTGCACCACATCATCGGCGACGCCTGGAGCCTGCACGTCGTGATCGAAGACCTGGCGAGCGCCCTCACCGGCGAAGAGCTCCCGGCCCTCGATGCGTCGTGGTCCGAAGTGGTCGCGTGGCACGCGCGAACCGACCCTCATCGACAGGCATCGAAGGACTACTGGAGGGGCTTCTTCTCGAGAGCCCCGAGTCCTGTGCGGTGGGCCCCTACGCAGGGCGCAGGGCTGGAAGGGACACTGGTTCGCACGGTGGATCGGGCGACTACCGCGCGGCTTCGGGAGATCGCACGCGGGCGTGCAACGACCCTGCATGCGTGCGTGTTGACCGTGTGGTTCGAGAGCCTGCGGAGCGAGCTGGGCGAGGACGACCTGACGACGGGGACGGCGAGCGGAGGGCGGGAGATTCCGGTCCCCGACGTGGAGCGGATGGTCGGGTGTCTGGCGACGACGATCCCGGTGCGAGCGAAGGTATCGGGGGACTTCGACACAGACCTGCGCGAGGTGTCGAAGGCGTGGGAGCAGGCGTGGGAGCACGGGGACGTGCCGGTCTACGAATCGTGGCTCGCGGCCGGAGAGCCCCAGGATTCGCTGGCGCCCGGACTCGACCTGTACTTCTCGTTCATGGAGTCCGGGAGCCTGGCCGCGCGGAGGGACGCCCCGCTTCGCTTCGACCTGTCGTCGGCGAAGCTGCACTTCTCCGCAGATTCCGCCGGACACCGCGCGATGCTGACGGTCCTGGCCGGCGAGACGATCCGGCTGCAGCTCCGGGGCGATGCACCAGCCGAACGGCTGCGCGCCCTGGCGGAGAGGATGGCCCGTGGACTCCAGCAGCTCGCTTCGAGGAGTCGCGCCAGCACGGCGACGTTGAGTGTCAAGGACGACGCGGCCATCGTGGCCTACCTCCCCTCGCTCGCCGCCCTGACGGGAGCACCGGATTCCGGGGCCGACGCGGAGAGCCTGCGCAGAAGCGTGCTGCCGCGTCTGTTCCCCCACGGAGAGCCTCAATGGATGGAGTCCACGCAGACTCCGTTGGGACGCACCGCGGCGGTGTTCCTCCCGCTGTTCTCCGACGAGCTCGCACAGACGCCTGCGGAGACGCTTGCCGACAGCGTGGCCAGCGCGGTCCGCGTTGCCCGCGCGCGCGGCGCCCGCTCGGTGTCCCTCGCCGGCATGCTGCCGTCCCTCACCTCCTACGGCCATGCCGTGCGCAGGCTCCTCGATCCCGATTCCGCCGCATCCCTCACCAGCGGACACGCGGCAACCACCGCCGCCGTCGTCGCCACGATTCGACGCGCCCTCGTAGCGCTCCAACGCACCTGGGCCGATCAACGCGTGGCCATCGTCGGATTCGGATCCATGGGACAGGGGATCGCCGGGCTGATGCTTGCGGTGCTCGGACGACCGAGGGGGATCGTTGTGTGCGATCGGCGCGAGGCCCTTCCGCTCGTTGCGGAAGCGGTGCATGCGTTGGAGCGCGCGGGGCAGGTGCCGGTGACGATGGTGGGAGCGAGTCGCAACGGGCTGCCGGATGCGGTGTACGACTGCGAGGTCGTGGTCGGTGCGACCAGTCGCGGCGGCATCCTGGACGTGCGACGCCTCGCGGACGGCGCGATGCTTGCCGACGATTCATTCCCACCCATCTACGATCGGGCGCACGTGCCGGGGGAGGTGTTCGATTCGAAGCGGGTGCTCGTGGTGGGGGCGGGGCGGCTGTCGCTGTCGTCGGACGGGGTAGAGCGACGAGCGCTCGAGTTGCCCGGGGCCATCGAGGCGGCGGCCCTGTCGCTTGCGCAGGAGACGGGCGCGGCAGGCATGCTGGGGTGTCGAGTGGAGTCGCTGCTCGTCGCGGGTCACGGGCTGAGAGCGTTGTCGGGGTTGGTGGACGCGGAGCATGCTCAGGAGGCGTGGGATTTGTTGGCGAAGCTCGGGGTGGACGCGGCGCCGCTCCACGTGGGAGCTCGCACGATTCCAGACGAGGTCCTCGAAGCGCTGCGACGGTGACACGATGGGTCAGTGGCGCGGGCGGCGCATGGACAAGGGGGGAGTCTCCGGGGGGCGCAACACGCGCGGCCTGTCGTCGGAATCCCGATCGCTGCGCGCTCCTTCATCAGCCGATGCTGAATGGGCTGCCACCAGGGCGGTACGCATGGCGCGCGCGTTGGCCCAACGCTCCCCCGCGTCGAATCGAAGCGCGTAGTCCACAAGCATCGCGATGGACTCCGGCACGTGGGGCGCCACCGTGCGCAGGGGCGGGGCGGGACGACTGGTGACGGCGCGAATCTGATCGCGCATCAGTACCTCGTCGTGGACCGTCCTGCCGGACAGCAGCGTGAACATCGTCGCCCCGACAGCCCACAGATCAGTCTGGACTCCAACCTTGTCGATCTCCCCGCGGGCCTGCTCGGGGGGCATGAAGTCGATGGTTCCCAGCAGCGTGCCCACCTTGGTGCCCTGGGAGGAGTTGGAGGTGTCCCCGGCCCTCGCCACGCCGAAGTCGAGCAGCTTGATGCGTCGCTCCGTGGTGACGAAGATGTTCTCCGGCTTGATGTCGCGATGGACAATGCCGCGCTTGTGGGCAACGGTCAGGATGTCGAGCACCTCGTCGGCGGCCCACATCACCTCCGTGAGCGGCAACATTCCCCCCTTGCGCACCGCCCGCGAGTGCAGCGTCTCCCCGTCCAGGAACTCCATCACCAGAAACGGAGTGCGCCCGTCGATCGCGCCGTCGTCCAGCACGTGCACCACGCCCGAGTGCTGGATGCCGTTCGCGATCTTGGCTTCGCGCACGAAGCGGCTGCGCGCCGAGGTCGACACCAGGCTCTGGTGCAGCACCTTGACCGCAACCGGCAACCCGTGACCGGAGGATGCGCGGTACACCCACGCGGCACCACCCACGTCGATGACGTCGAGGATCGTCCAGCGGTTGTTCAGCGTGAGCCCTATGCGCTTGCGTGCGTACGCTTCGGGATCCGCATACGGGCTGGGCATGGGAGCGTCTCCATCGTGGGCACACTGCCTCAGCCTCGGCGGCGCTGCAACGGGATGTCCTGCTGTTTACGGGCGAACCGATGCGCTCTTGCGGAGGTCAGGGCGGGGACGCGGAGGATGCGGAGAGGGAGAGGCGAGATCAGATCTCGATCTGCATGCCGAGCTCCACGACACGATTGGCCGGGATGCCGAAGAAGCTCGTGACGGAGAAGGCGTTGCGGGACAGGAAGGCGAAGAGGCTCGTGCGCCAGCCCCACATGCCAGCTCGACCGGTTCGAACCAGGGATTCGCGGGAGGTGTAGTAGCTCACCTCCTGGCCGATCGGCACGCCCTGGCGGGCGCAGATCCTCAGCACGTCGGGCACGTTGGGGCGCTGCATGAAGCCGTAGTTCGCGGTGACCTGATAGAAGCCGCGGCCGTGGTCCTGGATCTCGACGCGCTCGTCGATGGGGACCTCGGGCACGCGCCGGGTGGTGATGCTGAGCACGACGACCTGCTCGTGCAGGATCTTGTAGTGCTTGAAGCTGTGGAGCATCGCGGGGGGTGCGATGTTGGGGTTGAGGGACATGAACACGGCGGTGCCGGGGACACGGCCCGGCTTGACCCCATCGATGTCCGACAGGAAGGACTGCAGCGGCATGGTCCCTTCCATCACGTACTGACGCAGCGCGCTCCTGCCTCGGTGCCAGGTGGTCATGATGGTGAACAGCAGCGCGCCCACCAGGATCGACAGCCAGCCGCCCTGCGGAATCTTCGCGATGTTCGCGCCGAAAAACGCCAGATCGAAGGACAGGAACAGCCCGCACAAAACCCCCGCCCGCAGCGTGCCCCAACGCTCCCGCATCGCCGCGAACAGCAGCACCGACGTGATCGCCATCGTCCCCGTCACCGAGATGCCGTAGGCCGCTGCCAGGTTCGATGACCGTTGGAACCCAAGTACGATCGCGACGCTCCCCACCATCATCAGCGATCGCACTTCCGGGATGTAGATCTGCCCCTCCTGCTGGCTCGAGGTGTGGACCACGTCGAATCGCGGCAGGTAGCCGAGCTGGACGGCCTGGCTCGTGAGCGAGAAGGCCCCGGAGATCAACGCCTGCGACGCGATGATCGTCGCGATCGTGGCGACGATGACCATCGGGTAGAGCATCACCGACGGGACGAGCGCGTAGAAGGGGTTGGCAGTGGCAGACTCGCCGTGGCGCAAGAGCAGGGCGCCCTGGCCGAAGTAGTTGAGCAGCAGCGACGGGTAGACCAGGGCGTACCAGGCCAGACGAATCGGCCCGACACCGAAGTGCCCCATGTCGGCGTACAGCGCCTCGCCGCCGGTGATGCACAGCACCACCGCGCCGAGCACCAGATAGCCGTGCAGCCCGTGCTCCGCGAAGAACCTCACCGCATGGATCGGGTTGAACGCTGCGAGGATCCCCGGCTCACGCACGATCCACGGCAACCCCGCCGCGGCGATGCTCAGGAACCACACCACCATCGCAGGACCAAACACCCGACCGATCCCCCCCGTCCCACGCTTCTGCACCATGAACAGCGCGATCAGGATCCCCACCGTGATCGGCACCACGAACCGGTGCAGCACCGGCGCCGCCACCTCGAGCCCTTCCACCGCGCTCAACACCGAAATCGCCGGCGTGATGATGCTCTCCCCGTACAACAGCGAGGCCCCGAACAGCCCCAGCATCACCAGCGCCGTCATCGCTCCCTTGCCCTGCAGACGTGCGTTGTTCCTCAACACCAGCGCCAGCAACGCAAACGTCCCACCCTCCCCCTGGTGGTGCGCCGTCATCACGAACGTCAAATACTTGAACACCACCACGATCGTCAGCGCCCAGACCAGGATCGACATCACCCCGATCACGTTCGCCGGCGTCGGCGGCACCGAGTGCAGCCCGCCGAAGCACTCCTTCACCGAGTACAGCGGCGAGGTGCCGATGTCCCCGTAGACGATCCCGACGGCGGCGAGGGCCATCCATGCGAGCCGGGACGGCGTTGGCTTCAAGGGGGTCTCGGGTGTGCTCATCGAATCGCCCGTCTCTAGTCCCGCATCGTCCGGCACGCAAAGGGATCAGCTCCGCCCCGCGTCCTGGTGCGCCCCTTGCTTGGGCAGCCGCCCGGCGCGCCCTGCTGATCTCGTCGGATCCCTGCGCACCCGGAGCTGCCCATGCCCACCAAGCTCGCTCGTACCCGATCCAGAACTTCCGTCGTGTCCCGCACCACCAACCGCCGATTGCCTGCTGATCCCGATGCTCCCACGCCCCCCCGACGTCGCCGCTCATCGAACCGCCCGGCCGACGCCTCCCCCGCACCGCTTCCCACCGGCACGCCCCTCTCCTTGCTCGATCTGCTCGCCTTCTGGCTTTGATCGTCGCCCTCCCGACACGCTTGTAGAGGATCCCGACAGGGCCGCGCCATTCTGCCGCGTTCTGGTATGCTCCGGCGCCCATGGGCCCGTACCGCGGCGAACGGGTACCCCTCGCGCCCAAGGCCGCCCCGGCGGGACCGGTCGCCGAGATCGTACGGCAGTCCGCCGCCCCCACGCCTTCGTGCGCGAGCTCGTCCAGAACGCGATCGACGCGGGCGCCACCCGCGTCGAGCTCGCGCCCGGCGACCATGCCACGTTCAGCGTGACCGACCACGGATGCGGAATGGATCGCTCCACGATCGATGGGGCGCTGCTCACGCTCTTCCGATCGTCGAAGGAAGGTGTCGCGGGCGCAATCGGACGCCATGGCGTCGGCTTCGTTTCCGTGTTCGCGCCGGATCCCGCGTGCGTCCTGGTGCACACGTGGCGCGACGGAGCGGCGTGGCTCGTGCGACTGCAGCCCGATCGCAGCTACGAGCTCGAGACCGAACACCAAGGCAGGGGTCCGGCCCCATCTGCATCCTGTCGCCCACGCCGTCGGTTCACGCGGCGGTGCCCGAGTACGCTGCGCTCTGGGCGTTCCACGACCGTTGCGACCGGAAGAGCGCTCCCGCCCAGGCGTGGCGCGAGCTCGCCGTAACGGGCACGGAGACTCTGCAGGCGCTCCAATCGATGCTGCAGGCGTGTTCCGACAGGCTCGACAAGGCGGACTCCGATGCGTGGCAGTGCGGTCTGGCCCTGCTCGAGATCCCTTCGGCGCGGGTCGAGGCGCGCGGCCCACCGACTCGGCCCTGGTGCCGCTCACCTGCGCTGCGCTCGCCGAGCTCAACCACGTGCTCGTCTCCGTCACTGACTCGGAGAGCGAAGAGGCCTCGAAGCGATGATGAGGAGGGCCTCCTCAGGCGGATCGCGAGAGCCTCACACGTGACGGCGCACACCGCACCGACCAGGAGCCCTCCCCGCAGAATGTCCCGCCCGATTCGGGCCTCCCGCACCTCGATCTGGTAGGATCGACTCAAGCTCTTTTTCCCACGGCGCCAACACGGCTGCCATCGCTCTTCGAGTCGACCATGAGGCACCCCTTCGTTCTCGCTGCGCTCACCTCCCTCGCTTCCCTCACCCTCTCCGCATCGGCCCTCGCCATCGGCGGCGATACGTGGGCGACGCTCTCCCACGACTCGCTCCGCTCCGCGCGCTCCACAGGCACCGGCGCCATCCTGCAGCCGCAAGTCGCCTGGAAGTACGAGTCCGGCGGTTCCCTCAACGACGACCAGATCGCCTTCGCCGACGTCAACAGCGACACCGTCACCGACATGGTCTACGTGTCCGGCGGCAGGATCGTCGCTCGCACCGCGACGGGCCAGCAGCTCTGGTCCAGCAAGATCTTCGGTGCCCAGCGCGTGGTCGGTCTCTACGACCTCGACAACGCTCCCCCGGCAGAGGTGATCGCCACCGGCGACAGCCCCGCCGGCGTCTACGTGCTCTCTTCCGTCGACGGCGCCGTGCTCTGGCACGCCCCCACCTCAAACACCTCGTTCGACGTGTTCGCCGCGCCCGTCACCACCGGCGGCTTCCGGCTCCTGCTCGCCGAGCAGCTCGGTCCCCTGACCGCGTACTCCTTCGCCTCCGGCCTCCAGAACCCTTCCGCCAACCTCGCCTGGAGCTCCGCGTCCGCTCCCTGGTCGGTCGACATGCTCACTGCCGACGTCGATGGCGACAAGAAACCCGATCTCGTGCGCGGCGCGGATCGCGGTTTCGTCGTCTACGACCTGCTCACCGGCGCGGTCAAGTGCGACGCCTCCTCGGTGATCACAGGAACCAACGCGCCGTCGTACTTCCCGGTGCTCAATGCTGCCGACGTCAACGGCGACGGCCGCGACGAGCTGGTGGTCTACGACTACAGCTACCACTACAGCGAGGACTCCGGAGTCTTCGTCGTGGCGTGCAACGGCAGTGGCGCCACACTCACGCCGCAGACGCTGTGGGCCCAACAGTACGTCAACGACACCGACGGCCTGCCCGGTACCAACGTCGACACGATGGAGGTCCGCTACCTCGCCGAAGCAGTCGCCAACTACGACAACAAGGCCGGACTCGAGATGGTGTACTCGGTCTGGGACGCGACCGCCGCCACGTGGACGACGTATCTGGTGAACGCGCAGACGGGATCGCAGCTCGCGGCGAAGTCGGGCGAGGTGCTCGAGGCCGCGACGGATCTGGACGACGACGGGATGACAGAAGTCGTGTTGCGCGAAGCGACGGGGCTGGGCGATCTCCCCAAGCCGTACTTCAGCACGCTGCGACTCTACAACCTCAACGTCGGCAACTTCACCAACAAGGGCTGGACCCTGCCCGCTGGCCGCGTGGCAACTCTCCCCGCCAGGCGCGCTCGCCAGGTGACGGCGGGCTGCGGCCTCATCTCCGCCCACCAGAACATCGACGCCGACTCCTCGCAGGAGTTCTTCGTCTTCGCGGGCTCCCCAACACAGGCCCCCGATGATCCGCGCCCCGGCAAGCTGCTCGCGGTGCGCGCGGCCGACGGCCACATCCTCCAACAGTACGCGTTCCCGCAGCACGTCAGCGGCGCGATGTTGGGCCTCGGAGCCTCCATCCAGCAGTTCGGCAGCAAGGCCGAATCGATCGTGATGCTCAGCGACGGCGGCCTCCGCCTGCTCGACTCCGCACTCGCCGAGTTCGGCAACCTCCCCACCGGCAACTGGGCACGCCTCCCGGCCGTCGTGTCCCTCGACGGCACCCACAACGTCGTCGTCGCCTCCCATTCCACCGGGCACCTGGTCGCCCTCGACGGTACCCACGTCAACGCGCAAAGCCCTGCCGCGCTCTGGAATCTCCCCGAGGTCATCCAGCCCGAAACCCGCGGCTACCTCAACTCCCCCGGCCTCGTGCTCCCTGCGAAAGCCGGTGCCTCCGCTTCGATCGTCGTGCGCGCCCGCAAGACCGGCGCCTTCGAAGAGCAGTCCCTCGTCGCCCTCGATTCCGCGGGCGCTCCAACCTGGACCGCGGAGATCGGGACGGGTCGCAGCGTCGCCTCCTTCGAGAACTTCGAGCTCCTCGACGATCTCGACGGCGATGGCGTCAAGGACTTCTTCCTCACCGAGATCGACGTCGGCGGGGCCCAGGAGCTGGTTATCCGCAAGGGATCCGACGGTTCCGTGATGGTGAAGCGCGCGACCCACGAGCTGTTCGCGGGGGCCGATTACCTGCAGGGTCACGCGTCGCTCGACTTGAACGACGACGGCAAGCTCGACGTCGTGTCGGCGCTCCACCCGCAGTGGTTCGTGGGGATCGACGTTTCAGCAGCGGGCGCAGGCGACCCGGTCACGGCCTTCAAGCAGATCTTCCGCACGGCCTCGAGCCCCAACGGCCAGGTGATGGCAGGCCAGCTCGACAACGACTCGATGATCGATCTGCTTCGCGTCAACTCCCAGAACGCCTTCGGCCCCTACGAGCGCAGGGATCTTTTCGGCCTCGTCGAAATCAACGCCACCTCGCCGCACCCCAACACCACAACGACCGACACCAACACAGTCGCGCTCGTTGCACGCCCCGGTCAGCCGTCGTTCCGCGACTTCGTGTGGGCGGGCATGGCCGGCGACGCGCTGGGCGCGGTGGCGCGACACGACGGCGAGAGCTTCACCGAGGTGTGGTTCTCGTACCTCGCCGCGGGCGCGGCGCACCCCAAGGCCGCGCCTCCCGACGGCCGCTCCGCGCTCTACGTGCCTGTGACGGCCGACATCGACGGCAACGGCGAAGACGAGATCCTGGTCGGATCGAGCGACGGATGGCTGTACGCGCTCGGCGCGTCCGACGGCGCCGTGAGGTTCTCGATCGACATGAAGGCGCCGGTCGTGCACGTGCTTCCCGCCGACGTCGATGTCGATCCGGAGCTCGAGCTGGTGGTGAGCCTCGGAGATGGCACGATCGTCGCGCTCGATCAGGCTGGCAAGTACACGCTGGACACCGGAGGTTCGGAGCCTTTGCCCGAGGCAGGGCCCGACGGTGCAGGAGGCAGCGGTGGTGCCGACGCCGGGTCGGACGGTTCGGCAGGCGCTGCAGGCAGCGCGGGTGGAGGCGCAGGACAGGCCGGCGCCGCGGGGAGCGCTGCAGGTGCCGCGGGAGCCGTCGGCGATGCAGGCCTCGAAGACGCTGCGGCGGGTGCGCCCCCTGCGCCCGCGGCAGGAGGCGACGACGGCGGCTGCGGATGCAGGACCACCGGCGGCAGCTCGGGGCACGCAGGTGTCGGGTTGATCATGGCCCTCGCTGCGGCCGTGACACGCTTGCGCAGGCGCTAGCTGCACTGTGGAGGGGAACCGCTGTCCGCGACCGGCCCGGGTGGTGTCACCCGGGCCGTGAGCAGCGGGGCTCAGTACGCTTCGAACGATTCCTTGCAGGCGATGTTCATCGTGGCGAGCTCGTCGAGGACGGGCTCGTAGATCTCCGGCGTGACGGGCCGCAGCACGCCCTTGGTCGTGATCTTGCCCTGCAGGATGAGGTTCACGCCGATCGCCGCGGGCAGCGAGACCGTACGCGACATCGCGGAGTCGCCGTCCTTGATGCCGAAGTCGATCATGCGCGAGGTGATGCGCTCGTTCTTCCCGCCGGGGAACTCGGCGCGGAAGTCGTGGTAGAGCACGAGGAGATCGCGCTCGTGCGGGCCGAACGACAGCTTCTCGTACATCAGGTTGCCGAGGGCATCGAGCGGACTGATGCGCTCAACCTCGAACTTGCGGTCGCTCAGCAGGCCGAGCCACTTCATGTTGCTGATGGGGAGCGACTCGGTGGGGATGACAAGCTTGCGCGCGATGAACCGCACCAGGTCGTCGTTGGGAGCGGCTCCCACGACCTTCCGCATCAGGTCCGCGTAGGTCATGCCCTTGACCTCGATCTCGTCGAGGCTGAGCAGGCCGAGGCGGTTGATGTTGTGCAGCGTGTCGCACCACCCCATGTTGCGCAGCGTGCCGCGGAACAGGGTCTTGATGCCCTGCAGCCCGTAGATGTCCACGTAGCTGATGGAGTCGCGATTCGGGTACGCCTCGAACTCGCCGAAGTCCTCCACGCGAAGCACGTGCACATCGCGGAACAGCATCGCGTTCGGGATCACCACCTTGCGCCCGTCCATCAGGTACTGCGCGCTGTTGCGCCCGGCCAGCAGCACGCCGCGCGGCGCCCAGGAGAATTTGTAGCCGTAGGGGTTGGTGTTGTCCTCGGGCGCCGGAAGACCGCCGCAGTAGGACCGGAACGCCACGACCTTGCCACCGCGCTTGCGCACACCGTCGATGACTCGCATCGCCGACATGTGATCGATTCCAGGGTCCACGCCGATCTCGTTCAGGATCGTGATCCCCGCGGCCTTCGCCGGCTCGTCGAGCGCCTTCATCGCGTCGGACACGTACGACGTGGTCACCATGTTCTTCTTGTGCTCGATGCACATCTTCGCCACGACGGGGTGGAAGGCATAAGGCACGAGGGAAACGGCCAGATCGGCGCCCTTGACGTGATCCGAGAGGCCCTTCTCGTCCTGCAGATCGAGCGGGTGAGCCTCGCCATTGGCGAAGCCCTTGATCATCTCCTGCGCCTTGGAGACCGTCCGGCTGACGACGCTGACCTGATACCCCTTGTTGAGGAGGTAATGGACGAGCGGCTTCGCAACCAGACCGGCACCGAGAACGAGCACCTTCTTCATGGAATCGATTCTCCTCGTCGGGGAGCGCGAACCCCGCGTCAGCGCTCCGTTGTCTGCTTCATCTCTCCCGCGTCCGCGAGAGCCTTCTCCAGATACGCGTAGCCGGGCGTCAGCTTGCCCTTGTGGACAATCAACGCCTTCTTCAGGTGGTCCGGGAGCACCAGGCGATCGATGTCCGCCTGCCAGTCCGCCTTCGCCAGATCGGGCACCATCGTGCGCAGCACCGAGCTGAAGTGCAGCGACGCCTCCCGCGACAGCTCGCAGGGCAGGTTGTCCACCGACATCACCACCGGCCCGTTCCCCTCCACTCCGTCGCGAACCTCCCCCGTCGCTGGCTCCCACACGAAGTTCGGGACGTCGGGCTCCGTCGCCTTCACCGTCATCTCCACGCTGCCGTCGATGTCACAGCTGATGTCTCCGATCACCTTCAGCCTCGGCACCCCCGAGGCCCACTGCGCGCGCGCCCACTCCTTGGTCACCAGACGCGGGTAGCGCGGCTCCCAGTAGATCGCGTTCACGAGCACGTCGAGATGCGGCAGATGCGCCTCGAAACACCCCTCGAATCGCTCCGGATGCGAGTAGTACTCCCGCAGCTCGAAGGGCTGACTCGCGTCGCGCGGACGCGCCATGTCCTCTTCCCGGAACACGACCTTCGCCAGCGCGGGAGCTGTCGGGCCTCGACGGTTCGCCGTCTCCTTGAGCAGCTGGACCGGGATCGACTCGATCGGCAGCGCGGCGAGCACATCCTGCGCGCCAGCCGACACGTTGCCGTAGCCGCTCACGCCGATCACCAACGGGCGCAGCGCACCGGGCAGCTCCTTGACGAGCCGCGCGCCGATCTCGCGCAGATGGCTCTTCGCGTCGGCCAGGTCGCGGTACTCGTAGGCCGGCTTCACCTCGGCCAGAGCCGTGCGATGGCCCATCACCGCGAGACGCAACCCCAACGCACGCAGCGTCTCGATCATCCCCGCCTGCCCCGCGTGACGTCCGAAGAACACCAGCCGACGGTTGTCCGCGTCGGTGATGCGCTCGTAGTCCAGCATCGAGCAGCCCAGCTCCAGCAGGCGCGCGAGCATCCCCATGTTGTAGGGCTGCCCTTTCACCACGTGGCCGAAGTAGACGTACACCTTCCCCTCGCGCAGCAGGCTCGTGGGGACCTCCTTGACGCCGAAGACGATCCCCGCCCCACCCATCCGTTCGTCTACCGAAATACCTGCGGCTCGGTACTCGTCGTCGGTGAAGACCCGGACGTCTGACGGCTGCACCACGAAGTGAAGCCCTTGATCCTTCTGGAGCGCTGCGAGGTCTTCGGGCACCAGCGGGACACGACGCTCCCAGCGGTTCTTGTTCTCCCGGCGGATCCCGATCCTGACGTCCATGTGAGCTCCTGACCTCCCCCTTCAGCTGGTTCGAATCACGCTGCCACGCGCACGTTTCGGCACCGCCGAGGTACACCGGGGCGGGGGCAGCGTCAAGCTGCCTTCCCTCACCAACCCAAGGCAAATCTGCCTGGATTTCGTTCACTCCCCCACCCGCGCCGACACTCCCTTCGATCCATCCCAGACCTCCCGCTCCATCCTGACGGATCGCTCCGCTCCATCCCGGATCGATTCCCTTCTCCTGCACACGTGCTTCCCCGCTCGATTCCCTTCCTGTCCGCGTTGGCACGCCGATTGGTCTTGCCCTCTGGCGGAGGTGACGCCCATGACCAGCCAGACCACGACCCCCACCATTCCCCCTCGCTCCCCCGACGCCTGGCGCGGCACACGCCCCGCCGAGGACCCCCAGAAGACCAAACGCTGGGGCTTCGTCACCGCCAAACCCTCCGAATACCTCGTGCACGTGCGCAAGGGCCGCGTGCTCACCGCGTCCTCGGGCCAGGGCGCCACCTGCTTCAAACGCCCCTGGGATGCCGTCGCCGTCGTCCCCACCTCCCTGCAACAACTCCAGTTCCGCGCCGACCAGGTCACCCTCGAACGCGTCGGTGTCGAAGTCGTCGGCCTCGCCGTCTACCGCATCGCCGCCCCACTCACCGCCTTCCGCGTGCTGAACTTCAGCTACCCCGAACGCGCGCAGGCCAAGCTCGAAGCCACCCTCACCGCCATGTTCGTCGGCGCCGCGCGCAGGCTCATCGCCAACCTCACCATCGACCACTGCATGCAGAAGCGCAAACACGCCCTCTCCGAGGAGCTCCTGCGGGAAATCGCCCTCATCGTCGGCTCGAGCGCCAACTCGGGCGAAGAAGGAACCCACGGCTGGGGCGTCACCATCGACACCATCGAGATCCAGGAGGTTCGCGTCCTGTCCGAAAAGGTCTTCTCCGCCATGCAGGCCCCCTTCCGCGCCTCCCTCGATCGGCAAGCACGAGAGGCCAGGGCCGAGGCAGATCGCGAGATCTCCACGCGCGAGGCCGAGTGCAACCGGGCCATCGAGCAGGCCCGCATCCAGGCCCAGCTCGAGGTCGGCGAGAAACGCTTCGCCTTCGAGCAGGCCGAGCTCGAAGCCAGAAAGCTCGACTCGCTGCGCAAGGCCGAGGCCGAACGCGAGGTCAGCGAGGCTCGCTTGATCCAGGAGGCCGCCGTGCGCGATCGCAAAGCCGAAATCGAGCGCCGCGAAGCGCAGCTCCTGTCGGCCGACGCCATCGAGCGACAGCGTCTGGCGAGCGCGGAGGCGCAGGCCGAGCTCGACGCCCACGCGCTGCACGCAGAGGCTTCCGCGCGCAGGCTCGAGCTGGAGAGGATGAAGTGGACCGCGCAGCTCGAATACCGGCGCGCAACGTCGGAGGTTGCCGCTGCCGAAGGACGCGCCGCAGCCGAAGTCGCCCTCGCTCAGGCCCACGCGGAACGCGAGCAGGCCGAAGCCCGCGCACGCGTCCTCACCGCCGAGAAGCTCCCCGCCCTCGCCAGCGCCGTCGGCCAGCGCTTCGGCGAGGTCAAGATCGTGCAGATGGGCGGCGAAGGCAACGCCTTCTCCTCCATCGCCCAGGCCGTCGCCTCCGTGCTCGAGCTCGCCAAGGCTTGATGAAACCTCATCCCCACCAGTGCACCAGCTTCAGCATCACCACGTCCGCTGCAGGTGAGCCTCGCTTCGCTGCGAACCCGGGCATCGACGGGAGCCACGGCACCATCGGCGTGAACGGCGACTGGCTCCGCCCGTATACCGCGAAGAAGCTGCAGCCGGTCCGGTACTCCCATCGCACCACCAGATTGAAGTTCACCACCGTCCGCGCGTAGTCCGGACTCTGCGCCGGCACCACCTCCGAGCTCTCCAGCAACGACTGCCGGATGCGCGGAATCGACCCCGGAAGACCGTCGTATCGCAGGTAGTCCGAGTAGCTCCCCGACGCGTGATAGACCTGCACGTGGCTCTGGACCGTCACGCGACGATCGAACGCCCACGTCCCTCGCACCGTCGCTCCCACGTTGCGCGCGTCCAACCGCCCGAACAGCCACGTGCCGTACAGCTCGTCGCGACCCACCGATCGCGGCTCGCCCGACGTCGCATACACCTGCGGAACCACGTCGAGCTCCAGGGTCCGCGCCGGGCGCAGCGACAAGGTCGCCTCGGCAGCCAGGTTGTGCCCCGCGCTCGTGTTCTGCGCCTGGGCCCAGAGCCTCGCGAACAGCGCCGCCACCGGATCGGTGCTGATCGATGCCTCCGCCCCCGTCACGCGCGAACGCTGCAGCCCCGTCCCGTCCCCCATCTCGGCCCAGTCGTAGAACGACGGCCGGTGGTTCACCGCTGCGCTCAATCGAAGATCGTTCGCCAGCCGAATCGTCGAGCCGACCCGCGCGCTGCGCCCCGACGTCTGCCCGTCGAGGTCACGGCGCGCATGCGCCTCCAGACGCGTGTTCGCCTCCACCGCGGGAAGCCAGGAATCGGCCTTCTTCAGCGTCGCGCCGGCGCGCACGGTTACATGCGTCGGACGATCGAGCGAGCCCGATTCGACGAGGTCTAGCCTGCGCGGCGAGCTGTCCCACGGCCCCTCGGCCGAGCGCCTCGGGACTTCTCTTCCGGTGGAGATGCGAAGCCAGCCGAACAGCGTGCCGAAGCCGAAGTGCCTCACATACAGAAGCGGGCGAGGGGGCGCCCACACCGCTTCGGGGATCACGAGGGAGTCGCGCGGTCCCGCTTCGCTGCGGCCATACCATGGCCTCTCGAGCCCCGACGGCAGCACCCACCCCTCCAGGCGCGTGGTCGCGAACGTCTCGCGCCGTTTTGCGATCGCGGCCGACGTGGCGGGCGCTGCGGGGGGTCTGCGCCAGGGGGAAGGCGTGGTCGCGACGCGCGGTGCGACTGGTGCGTGGATCGCCGGTCGGAGCGCCTCCAGGGTCGCCAGATCGAACGGTGGCAGAGCAAAGGGGAACAACGTGAGGCCCTGGGTCGAGCTTGCCGACGCTGCAGCGCGACGACTTCGAAGGCACGCTATCACCGGGAACGGAAGGTATCACCCGCACAACGAATCGGGTTGGAAGTTCGGTGTGCATGTATCGCTGCAGCGATCACAGGTTCGCCCAATCTCACACAGGTCGATAGTCTCGTTCGCTATCCGTAATCGTATCATCCGGTCGCTCGATGTCGGCTCTTCGCAGGCGGCTGTTCCGCTCGCGGGATCCGACGCGCAATTGCGATCGAGCTCGAGGGGAGGATTCCGGGAGGGAAAGGAGACGGCGCCAGAGGGGAACGGTCAGCGCGCGTTCGCCGCCTGCGAGGCACGCCAGGCGATCAGCTCGCCGGCGATCGACACGGCCAGCTCGTCAGGAGTCCGCGCGGCGATGTCCGTCCCCACCGGCATGCGCACGCGCCCCGCGTCGGCCTCGGAAGCGCCCCGCGCCTTGAGCTCCTCGCGCACACGCACGGCCTTCGCCCGGCTCCCCACCCCTCCGACGTACGCGAACCCCTCGAGCACGGCCCACACCACCGCTTCGACATCATGCGGGTGATCGTGCGTCGCCACGACCACCGCCGCGCGACGCGGCACGTCCTTCGCCGCCTCCACGGGCGGCCCCAGCCTCGTGCGCACGCCTTCGAGCACGCTCACCCGCTCGGGCGCCAGGGTCGCCGCGCGCTCGTCGATCATCCAGACCGAGAACCCCAGCCTCGGCAACAGGCGCGCCACGGCGTAGTTCACGTGCCCTGCTCCCACCAGCAGCACCGGACTGGAGGCCCGCATGGGCTCGAGGAGCAGTTCCACCGTGCCGCCGCACGACATGGCCAGGTCGCGCGCGAGTTGGAACGACACCTGATCGGGAACGGTCGATCCCGACGCGAGTGCGGCTTGCATCCGCTCGACCACCGCAAGCTCGATCCCGCCCCCGCCCACTGTGCCGGCCGCCGTGCCGTCGGACAGGAGCACCATCTTCTGCCCGGGAGTCGCTGGCGCCGAGCCGCTGCGCGACACAACGGTCGCGAGGCAGCAGTCGATGCAGCGCGCGAGGGCATCGCCTGCGCGGCGAAGTACCTCTGCGGGCGATGCGGGATCGGGCACGGGGAGCTTCGAGTCACGCACTTCGGTCATGGTGCTGGGCAACATACCAGACCGGCTGCAACGCGCACGGCCGCGACGAGGTGATCGCCTCGGCGCGCGTTGACGCTGAGCCTGGCCGGCCGCTATCGTGCCGAGTCGTGATTCGCTCTCACCTCGCTTTGGGTCTCGCCTCCCTGCTCCTCGTGTCGTCCTCTGGCTGCATGACCTGGGACGTCCAACAGCGCTCCCACACGCTCAAGATCGTCACCGATCCCCCTGGCGCCTCGGTCTGGCAGACCGACAGCGCGGGCAACCGCCGCATCGGCACCGGCCCCACTGAGGTCAAGCGCGACTACCAGGTCAAGGTCGGCAAGAGCACCCATCTGTGCTGGATCGGTGCCGCCGCTGCTGTGGGTGCCGCAGCCTTCAGCGGCTACAAGCTGGCGAACCTCTCCGAAGACAACGGCGGTAGCAGCACGGAGAAGACCTGGGGGATCCTCGGGATCTCCCTCGCCGGAACCCTCGCCCTCACGCTCGTCCCCGCCTGCATCGCCCTCGACTCCTCGAACCAGGAGATCGCCATGCAGACCCCGGAGGTCGTGAAGATCTCCGCCTCTGCGGAGGGCATGCGCGATCAGGAGATGACCGTGATGCTCCCGGGCCCGCAGAAGGAGATCCACCTGTCGCTCCGCCCCGGCACCTCCGGCGAGCTGCTCGCACGCAATCGCAACAGCTCCATGGGCGGAATCGGCGTCGTCAGCGCATCCAGAACCGACAAGACCGGCCCCGCTCCCGCCTCCGGCTCCTTCGTCTCCGGTGCCCCCCAGCCCGCATCCTACGCCCTCGTGGTCGGCATCGAACGCTACCGCGACGTCCCCTCCCCCACCGGCGCTCGCGCCGATGCCGAGAGCTTCGCGCGCGTGGTCCGCACGACCCTCGGAGTGCCGGAGGCGAACGTGAAGGTCGCGCTCGACGATCGTGCGACGCGCAGCGACATCGAGAAGCAGCTCGAGTGGATGCAGGCCAACGTGCAGCCGGGCGGGCGGGTGTACTTCTACTTCAGCGGCCATGGCGCCCCCGATGCCTCGGCCGGCACGCCGTACCTGCTGCCCTACGACGGCGATCCGAAGTTCCTGGCCCGCACGGCGTTGCCCCTGGCCGGCGTGCTCAAGACCCTCGGGGAGACCAAGGCCCGCGACGTGCTCGCGGTCGTGGACTCCTGCTTCTCGGGTGCAGGCGGCCGCTCCGTCCTCCCCGACGGTGCGCGTCCTCTCGTGCGCGTGAAGGAAGCCTCGGTGGCGCCACGGCTGGCGCTGCTTACCGCCTCTTCGGGTGCCGAAATATCGGGCCCTGCTCCCGACGGCAGCGGCGGCTTGTTCACCCGCTATGTCAACGAGGGGCTTGGAAGAGGCCAGGCGGACATCAACGGCGACGGGCAGATCTCGCTCCAGGAGCTGTCGGAGTGGGTGCGCCCGCGGGTCGCGCGCGACGCCAAGCGCGACAACCGGGACCAGACGCCGTCGGTGCAGGTCGGCTCGGGTCTCGCCGGCGGCGCGTCCTCCTTCATCATCGCCCAGGGCATCGCCGCCCGCTGAGCGCTCACGAGCTCGTCGCGTCTCTCGCTTGCGTGCTGCTGCGCCAGGCTTCGAAGGCCTTCTGCTGGCGCTCGCGCTCACTGCGCACGAGGGCGTCCGCCTGGCCTGGATCCGACGGCAGGTGTTCGCGCAGCTTCCAGAGCACGCGGCAAGTGACGACGCAATCCGAGGAGGCGCGGTGGGCGCGTCCCTCCCACTCGACGCCGAGCTGCCGCGCGGCCGACTCGAGCTTGTGGCGCCCCGGTCCCTTCCAATACCTGCCTACCTGATCGAACCGCACGACCACGAGCGCGTCAATCACCGGCTTGCCGTCGATCGCCTCGCGCCACCCGTCGCCCATCGCCGCCTCGAGGAACGCCGCGTCGAACGGCCAGTTGTAACCGACCAGCACTTCGGCTGCGCGCACGTGCGAGAGGAACCGCTCCTGCACCTGCGCCAGCGTCGGACTCCCCGCCACATCCTCGTCCCGAATCCCGTGGACCGCTGTCGCTTCCTCGGGAATCGGCATCCCCGGCTGAATCAGCATCCCCATGCGTCGCTGCACCTCGCCCCCGCGGAACTGCACGGCCGCGAGCTCCACCACGCGATCGCGAATCGGATCGACTCCGGTCGTCTCGGTGTCGATGCACAGCCACGTCATGCTGGACCAGTCGCTCATCTCCCGGCTGCCATACCACAGGACCCTCGGTCTCCGTGCGCACAGACTCCACGCGACAGGCGCGTGCGGCTTTGCGGCCAAGGCGCCCGCAGGCTGTCTCGCGCGCGTGTCCGCTTTGCCTGCGCTCCCCAAAAGGGTATGCTGGAGAGCAGCATGCGCACACCGCTGCCTACCGTCAGGGGGAAGGCACGACGCCAGGGAGCGACGCCGCCTTGGAGCCGATGGTTGCCCGTTGTCTCGGTGTGCCTCGCATCCTGCGGAAGCAGCGACAACGAGGTTGCCACCAACGCCCACGTCCTGGATGCTTCGTCTCACGAAACAACGATCGATGTCGCGAGCGAGCCGGTGGTCGAGGCGGGACTCGACGTCCTGGACGACCAGGCGCCCCCTCCGTGCACGCCCAAGACCTGCGCGCAGCTCGGCCTGAACTGCGGCAACGCTCCGGATGGATGTGGTGGCAAGGTGGTGTGCGGATCGTGCGCGTCGGGGCAGTTCTGCGGTGGCGGTGGCCCCAACAAGTGCGGGGTGAACCCTTGCGCTCCCAAGACCTGCTCGCAGATCTCGGCCTCCTGCGGCCTGGCCTCCAATGCGTGCGCCGATGTCATCGACTGCGGCGGCTGCCCCGCGCCCGAGACGTGTGGCGGAGCAGGGACGAAGCACCAGTGTGGGTGTACGCCGAAGACCTGCGTGCAGCTCGGCGCCACCTGCGGCACCACTCCCGACGGCTGTGGGGGCGTGCTCGATTGCGGCACGTGCGCCGCCGGACAGACGTGCGGCGGCGGCGGCCCCAACCAGTGCGGCGCGGGCTCCTGTTCCCCCAAGACCTGCGCACAGCTCGGCACCAGTTGCGGGGTCACCTCCGATCTGTGCAGCAACGTCATCGACTGCGGCTCCTGCTCTGCGCCCGATGTCTGCGGTGGCGCCGGCAAGGTCAACCAGTGCGGCTGCTTGCCCAAGACTTGCGCGCAGCTCGGCGCTTCCTGCGGCGAGCTCGATGACGGCTGCGGTAAGCCCCTGCTGTGCGGCTCGTGCACCGATCCTCTCACGTGCGGCGGAGGCGGCGTCCCGAACCAGTGCGGCACACCGTGCCCCGATGGTGGCGCGTGCATGCCGGGAGATACCGAGTCGCAGCCGTGTGGCAACGGCGGCACGCAATCCCGCACCTGCGCCGCCACCTGCGAGTGGGATGCGTGGGCAACCTGCATCGGCAGCGAGTGCTCCCCCGGCGACACCGACTCCGAGGCGTGCGGCAACTGCGGCACCCGCACGCGAAGCTGCAAAGCCGACTACACGTGGGATGCATGGGGCGTGTGCGGCCAGGGCGAGTGCGCTCCGGGCAACACCGACTCCGAAGCGTGCGGCGACTGCGGTTCCCGCAGCCGCACCTGCAGCAGCGCGTGCGTCTGGGGTTCCTTCGGCTCCTGCACCGGTCAGGGCGTCTGCTCCCCCGGCGCCACCGACTCCGATCCCTGCGGCAACTGCGGCTCCATGACCCGCACCTGCACCAGCTCCTGCCAGTGGGGC
>CAYMUE010000015.1:36929-64081 GCA_964393505.1 uncultured Polyangiaceae bacterium
GACCCGCACCTGCACCAGCTCCTGCCAGTGGGGCGCGTTCGCCTCCTGCACCGGTGAAGGCGTCTGCGCCGTCGGCGCCATCGCCGATTGCATGTGCTCCACCGACCTCTCCACGGTCTGCTGCGGCCAGCAGGTGTGCACCTCGAGCTGCCAATGGGGCACATGCGCGCTGAAGGCGGGCAAGACCTGCGACTGGAACGCCGGACACACCTTCCGTTGCTGCGGCTCCGACCAGTGGCAGTGGTGCCTCGACTCCTGCACCTGGTCCACCGACTGCTGGTCGTGCGGCGGCTGCTCCGCCTGCTGAACAACCAGCCCCTCAGAACCTCACAGCACTTCGTTGAGAAACACCACCGCTCGCTCGTTGTTCGACGAACCGAACACGATCGTGCATCGGTTGTGGTCGCTCCCGGCGGTCAGGTACATGTGGTGCAAATCGATTCCGCGGGTCGAGAGCGCTTCGCACACCCGTCTCAACGTGCCCGGACGGTGCGGCAGCTCCCCGATCACCACCTCCGATTCCCATGGACCGAAGCCTCGCTCGTCGAACGCATCCATCACCCGCAGGTTGTCCTCCGTCACCATCCGCACCGTCGCCGTCCGCCCCGTCACCGTCGTCGTGATCGCCTGGAGGTCCACGCCCTTGTCGGCAACCACCTTGAGCATCTGCGCGAGCGCGCCGATCTCGTTGGGCATGCTGACGACGATCTCCTTGCCCAGTCTCACCTTCAACATGGCCGCACCCTCCCTCGGCACTCGCACCCGGCCGACGAGCGCGGGCTGGCGCCGTTCCTGGGGGAACCTAGGGACAGGGACGGGAGAGGTCGACCCCCGGAGGGGGACGACAAGCGAGGTTTCGACGGGCGATCCAGCCACGCTCGAGCGACGGCGCCGTCCGGGGAGGATGCTCCGGCCGCGCAGGACGGACTCGGGCGCGCAAGACCTCGTCCCTCGTTGCGACATTCGTCGAGGCGAGGCAAAGCGCCACACGCGTCGTTCGGCCAGCGCCTACTGGCGCCCGCTCCGCTTGCGCACCGCAGCCTGAATCGCCCGCACCTTGGGCGATCGGGCGCGCCGCGTCTGCCGCCTCTGCAACTGCGAGTCGGCCTTGATCCGGTTGGCGGACCTTCGCGTCGACTTGCGGGGGGGACGCTCGGTTTGTGATCCCTGGTACTGGCGTGTGGCGTGCGCCCCCGTGTCCGCGTAGCGATTCGTCTTCACCAACGCGGGTCCGGGGTGCTTGCGGGTCTCCTTGGGAGCCGCCTTCGGCTTGTCGGCTCCGTGGCGGATCTCCTCTTGAAACCGGTAGTGCTGCGCGCGTGTTGCCACGTTGTCCCCCCTTCGCTGCTACGACCCACAGGCACGTGGCGTTCCAACCACGGGGCGCGCACGAGAGCGGAATGGTCAGGCAGGCTGTGCGAGGGATTCGATCGAAGACAGGATGAAGCCGAGCTGCAGTTCGTATTCGGCGGTTCCCAGGCGCATCGTGCTGGAGGAGACCGACGCGCCGAGCGCGATCAACTCGCCAATGGCGACCACGCGACCGGTCATCCCGAACAGGTCGTTGCCGCGTCCGCTGGGCCCCAGAATCCGCACGGCGTCGCGCATCACGTATCGCTTGCCCGAGGCTCCGATGGTGAGCACCGCGTCCTCCGCGCTCACCCGACGCTCGCGCACCCACGCGTCCAGCTCGCTCTGGGAGATGAAGCGCGCGTCGCGCCTTCTGACATGGGTATCGGGGAGATCGCTGTAGCAAGGAAGCGAGCTGCTCGGAGTCTTGGATGCGATGACCATGGGTCGTCCGCCGGATGTCGCCCCTGCCGGGGCTGGGTTCTACGCAGCGAGACGGATGCACGGCACGTGCCGCATCGATCCCCCGGGGCGATCGAGTCCAGTTGCGGCCCGCGTGGATCGCGGCATTTCTCGGCCGAATCACCGCGCGCGACGATTCTCCTGGCGGCGCGTCCCACGCCCGTCGTCACTGCGCACGAGCCGCCACGCTGACACGGGCCCATGACAGGCAAGCCACAGAGCGGCGAGTGTGGACCCGTCAAGGAGTTGACGCGCCGCTGCCAGCACCCCGACGCATCAGCGAAGCCACACCACGGTCACACCGTCGCCCCCCTCCCCCGGCTCGCCTGCGCGGTGCCGCAACACGTAGCGGCTCTCGCGCAGCGACGTGCGAATGGCGTCACGCAGCGCGCCCGAGCCGTGACCGTGGATCAGGAACGCGACGCGCCGCCCCTCGTTCAGGGAACGATCGAGGAACTGCTCGGCCATCGACACCGCCTCGTCGACACGCAGGCCGCGCAGGTCGCAACGATTGTCCGAGGTCTGGATCGGCAGGTCGGGATCGGCCGCTGCGTCGAACGGTACGCGGAACGTGGGCTGCTGGGGACGCGCAGCAGGCGGAGGCTTGCCCCCGCCAGTGCGTCGCAGATCGGTCACCTCGGCGATGAGCTTCACGGGGCCCGCGGACACGCGCACCTGGCCTCCGGACAGGACCTCGATCACCTCGGCATCGGTGCGCAGGCGAGAGACGAACACGCGCATCCCCTTGCGCAGCTCGGCGGGATCGACGGGGTCGCCCGGCTGCGGGACGCGGCGGCTTCCCGGCGGCTCCAGCTCGCCGCCGATGGCAACCTTGGCGGCAACGCGCTCGATCACGCGACCGGCCTCTCGCACGCTCGCTTCGTCGAGCTTGCGCGCACGCAGGCGCTGCTCGGCGGAGCGCAGCTCGTCGCGTGCCCTGCGCACCGCGGACACCAGCGCCTCGGTCTGCTCGGAGAGCAGCTTGCGCTCGCGCGTGCGCACGCCTTCGATCTCCGCTTCGAGCCTGCGTCGGGCGCTCTCAAGCTCCTGCTTCTCGCGCTCCGCCGCAACGCGCGCGAGCTCCAGCGCGCGGCGCTCGTCGTTGAGACGCCGCACGAGCTGCTCGAACCCGCGCTCCTCGCTGCCGAGGAAGCGCTCGGCGCGCTCGAGGATCAGCGAGGGCATGCCGAACCTGCGCGCGATCGCCAGCGCGCTCGACGCACCGGGGATGCCGGTCATCAGCTCGAACGTGGGACTCATGCTCCCCATGTCGAAGCCGACCGACGCGTTGAGGAAGCGCTCGTCGCCCAGCGCCAGCGCCTTGAGCCCCTCGTAGTGCGTCGTGCACGCGACGGCTCCGCCACGCGCGCACAGCCCGTCGAGCACCGCCGAGGCCAACGCCTCGCCCTCGCGCGGATCCGTTCCCGTCGCGATCTCGTCGAGCAGCACCAGCGCCCCGCGGAACGTCGTGTCGAGGATCGCCGCAAGGTTGCGCACGTGCGCGCTGAACGTCGACAGGTTCCGCGAGATGCTCTGATCGTCGCCCATGTCGCTCGACACGAACTCGAACACCCCGACCCGCGAGGTCCCCTTGCAGGGCAGCGGCAGCCCGCAACGCAGCATCAGCGCGAGCAGACCGAGGGTCTTGAGCACCACGGTCTTTCCGCCCGCGTTGGGCCCGGACACCACGACCGCACGCCCCGGCTCGACCTTCACGCTGCTCGGGACAACCTTCACACCGTCGAGCTGCAGCAACGGGTGACGCGCGTCGATGAGGTCCAGCATCGGCTCGTCGCGCAGGTCGGGAAAGGCCAGGTCGAGATCCGCCGTGAGCCGTGCGGCGCCCGCCCGCAGCTCGGCATGGGCCAGGGCGAGCTCGGCCGCGGCGATGCTCTCGACGTGCTCGCCCAGCTCTGCGGAGAGACGCGCGTAGACGGCGTTCTCCTCGCGCTCGATCTCCGCATCGAGGACCTTGAGCCGGTTGCCCAGCGGGATCACCGTGCGCGGCTCCATGTACAGGGTCTGCCCGCTCGAGCTCGTGCCGTGCACGATGCCCACAAACCGCTCGTGCGAGTCCGATCGAACCGGCAGCACGAAGCGCCCCTCGCGCTCGGTGATGAAGTCGTCCTGCAGCGCAGCGCCGTAGCGTTGCATGATGTCCTCGAGCCGGCGCATCAGCCGCTCGCGCGCCGACTGCCGCTCCCCCCGCAGCTCCCGCAAGCGCGGCGAGGCACGATCGCTGAGCGTTCCGTCGGGCTCGAAGGAGTGGCTCAGCTGCTCTTCGAGGACGTCGAGATGCGGATCGGTGGAGCACGCAGCGGCGAGGTTCGGGATCTTCTCGCGACGCGACTGGAGGAACCGGCGCAAGACGCGGGCGAGGGCGAGGGCACGGCCGACCTCGCGCAGCTCCAACGGCCCCAGGGCACCGCCGGCCCGAAGGCGATCCACGGCCGCAGCGATCGGCTCGGCGCCACCGCCGGGAAGCGGCTCGTCGGCGGCGTACAGATCGAACGCCTCCCGGGTCTCGGCCAGCGAGATTCGAACCTGTTCGAGCGTGGTGCAGAAGGGGAGCCCGCGCGCAGCGGCGCTTCCCAGCGGTCCCACGCAACGCAACGCGAGGGCATCGAGCAGACGATCCCATTCGAGGTCGGACCTCGTCTTGTCGAGACACGCTGGACCGAACGCTGCGGACATGGCTGCATCCTCTCGAACGGGCAAGCCACGACGCTGGGGAGGAAGCCCCTGGCGCGGCGAGCCGACGACGCTGGCAAGCACCTCGTCTCCTTCCGCGCGAGCGGATGGAGCAGAGCCCTACCGGGCGAAACACCGGCGCCTGAACGAGAAAGGAGGGAGCTGAAGCGATCGACGGCACGGCAGGGTATGCCGTGCCTGCGGACCGTGGGCTCTATGCTGCCTCGATGCGCGTCCGCTTGCGACGGCGGCGCGCGGCCTCGCTCTCCTTCTTGCGGCGCTTGACCGACGGCTTCATGTAATGACGCCGGCGCTTGAGCTCACGCAGGATGCCTTCTGCAGCCATCTTGCGCTTGAGGTGCTTGATCGCTCGCTCGATCCCCTTGTCACCAACGGCGACCTCAAGGGGTTTGCACTGAACTGCCTCGGACGGCATATCGAACACTACCTCCGGATCGGAAAAGGGCCGGCAAGATGCCAGAGGACCGGGCAATGCGCAAGGGATTCCTGCACCCCCCATCCTGTTTCCCTCGCACCCCCCACTTTGCCGCACTGACTCCCGGCAACGCAGCCGTCACGGGCACTCCCGGAGCTCTGCTCCCCGCGCGATCCAGATCACCAGCGCGCGCATCTCCGACGGCTTGAGCCACCCCTTCGCGGGCATCGGCTCCATCGACACGAACGCGTTGCGAAGCCTTTCGAGCTCCGCGGGTTCCGGTGCCTCGAGCGGCGGCAGCCCGCGTTGATACGACGTCTCGATCGCCTCCGGATCCCCAGGGGCCGGATGGTTCAGCGGATGAATCAGCAGCTTGTAGACGAGGTAGCTGTTGCCCGGACTCCCCGGATCCACCCGCGGCATCCCCTCACCAAATACCGTCGGCCGCGTCACCACCTCCCCCGGCGTCGCCGTCTCCGGCGCCCCTCTCGCCTCTACCCCCAACACCTTGTCACGCAGCGCCGACACACTCCCCAACCCCATGTCCGCCGCAGGCTCCGCCCCCCCATGACACCCCGCGTGCGCACAGACCCCCAACACCTTCCGCACCGACGGCAACCGCGGCGGCCCCGCTACCTCGTCGCACCAGTCCACCTGCGGCCACGCATCATCCACGTCGTGACTCGGATCCGTCACCCCGCCCGACGTCTCGAACGCGTACGTCGTCGCCTCCGCCAGCGAAGCTCCGTCGAACGCCCGAATCCCGGCCACGTCCCCTTCGTCGGCCGGAGGCCGAAGCCGGACCGTGTGCCGCATCTCCGCGCCCCACCGCCCCCCGGGCGGTAACGCGAACACCGCCATCCGCTCGTACGGATCGTAGCGAGGCTCGAGGAAGTACCCCCCGGCAACGGACTCGCCCGTGACCGGGTCGAGCAGACCCGTGGTGACGTAGATCGACTGACGCAGCACCGAGGAGGGCTGCAGGAACCGATCGAAGCGGAATCGAATCGCCTGGTCGCGTCCAACCCCCCGCTCCTCGCCCGGGCTGAAGGCCTTGACGTGCACGCTGGGGCGGTCGTTGGACGGAGTCGGAAGAGCGCGGTCGCAGGCGGCCAGCAGAGCGGCCGCCGACGGCACCGCGAAACTCAGCTGTCGGAGTACGTGCGCAACTGATCGCGAACGACGTCCTCGGTGATGCCCACGGAGATGTTCTCCTTGAGGCAGTCGGCCAACGTAATCAGGAGGTCGTCGACTCCGTTCTCCTCGATGATCTTGGACAGCAACGCCCTGGCTTCCGGACTGTCGTCCTCGCGCAAGTAGCTGCGAACCGTTTCCAGGGAGATTTCCCCCTGAAAATCGATGTACATGTTCTCCAGAAGGTACCGGATAAGCTCCTTCACGGATCTCCTCCTTACCACCCTCGGTCAGCGGGGAGGCAACCCGTTCGCTATAGCCGCCCGCAACCCACCTCCGCAAGAACATAAGGTTGGAAAACGGCATCGGACCCACCGTGACCCTCACCTGCACGACCCGAGCACCGCGTCGGACAGGTCGTGACACACCAGACACGGCCTGGGATTCCTGCGAAGCGCAAGGCCGCACCGCGACAGGAAGCCCGGCCCGTGGGGATTCACCCCGAGCCCGCCTCCGCCCCGCGATGCGTGACAGCCAGCACAATCCCGCTCCGAATGGCAGGAGACACAAGCAGACAGATTCCGCTGCGCTTCCCATGCGTGGTGACGCGCCGTCTTGGGCGCCCGCGTGAAGACGTCGGCCGGCGGATGGAACCTCCCTTGCTGCGCTCGCGCGAGCGACGAGCCGCTCGCCGTGACGCCGGCGCGCAGGTGACAGGTCCTGCAGAACGACTGCGCACGGTGGCAGGCATCGCAACGCGGGCTGTTCTGACGCGCCGACACCGCATGCATCGAGAGCCAGTCGTTGGGGTGCACGGAACGATCCCGCATCCGCCCGTCGTGACAGCGCGCGCAGTCGTCCTCACCGTGACAGCTCGCACACAATCGGCTGTTGTCTCCCGCGACCTTCGCATGCCGGCGCGCGAAGTCCGGGCCGTGCTCCGCCTGCCCGAGCCATCGAGGCGGGCGCAGTACTCCTCCCGGCAAGTGCGTCTGCATCCTGCCTCCCTCCCCTTGGAGGTGACACGTCGTGCACTCCGACCGCGCGTCGCCTCGCGACTCCGCGGGCAGATCGTGGCACCCCTGGCACCCCCGCATCCGCGGCATGTTCTGCGTCGTCGCCTGCCCCACCTGCTGCACCGCCCCGTGGCACTGCCCGCAGCCGATCTTGCGACGCGCGTGCGCCGCATGGTTCGATCGCAGCTTCGCGTCGATCGCCTGCATGCGACGCACCCCCTGCGGTTGCTCCGCCTGCCAGCCCTCGTGACAGGTCGCACATGCGCCCAAGACCGTCGCCCCGGCAACCACCGGCCCGGTCTCCGGATGCTTCGCACCGTGGCACGCGTCGCACACGGTCGGCTTGGGCAGCAGGCGATCGGAGGTCTTCGTGCTCGTGAGCGCGGCGGGATGGCAGTGGCTGCACACCAGCTTCATGCGGGTGTGTTTGGCGTGGTCGAAGCGGATCGGGATGGGGCGAGCCGGGAAGATGACGGGGCTCGGCTGCGGAGACTGCGCTGCACCGGGCGGCATCCAAGCGGAGGAGGAGGGGCCGGCAAGGGCGCCGGAGGCGGCCGCGACGATCAGCGCGATCGCGCACACGAGCCATAGCATTCGTGTGGAAGGTCGCATCATCGGGTCACCATCATCTGCAGCCAGACCATCACGCGGAAGCGCTGTCCCACGAGCCGGTTGGTGTTGTGCTCCCACTCGAGCATCACCTGCGTCAAGGGGCCCGGACGATAGCCGCCTCCCAGCACGTAGCCGAAGGAGGTCGCCGATCGGTCGGGACGAAGCTCGTCCTTCCAGTCGTACAGGCTCGTGCGCGCGAGCACGTGCCAGCGCTCCTGCAGCAGCCGGTTGGCAAACAGGTCGATCCCCTGCCGGTGTCCGCGCTCGCCCCTCTCGAGCATCGCGCTCGCCCCCGCGGCTCCCGCCCCCGCGCGATGCCGCACCCCCGCCCGTCCGATGACGTCCGTCAGGTGCGCCCGCCCCCCGCTCTCGTCCCCTTCCGGCTCCGTGGAAGTCTCGACCCAGCGCACGCCCCCGGACACCGATGCATCCACGGCCCGCGACACCGCGAGCTCCGCACGCCCCGTCCACGTCGTCATCGGATAGTGCGAGAACCAGTTGAAAATCGAGTCGGCATCGAAGGTCGGCACGAACCGATCCGCGTCGCTTCCAACCGTGAGCCACCGCGCCGGGAACAGATCGAGCGTCGCGTAGTACGACGAGAACAGCGAGCTGTAGACGTCGTAGACCGCGCCGGCCCTCAGGTCCCCGAGGTCATCAAAGTACAGGTTGCCCGAGGCTCCGAGACGTTCGGTCGAGGTACGCATCCCGGTCCATTCCGGCGGCACTTCGCCGGTTGCCAGGGCAGTCATGCGCGTGGTCGCAGGGGCGGAGCTCCAGACCTTGCGATACGACGCACGCAGGTTGAAGTGCTTCGTGCCCCAGGTCTCGACCGCGCCTCCCCACGCCGGTGCGTAGCCCGAGGAGAGGAACTCCGGGTAGTACGATGGCTCGAGCCCGGTGCGATCCCCGCGCCAGACGCCGTCGCGCTCGAAGCGAGGCGTGGACAACGCCAGCCCGCCGCGCTGCTCGAACCCCGTGTACGACTCGAGCGCCACCTTGAAAGGAAGCTGGCTGCGGATCATCGCGCCGTCGAAGGACCACCAGCCCAGCGGATCGATCACGTACTGCCTGCCGAGCCGGACGTCGAGGACGCCGCCCGCGAGGCGGCGCATGTCGACGTAGCCGTACATCAGGTCGAAGGGGGCCTGCTGCAGTCCGGGAACGAAGCGGTTCGGCGGGGTCCAGTCGTTGTACTCGCCCCAGCCAAGGCCGAAGTCCGCGTCGAGCCTCATGCGGATGCGCACCGTGATCTCGGGGCCTCCGGGCTTGCGATCCTCGCCCTCGATGCCGCGCACGACGATCCCCAGGGTCTGCATGAAGCGACGTCGCGACAGCACCGGATCGCCGTAGGGACTCCGCAGGCTGTAGCCCTGCGCCGCAGTAGTGGAGCTAACCTCGACGTCGGCGGCGAGAGACGCGGCGGGGCAGGCGATCAGCGGAGCGGCCAGCAGCGCACCCGCTGCCCACCTTCTTCGGGCCGCACACAAGCCTCGTGACGCAAGCATGGATCTCGCCTCGGCCACGATCCGGGCAAGGCCCACGGGAGTCAAGGGAATGCGCGTGGTGCTGCGAGGCTGGGGGGATCGCGCGGCAGGTCAGCCGAGGCGCGGGAGCAGCGCGGCCAGCACGGCGTGGAACCGCGCCACCGACGCGATGCTCACCCGCTCGCCCGGGGCGTGCGCCCCTTCGATCAGAGGTCCGAACGAGACGGCGTCCATGCCCGGGATCCGCTGTGCGATGACGCCGCACTCGAGGCCCGCGTGCACCGTGTACAGCGTCGGCGTCACGCCGATCGCGTCGCGACTCGCCCCCTTCACCGCCTCGATCAGCGATGAGCCCAGATCGGCGCGCCAGGGCGGATAGGCGCCAGTCTCGGAGCTGTCGGCGCCCGCGAGACGGCTGATCGAGTCGATCTGGTCGAGCACCTGACGCAGACCGTTGGCGTACAGGGAGCGGCTGTTGTTCACGATGGTGACGCGATCGGTGTCGGTGCGCAGGGTGGCGAGGTTGGTGGAGCTCTCGACGATACCGGGCAGGTCGCGGCTCATGGCGGTAACGCCATGGGGCAGCGCGACGAGCAGGCGCACGAGGCGACGGGTGGACGAGCAGTCGAACGGCGGCACGGCCTGCGGCTCGGCACGCTCCAGCGTCATGCGGAATCCGGGGTCGATCGTTCCCAGCTCCGCGGAGATCTCCGCCGCCAGGTCGGCCACCATCTGGCGCGCGCGCGCCTCGAAGGCCGACGGCATGTAGATCGTGGCCGAGGCCTCCCGCGGGATGGCGTTGGTCTTGTTGCCGCCCTGGCAACTCCCCAGGAACAGATCCGCCTTGCCCAGGAATCCGTGCAGCATCCGCGCAAGCAGCTTGATCGCGTTGCCGCGGTTCTCGTGGATCGTCAGGCCCGAGTGACCGCCCCGCAGGCCCGTCACCCCCAGATGCATCGGCACGTAGTCCTTCGGCGCAGCGGCACGCCGCGCGGCGTACTCGACCTCGGTGTTGCACCCTCCCGCACACCCCACCACCACGACCCGATCGTCCTCCGAGTCGAGGTTGATCATCGTGCGCCCCTCGACGAACCCGGGCTCCAGCGCTTCCGCGCCGATCCCCCCCGCCTCCTCGTCCACCGTCAGCAAGAGCTCGATCGGTCCGTGCTCCACCCCGGGCTCCTCGCAGACCGCCAGGGCTGCCGCCACGCCGATGCCGTTGTCCGCTCCCAGCGTCGTCCGGGTCGCCGTGACCCAGTCCCCCTGCACGCTGACCGGGATCGGCTCACGGCCGAAGTCGAAGTCGAGGCCGGGCTCCTTCTCGCACACCATGTCGAGGTGGGCCTGCAGGACCACCGGGCGGGACGCGGCGCGCGACGGGGTGGCAGGCACGCGCACGCACACGTTGCCGACGCGATCGACGCGCACGGTCCAGCCTCGCTCGGCGGCGACCTGCTCGACGTAGCGACGCACGTCGGCCTCCTCGCCGGAAGCGCGCGGGAGGCTACGGATGCGGTCGAAGTGGGCCCACAGACGGGATGGCTGCAGCTCGGTCAGGGGATTGCTCACGGGATGAACCTCCGCAGGTTGGCCGCTCGTTTCTTGCATCGGGTCGGACCGAGCGCAACCCCCCCCGTTGACGTCGCACTCGCACTGGCGGAGCTTGATCTGGATGATCCCCCGTCCGGTATCCCTGGCCCTCACCGCTGCGCTGCTCACGGGTTGCGGCGGCGCGACGGCTCCCCTGCCCGATCCGCAGGAGCCCGCCCCTCCCCCCTCCAAAGGGCAACCCCTGCGCCCGTCGCAGATCGTCATCTGCCCGGATGGTTCGTCCTACGACACAACCAGGAACTCCTGCGTCGCCACCCGCCCCATCAGCCCCGACGCTTCCAAGCCCCCCGGAACGAGCTCCTTGCGTGCAGGCGCAAGCGCCGGCGCCAGCGTGCGCTGCACCTTCACCAACGGCTGGGTGTCGCTCGTCCCCGTCGATGCCTACCCCGCCGACGACACCTTCCTCATGCAGGCCCTCATCGGTCTCACCGAGGAGCCCGACTTCTGGGGCGGAGAGAGCGAGTACGCCGCGCTCGAACCCTACGCCGCTCGGCGCTGCTCCGACTCCCCCCAGCGCTTCAACCTCCCCGCAGGCGAGTACTTCGTCGTCGTCGGCGAGGCGGGGACCTTCAACCGCCGCGGCACCTACGATCGCAACGGCTTCCGCCGACGCATCCGGTTGTCCGATGGATCGCCCCAGGAAGTCACGGTCCGACGCACCGACCTCACCTTGACCTGGAGCTGCATCTCCTGCCCCTTCGTGTCCTTCTTCGACCCCGCCTCCGGTCGCTGGCTCAAGTCGTTCGTCGTCCTCGCCTATCGCGATTCTGCCTCCCGTCGCGGCACCGACCGGGTCCTCGTCGAGCGCGTCCCGGTCCGCAACGGACGCATCAAGCTCCGCGTCGCCGAGGCCGAGCCCGAGATCTCCCAGCTCGATCAGCTCGTGCTCGAGGTCCACGGCCAGCGGCTCCTTCCCACACGCGGCGACTCCCGCTCGGCCCTCGCATCCGCCGACGGCGCCGGCGTCGAGCTGCGCCCGGGAACTCAAATCGACGTCGAGTACCAGGTCCCCGGAATGGGGGACGGGTTCGTCGATGTCCAGGTCGTGGCCCACGGCCACTACGATCCGCTGTAGCAGCTCCCAGGGAAGGCGCGAAGCCATGCACGTGCGCACAATCCTCTCGGTGCTCGGAGCGTTGATGGCCTCCCTCTGCGTCGGCTCCGGCCTCGCCTCTCCCAACCCCGCTGCCCCCACCGTCCCCGCCGTGATCGATCTGCACGTCGATCTCCCCTACGCGCTGTACCACGGCAAGCACGCCATCGACGATGCCTCCTCCCCCACCCACCCCGACCGGCTCGTGCGCGGCGGTGCGGGCACCCTCGTGTTGCCGATGTTCGTCCTCGATGCGCACGCGATGTCTCCCGCGGCTGTGCGCGGTGAGTACGACGCCGTGCTCGACACGGTCAATCGCGCGGTGCGTTCGTCGGCGGGTCGGGGCTTGCTGTCTTCCCCCGGGGAGCCGGAGACCTCGGGACACGTCGCAACGCTCCTGTCGTTCGAGGGAGCCGACGGCTTCGCCGACGATCCCGACGCGATTATTCCCTGGATCCGTCGCGGCGCCTGCTTCGTGGGGCTGGTGCACGCACGCTCCAACGCCCTCGCGGGCAGCAGCACCGACCCGTTGCGCAAGCGCAGGACCGGGCTCACGGACAAGGGACGCAGGCTCGCCCAGGTCGTGGTGGAGCATGGCGGCGTGCTCGACGCCGCCCACGCCTCCGACGCCGCGGTCGACGACATGGTCGCGATCGCCAGGCAGCACGCCGCTCCCGTCGTCGTCACCCACACCGGCATGCGAAGCCTGCGGGCGACCGAGCGCAACGCCTCCGACGACGTCGCGGCGAAGGTAGCCTCCACCGGCGGCGTGGTCGGCATCGACATCCACAGCGGACACGTAGGGCGGCCCGGATCGATCGCGTCGGTCGGAGACGTGGTGGCCCACATCGAGCACGCCGTGCGCGTGGCAGGGATCGATCACGTGGCGATCGGCAGCGATCTCGACGGAGGGATCCAGATGCCGACGGGAGCGGACGGAGCAGCGTTCTGGCCGGTGTTGCTGGAGGCGCTGGCGTCGCGGGGATGGAACGGAGAGCAGATCGAGGCGCTGTTCCGGGGAAACGCCGCGCGCGTGATCCGATGGTCCCGTGCGCACGGGTGCGCGGCCGGGCGGTAGGCTTTTCAGAACGGGGCGGGGTCGCTCTCGGCGGCGAGCTCGTAGACCACGGTCTTGACGTGATCGGACTCGACGCAGCCGTTGGAGACGGCGCCGGCCTGCTCGAGCTCAGCCATCACGACCGTGGTGATCTCGCGCAGATCGGCGGGGTTCAGCTCGCCTTCGGAGAGCTCCTTGCCGATGTACTGGCTGACCTGGTCGTTGCCGCAGAGCTTGCGCGAGGGGCGCGCCCCCGGCGTGATCGGCAACGGCAGGGTGGAGCCTGCGACGGCTGCGCTGCCCGAGGTCTTCGCGGCCGCGGTGGATGCGGGGGGCGTGGGGCGGGACATCCACCACAGCAGGAACACCACGCCGAGGATCATCGCGAAGAACCCGATCATGGGTGCATTCGCCGCCGCCTTGCTCTTCTTGCTCTCTGCCATGGTCCGTTTCCGGCGCGGAGTCTGAACGCTGCACCGGGTGGAATCAAGGCGACTTCACCACCCCACCGTCGATCCCGTGATGCGTCTCCTCCACCGGGTTGCCTCGCTCGTCGTAGCGCGTGCGCACCGCGAAGTACCCCCGCCGATGTAGCGCCGGCTTCCCATCCACGCCCCAGTACGACTCCTCGACCGGATTGCCGCGCCGGTCGTACTGACGCCTCACCACGGCGTAGCCGTCCGGCGTCGCGACCGGTCTTCCCTGCGGATCGAAGAACGACGACTCGATGATCTCGCCTCTCGAGTTGTAGAGCGTGCGCACCGACGCGTATCCGTTGAGCGTCGCCCCGGGCTGCAGCGACGCATCCAGATACGTGATCTGCACCTGGGTCCCCCGCTCGTCGTGCTCCGCTCTCCACCCCGCGTGGCCGTACGCCGTCAACGTCGGCTCACCCCCCAGCCCGAGAAATACCCGCAACACCTCGCTGCCTCGAGAATCGTATTCCGCCCGCCAACCCGCGTAGCGACGCGACGTCATCACCGGCTCCCCGGCTCGATCCAGATACCGCTCTCCCACCTGCCGCCCCCCCGAATCCCACTCGAGACGCCGCTCGAAGTACCCCTCCTTGCACAGCGTCGGCTGTCCTGCAGGATCGACATGCCCCTCCCGCACCAGCCTGCCGCGTTCGTCGTAGCCCCTCGTCCATCCCGCGTATCCCGCGCCAATCGACACCGGCTCCCCGCGCGCGTCCAGGTAACGCTGCCCCACCATCCTCCCCTTGTCGTCATACGTCGCCGTCCACCCCGCGTAGCCGTCGCGGTGGCGACCCGCGCCCCCCTCGACATTTGCCAGCCGCCAACCGACCCGATTACCGCGATCGTCGTAGTCCGCCCGCCACCCAGCGTTGCCATCCTCATCGGCCGCCGGCTGCCCCGCCTCCCCTACCCAGGTCCAGGAGACCGGATTCCCCACTGCGTCATGGGCAACCCTGTACCCCGAGATACCCGTGCGCCCGAACGCAGGGCCTCCCGACGCATCGAACCGGTCGCGGGCCGACTCCCTTCCATCGGCTCCGCGGACCACGACCTCTTTCAGGATGCCCGACCGTGAAGGCGCGGGACGGCCGTCTTCCCCGAGGTTGGTCACCTCGAGCGCTCTTCCCTGCGAGTCTGTGGTGAAGGCCTGTCCGAAGCGCTTGTCCTTGTCGGCAATTTGATACCCGTAGATGTTGTGGAATGCGACGCTGCGCCGGAATCCGCGCGAGTCGTGCTCGATCCGAAGCACCGATATCTCCGTCCCCTCTTCGGGCTTGGGGTTCCCCGAGGGATCCCGGCGCTCCGCACGAGACAGGTCCGCAGAATAGGCCCATTGCACGGTGGCCGTTCCGGAGGCGTCGAAGGCGAGAACCGATGCCACCGTCCCCGCCTCGGACCACACGTACTCCCACCGGGCCTCCCCTCGCTCGTCGTCCTGCGGCCACCCCGATCCGTTCAACCGCTCTACACGATCCACCTTTCCGCGCTGCGACGAGAGTCGATATCGCACCCACGAGGGGGATTGCGTCGAGTCCGGGAGCGGAGTCGCGCAGAACGGTCCCTCCCAGCGGTGCAGGAGCTCCGCGCAGTACACGACCCGGGTTCGATTCCAGCTCCAGACGCCCGGGGCCGCGGCGAGCGCACCAGCGGCGATCAGCGAGGTCACGCCGAGCGCGACGGGCTTCCTGCGTGCCAGGCGCAGCAGCGGGGCTCGCTTCCACGCCGACGCCACGGGAGGGGCGCGGCCGCTCGCGAAGGCGCGCAGGTCCTCCGCGAATGCGGCGGCCGAGGGGTATCTCGCCGAGGGCTCACGGGAGGTGGCCACCTCCACGATGGCGGCGAGATCGTGCGGAATCCTCCGCTCGACGCTGCGCGGCGCCGGCGGTGTCTCGTACAGAATCTGCTTCACCAGAAGGGACTCCGTGTCTCCGTCGAACATCGGACGCCCCGTCGCCGTCTCGTACAGACTCGCTCCCAGCGAGTAGAGGTCCGCGCGATAGTCGACGTCTCCCAGCCTCCGCACGAGCTGTTCCGGCGCAGCGTATCGCAGCGTGCCCAGGATCCTCCCATCGCTCCGGCTCGCTACGGTCCCGATGTCGTGCAGACGCGCCAGTCCCAGATCCGTGATCACCAGGCGCCGCCCATCGGCGGTGAGCAGCAGGTTCGACGGCTTCAGATCCCGGTGGAGAATGCCCCTGTCGTGCAGGTGATCGAGCCCCGTGCAAGCGCCCGCGAACAGCTCCGCAATCCGCACGAAGAACGACCTGCCGTCCGGGTCCCTCGCCACGTCCTCCGGAGCCCGCTCCTCCGCGTCTTCCAATCCCTCGCGCTGCTTCATCGCCGCGTGCACCGCGGCGTCGACATGCGCCTCGCGCAGCACCCCTCCCGCGCTTCGCCAACGCGTGAGCACCCGGCTGGTGCGCGCAAGATCCGCCCCGTCCACCAGATCCATCGCGTAGTAGTAGCGATCCCCCTCGGTCCCCGAGGTCAGGATGCGGATCACGTTCGGATGATCGCAGCGGGCCAGCGCGGAGATCTCGTTGCGGAATCGCCGCAGCATCGCCGAGTCCCCGGCCAGCGAGTGCGGCAACACCTTGAGCGCCACGCGTCGCCCCAGGCTGCACTGCCTCGCGCGATACACCACTCCCATGCTCCCGCGGCCGAGCTCCTCGTGGATCTCGTAATCCCCCACCGTCTCGCCCGGAGGGACCGGGGCTCCCTCCGGCTCCGGATCGGCTCCCGCCAGGCTCGCGTCCTGCGCTGCCTCCAGATCCTGCACCGTCGCTTGCTGCCCCCGCAGCCTCCCGATGAGCGCCGTGAGAGCGGGACGCGTATCCATCCCCCCGACGTTCTCCCCGGTGTCGTAGTCGAGGTAGTCCACGCGCCGGACCTGCGCTCCCCCCTCCCCGCGGCGAATCGTGCGATTCAGGAATCCGAACGACTCCCTCCCCGCTTCGTCGGTGCGATACACCACCAGCGGGTGCAGCTCGCAAACCCCCGATGCACCCAGCATGCAAACCCGCCCCGCCATCGATCGATCCGGTGGACGCCTTGCTCCCGGCTCCGCCGGATCGGACTCGAGCGGTGCGCTCGTCGGACCCGTCAGGTCCTGCCAGAACAACGCGGCCGAATCACCGCCCGCCTCGAGCCTGAGCCTTGCGTACACGAGCTTCTGCCCCCCGAACACCTCCTCGCACGCAAGGACCTCCTGCAGCGCTCGCAGCAACAGGTCCCCGAGCTCTTCGTAATACGACTCGACCCGCTGACCGCCGTGCGCAATCACCCGGTTCCGATAGCTCACCACCAGATCGAAGAAGCCGAGAAGCCCGTCCGATCGCCCCGTCTTCGCCGCTTCCTCACTCACCGCACCCGACTGCTCCGCTGCCAGCGCGAAGGCAGCCACCGCCGTCCAGTCCGGCCGCGGCTCCGACAACCTGCACTGGTTCCGCGACTGCCGGGCGCCTTCGCCTTCCTCGCGATGCGCCAACACCCGGTCGGTGTCCCGCAGGAAGTCCCGCCACTGGCCGAGCGACGGATAGGTCAGCGCCTCGAGACGTCGAGCGAGCGCGCTCGTCGGGTCCAACGCGCCAGCGAGCCACAGGCCGATGCGCACGGCCGACGCGAGCTTCAGGGTTGCCTCGGCGAGATAGTACGCGTTGTGGTGCAGCTCGATGGGGGACTGGGATCGCAGCGCGCGCCTCGCCAGCTGCGCAATCGGCAGCGGCAGGCCGGCGACGATGTTCTCGAGCTCACTCAACGTGCGTGCTGAAAAGCCTACCCGATGGCGGAACACGAGACCATGGACCTGCAGGCGCTTCACTCCCGCTCATCGCAGGACCTGACCGTCCTGACACATCGGGTCCAGGGGATTGGTGCACGACGGTCCCGCGGGCCGCGCGGCAGGAGCGGCGGGACCCGTCCCCCCCTTGACCGCACCCCGACGCTCGAGCTCGCGCTCGGCCTCGTTCAGCCTCGAGGCGAGCACGCCGCGCTGCTCTTCCGCAGCCCGAAGCCGTTCGATCGCGCGATCCATCGACGTTGTTGCCGTCTGCAGTTGTCGCCGCAGCCCCTCGTTGTCCTGCTCGAGCCGCGACGCTCGTCCCTGCAACTCCGCGGTCCGACGCTCCGCTGCGGGCACCGAGATGCCGAGCCACGCCACGGACAACACCCCGATCGCGAGCGCCGCCGCACACGACACGGAGACCAGCGCGGTGCGCGCTCTGCGGGCCCGCTCCGCCTGCGTCGCCCGCTCGAGCTCCAGCGCGTGCGTGCGCTGCTGCTCGGCTCGCGTCCATCGCGACTGCTCCAGCGCCCGCGCCGTCTCGGTCTCGAGAATCGCCCGCTGCATCGCTTCGAGCCGCGCCGCCTCCTCCCGCGCCCGCAGCTCCTCCTCGCGACGCCGCTGCTCCTCTTCCTTCAACCGTTGCTCCTCCAGCCGTGCCGCGCGCTCCCGCGCCGCGACCTCCTGCCGACGACGTTCCTGCTCCTCGCGGAGTCGCTCCCGCTCCTGCCGCGCGATCCGCTCCTGCTCCAGACGCATGATGTCCTCCAACGAGGAAATCACCGAGGTCTCCGTCGCGCTCTCGACCGTGCCCATCGATCCCTTCCTTCCCGGCGACGCTGCGCCTTGGTTTCGTCGGGGAGACGAGCCAAACGAATTGGGTTGACAGCAACTCGGCGTTGGGGAGTCGTGATCGGGTGCCGATGACGCTGATCGAGGCATTCCGCACGGTCGCCCCGCTGACGGGCGACCCGACGACCGATCGCGCCCGCACCGAGGCCGCGCGCGTGCTGCACGCCACGGCGGTTCGCCTTGCAGCCTCCACACCGCTGCTGCGCGCCTCTTGTCCGCACGACCGCGACGAGGCGATCGCGATCGTCCTTCTGCGACTGGTCCAGGCAGGCCCCCGCGCCGCGCGCGAGGGTGACCCTGTCGACGATGCATCGCTGACGCGTTACCTGCGCGCGGCGCTGCACAATGCGGCCAGGGATCGCGTTCGTTCGAGCGCGCGACGCCTCGAGGTTGCGATCGACAACGCCCCTGTTCTGCAGGCGCCGTCGCCTCCCGCCGACGAGCTGATCGATCTTCGACATGCCGCGCGACAGCTCGATTCCGCGCTCGCCGATCTTCGAAGCGTGCTGCTCCCGATCGCGCAGTCCGGCATGAGAGCCCACGCCGCCGACAATCTGCGCAGCAGCCTCGAGCAGCTCATTCAACTGCTCCAGGAACGCACCTCCGTCGAGACGATCGTGGCCGGCTCGACCCACGACGGCTCCCCCGAAGTCCTTCGCAAGGCCCGCTACGCGCTGTACCAGCGACACCACCGCACGCTCGTCCGGTTGATCGACGCGTGGTCGGAGCTGCAGCGCAGCGGAAGGTTACCCGAACATCGTCTGCGAGCCCTGCGCGCCGTTCTCGACGCGCTCCGGATCACCCCCGATTCCGGTCCGCGCAAGGAGGAGCCATGAGCCGCGCCTCCCGACGCCATCGCCCCGCGAAGCGTCCTGTCAACGCAGCGCCGCGCCGCGCGTCCATCCCGCATCCGGCCAACGTCATGGACCTCCCCCCTCCTGGATCTCCCCTCCCCTTCGCCGGCGGCTTCGCCGGCCGCTCGTGCGAGCTGCCCAAGCCCGCCTCATCTCTGGCGCGTGGGCTGCAATCCCCACCGCATCGCTCGCTCGACGCATGGCTCGAAGGCGGCTTCGACGATGGCAGGTTCTGCGAGACTCGATCGGAGCTGCTCGATCAGGTCGGGCTCACGCTGGGAGTCCTCGACGCCGAACCGGCCCTGCTCAAGCTGACTTCGATCGACGGCGAGCCGCTCGAGGTGATTGCGACGCAATCCGCTCCCATCGCGGTGCAGGATCGCGACGATCCCGGCACGGTGTTCGTGGACGCGAGAGGACCGGGCTGCGCCGTGCTCCTTGCGTCGCGCGGCGCGGGCGTGCTCGTTGCCGACGCGGGCGCCGGATGGACGCAGGTGTTCCTCCCGATCCCCGAGCGGCCCGCCTTGCCGATCGAGTCGCCGGTCCTGGAGTTGTGCCGTGCACAGGGAAGCGCCCCGCTCGAAGAGCGCATCGCGTCGATCCTGAAGCGACCCGACCCCATCGCTCACGCCGTCGCGGTCGGTGCGTTCAAGCGGCTCGCCGCTCTTCCCGCAGAGCCGATCGAGCTCCTGCAATCGGTGCTGCGGGGAGAAACGAATGGCCCCCTCGCGATGCCCCATCGTTGGTTCCGTGCGCTCGATCCCGCGCAGCGCAGCGAGATCGAACGCATCGCCTGCGAGCGTGCAACGACCCTCCGCGCTGCACTCTCGGAACACGCGCCCACGCACGACGACGCGATCGCGCGAGAGGATCTGGAGGGGCTACGGGCACTGCTGGTGGAGTCCGGGACCGGCGCACGCCTCTGCGCCCTGATCGCGGCCGTCGATCGCCTCGGGCTGCCACACGCACGATCGCGTCGCACGCCCGCGGACGATCGCCTGCGTCGCGCCGCGATGCTGGATCGCGACGCGTGGTGGCTGCGGCTCCGCGAGGAGGAGACTTGATCCCGGGCATCGGCAGACCGCGGATCGATCGCGCCACGCGCGCCGAGCTGGCTCGCGTGCTGTCGCTCGGTCCGTGGTGCTGGCCGACCGGGGAACCGGCCCTTGGGATGACCACCGGGCTCCTCGGCCACGGTCCTCCCGCGCCGATGCCAGGCGATGCCCTTCTCGCTGCCATCGGCGACAGCGGCCCATCTCTCTGGTCACTGCGAATCCACGCCCGCACTTCCCCTCGCGACGACACGGTCGTGTTCGGACCGCGCGCGCGTCGCTCCTGGCTCGATGCCACCGTCGCCCTCCCCCGATCGGTCCCGGTCCTTTGGGACTCGATGGCCCACCTCGGCACCCTGCCACTCCACGCCTCTCGGCTGACAGGACTCCCGGGAGAGGGAATGACCGACACGCCCGAGCGCGTCCTCGATGGAGCCTCCTTCGGCCTGTCGTTCCTCCTGTCGATCGCATCCTGCGTCTTCGATCGCCCTCTTCCGACGGACCTCGTCGCCTCCGCGGCCATCGATCCGACCGGCCGCGTCGAGCCGGTCGACGGTCTCGAAGACAAGCTGCGAATCGTGCGCGAGCGTGCCCCGGGGATCGCTCGCGTGCTGGTCTCCGTTGCCCAGGGGGAGCTCGCGCAGCCTGACGATCTGCACGAGCTGCGGATCCTCCGCGTGCGCTCCGCGGGAGAGGCGCTTCAGCAGGTGTTCGGGGCGCGGCTCTCGGAGCTGCTGATCGCAGCAGGCGCAAGCTGCGAGAAGCGCTCGGAGCTCGTGCAGTCGTTCTTCCGTCTCGCGGTCGCAGGACGCGCGGCCATCGTGGACTGGACTCCCGTCCATGAGGCGGCGAAGCTCGCCATGGAGCACTGGGGCCCCCTCGAGTCCGAGCAAGCTGCGGCGTTGTCGTTCGTGCAGATGGTGGCTGCGCGGCACGAGGGGCGCGACGCGAAGGTGTCGATGCCGGACACGGCCTGGCTTTCGGCACTCCCGGCGCCGGTGAGGATCGATGTCGTCGCCCACTTCGTGCAGCAGTCCGCGGACACGGGCAATCCCGCCCCCGAAGCCGCCAGGCGACTAGCCGGAGCGCACCTGGTCCGGGGCCATGAGGCGTTTTCCGCGCACCTGCGCCTGTCCGGCGCGTTGGGACGACTCCTTGCCTTCACCGGACGACTCGCCGAGGGACTCGAGCTGCAGCGTGAGGCCGCGCAAGGATGGTGGGATCGCATGGCGCCCGCGGAGAGCTCCTATCCGCTGTCCGAATGGTTCAGGCTCTCCGGCGCTCTGCGCGATCCCACCGCGTTCGAGCAGGCAGACCGCTTCGCCGCACGCGTCGCGTCGCTCGACGCCTCCTGCGGCGTGGCCGCCCCCTACGTCCGGCTGGCGAGGTGTCGCGCGTTGATTCAGCTCGGCCGAGAAGCGGAATCCATGGAGTCCCTCGTCACGCTCTCCGCCAACACCTCACTCCCCGAACACCTGGTCTCCTCCGCTGCCCGCTGGCTCGCCCGGGCTTGCGAGAGCCGGGGCGACTCCGCTGGAGCGGAAGCCTCCCGGCGTGCGCTGCGCGCTTCGGAGCGTGACACACCTCCGTCCACGTCGCGATGCAGGGCCTCTCTCCTGTCGGAGCTCGATCGCGCGATTTCCCTCGATGATGCGGTATCGGCCCGGAGGTCGCTCGACGCGCTGCGGGACCGGGAGCCCGGACTGCTGGGCAACCTCACGTCGAACGCGAGCGGCTCGGGCCTGCCCCTCGCCCGGTGGATCGCCGACGCCTATCCGTATTGAGCATCGGCCCAGTCGCTCACCATGCGTCGCGCGTCGGCCTCGATGCCGAACGCCTCGAACACGAGAAGATCGAGACGAGCCTGCTCGGTGGGGAGGATTCCGGTGTTCCGCTGAAGGATGGCCGTTCCCTCCTCGCGCCACGTTCGCCGCGTGGCTTCGGACCACGCAGGAGGCGAGGGGATCGAGCGGAGATGGCCGATCTTCACCTGCGGCATTCCCTGGCGCGCATCGCGAAACCTGTGGAAGTGCAGCCACCGAATGAGCGCCGAGTTGAGCAGAACCAGGAGCTCGGCGCGCGACCACCCCTCTCGCTCGAACCCCGCAAGCAGCGAGTTGCGGAATGCTGCCCCGTCGTTCGCGCTCGCCACCGGGAACCGCGCGGTCTGCCGGATGAGCACGGCGACCTCCCGCCACTTGTCGAGAGCCCCCTCGCCGCCGCCGAAGACCTCGGGATCGCCGAACAGGCGCACCGGTCCCGTCTTCCATGCAACGATATCCGCGCCCTCGCGCAGCGGCAGCTCCCTCGGCGCCGCAGGGCCCGAATGCTCCCGAATCGCCTGGCGCAGCTCAGGAGTCGTCTGAACGCCGCGTTCGCCGAACAGCGAGGGAGGCAGCGACGGCAACGCCGACAGACGCGCGATCAAGGAGCGCCCCTCATTCGTGAGGTCACGACGCTCCAGGTTCCAAGGGTCCCCGCTGGCGAGGTCGGCCGACGGGGACGGCTCACGAATCGAGATCACGGCCATGCAGGGTTGGAACACCCCTTCGAAGACGTCACCGAAGTCGGGCAGTCCGGGCTCGGTCCGGCACAGACGATCGTGGGCGCGGCGTGCGGGACGATAGCCCTCGAGGTCGGCCAGGGACGTTGGGACGATCATGCCCAGTCTGCCTCCAGGGCGCAGCAGACGCGCGCCGAGGTGGACGAACATCCCGTGGGTGGTCTTGTACCCGGCGAAGGATTCGTCACAAGCATCGTGGAAGTTCCGCAGGTGGGGCTCGATGGGCTGTGCGGCCCTCCCCGCGTGGGCAATCCAGGGGGGATTGCCGATCACCAGGTGGAAGCCGCCGCTCCAGCCAGTCACTGGATTCGTCGGGAGCTCCGGTGGTCGCGGCACCGGAAAGATGCGCGGCCAACGAAGGTGCCAGTGAAGGAATCGACGTCCAACCGTGGCTCGCGTCCAGGCTTCGACGCGGGTCACCCCCGGCTGCTTCGAAGCCAGGAATGCCGCGCACCATGCATCGGCAGCCGCCGCGCCCCGCGAGTTGTCGCCGGCCACGATCCTGGGAAGAACGAGCTGCGGATCCAATCCGGCCGCTTCGCTCCGCCACGCGCGGGCCGTCTGCGCGTCGTCGTCCCCCACCGCCCGATAGGCCCCTTCCGGTACGCCTCCCTCGAGCTGCAACGGCGTCGCCCCCAAGAGCGCGTCCGCGCACGCGAGCCGGTCTTCCAGAAACGTGAGCGGCAGCCGGTTCCCTCCGGCCAAGAGCCACAGCGCAATCCGACAGAGCTCCAAGGCGATCGGGTCGACATCGACCCCGTACAGACACGCTCGTACGGAGTCCCTCAACGCCTCGCCATGCGCGTCGCCCGCCACCTCTTCCGTGCCCCCCCGCAACCGCACGAGCGATCGCGCCAAGCGTCGGGCCGCCGCCACGAGGAACACGCCGCTGCCACATGCGGGATCGCAAATGCGCAGCGCCAGCAGCGCGCGCTCCGGAGCCTTTCGGGCACAGGCGGCATCGATCAACGGATCGAGCGAACGATCGAGGACCGCATCGACGAGGGCCGCCGGGGTAAAGTAGCATCCGCGGGAGCGTCGGGCGTGTTCGCGCTCCGAATCGAGACACAGTCGGTCTCTCTCGACACGCGGACGGTAGCCCAGGAGGCCCTCGTAGAACGCGCCGCAGTCGATGCCCCACAACACGGGTCCCGCGGCGGCAGACCGGGCCGATTCGCGTGCTGCTTGCACCGCTGCGGTCACCGACGACCAGTCACGTTCGTCGAACGCGCCGCGATCGATCTCCCCTGCATGTCCGAACGGAACGGCTCCGAGACCCGGGAGGCGGGAGTCGGGGCGGCGAGTCGATGCAGCGAAGGCGCTGGAAGCGTGTTGGAAGTCAGCCCAGGTCAGGGGCTGGGGCAGGTTCCACCACCCCAGGGCACTGCCGTGCTCGAAGAACACCAGGCGCAGCGCGATGCGCACCGCGTCGGCCAGAATCGCATCGGGGCGAGCGGCCGCATCCTTCGCGCGTGGCGCGTTGTCCCGATGTCGGAGAAACCCCTCGACCACCTGCAGCACCGCGCGGTGCAGCGGTGGGACCGGGTCCGGCGGGGGATTCCGTCGACGAGGAGACTTCTGAATGCGGTTGCCCTGCGAACCTTTCGACACGACCGGCGAGTATAGACGATACCCAGTTCGCCAGGTGCGTTGTCGTCGGAGGCGCCGGACTCATGCCTGCGGCGTCGGATACGAGGCCACCGCAGGAATCGCGAGGTAATCGACCGCCCACGAGAGCGTGTCGCGCTCGGGCCCCTCCGGAAGGGAAGAAAGCGCACGAAACGCGAGCAGGTTCCACTCTCGCAGCAGCCCGCGAGAGCGGTCCAGCACCCCCGGCGAGCCGGCCACCTCGCCCAGAGCAACCGCCAGCTCCCGGGGAAGATCGCAGCCGTCGCGGCTCTGCAGGTGACGGGTCACCGCCTCACGCAACGATTCGCTGTGCGCCAACACGTCAGCGAGCGGCAACGTGATGCACCCCGTGGCCAGATCCTGCCCGGCAGACTTCCCCAGTTGCTCCGCTGTCCCGCACACGTCGAGCAGATCGTCGCGAAGCTGGAATGCCAATCCCAACCATCGTGCGAACTCCTCCACGCGGGCAAGGAGCCCCTCGTCTGCGCCGCCGAGCCGGGCCCCCCCCACCATCGCCAGCACGAACAGCGACGCCGTCTTGCGCTCCGCCACGTAGCGGAAACGGTTCGCGTCGGTCTCGAGCTTGCCGCGCGCCTCGAGCTGCGCGACTTCCCCCTCCACGATCGCGTGCAGTGTCCGATCCGTGAGCGCGTCGAGCCAGCGATCCCCCAAGTCGTGCACCTTCTGCAGCGCGCGCACCAGGAGAAGGTCGCCGGCAATGACGCTCACCGTATTGCCCCACCGCACGCGCGCCGCGGGGGCCCCGCGACGACAGCTCGCTTCGTCGATGACGTCGTCGTGAAGGAGCGAGGCAGAATGGAGGAACTCGACCGCGGCGGCGAGCTGCACGACGGCGTCGTGGCCGGTCTCCCGATCGGAGGCGGCGAGTCGATGGGAGAGGAGGCAGAGTGCGGGGCGGAGGCGTTTTCCGCCGGCAGCGACGAGATCCGCGGCGGCGGTGGCACATCGGGAATGGCCTCCTGGGGGACGGCGCAGAAGCAGCTCGACGCGGGCCAGGTCCTGTTCGACCAGGTGCAGCACCGAGGAGAGGGCGGAGGGTGTGCCGGGAGCGTTGCGGGAAGCAGCGGCAGCCACGCGATGGAGCGACGAGTCGTCCTGGGTCGAGGTCATGGTTCATCCGTTTCATAAAATAGTGAAGGATGCGAGTCAAATGCTGTCCGCCCCCGATCCTGGACTCCGCACTCTCGGCACGATTCCAGGTTTCCGAAGAACGCTCAGCCGCGAACCCCGCACCGTCGGATCGACGACGGAGTCGTGTGCATCCCTCACGCGCATCTCGACGGCGGTGTCGAGGATGGTTGTTGATTATGGCGGCCGCCCTGCTATGGTGCCCGGCCATGTTCGATTCAACGTCGATGCGCGCGCAGATCTCTGCTGCGACTGCGCGGTTCGCCGAACGGATTGCAGCGCTCCTCGCAAGGGAGCTGAAGAGCGCCCAACCCCAGCAGATCGCGGATGCACTCGCGCCGTCTCCTGCTTCCCCTGCCCCCTCAGGCGCGCGGAAGTCCGCGCTCACGCAGACGACTCCCGCCCCTGAGCCGGAATCCTCCCCTCGCCAGTTGATCGTCCAGCGGACCGGTGGCCCTCGCATCATCCCCGTGCCCCGTGGCTCGCAGTTGCCCCCTCGCACTCTCGACGATGATCCGCTCTCCCGCCTTGGACAGCCCTCTACCGCCGAGTCCGCCGAGCGCATCCGCAAGCGAGTCCTGCGACTCGTCATGGGCTCCTCCGACGGCTTCACCCTCGAGCAGATGAGCGCCAACCTCCGCCTCACGAGCGAGAAGCTCACCCCTGTCGTCGATCAGCTCGTCGGAGACCGCAGCCTGCGCGCCCTGCCCTTGGGCAACACCACGGTCTACCGACGCGCACGCGTCGAACCCATCCGGCGCAAGCGCGAAGACAACGGCGCCTCCGCCCTCTGACGCCTCTCTCGTCTCCCCCTTCCAGGCCGTTGACGGCTCATCGCCCTGCGTGGATGATACCGTGGATGCCTCACAACTTCGGCCCGGCCACCAGCGAAGAAGCCATCGTTTACGGAGCCGGACGCCCCGGTCATTGGGCTCCGATCCTCGGCGCCGACGGCCTCCCCGGCTACTCCGTCGCCGACGTCGATCGCTGGATCCAGTTCATGCAAGAGCAGGGCATCCGTCGCGTGTGCTGCCTGCTCGGCGACGAGCTCGGCGCCTACGAAACGCCGTTGCTCGACCGCTACGCCAGGTCCTTCGGCAGGGAGCGCGTCTGTCACGCACCGATCGAGGACTTCAGCTTCTGCCCTCGCGGCACACTGCAGCAGATGATCCTCCCGTTCCTGTTCCAGTCCCTCTCGGCGCGGGAGCCCGTTGTGGTGCACTGCTCCGCCGGTTGCGGGCGCACGGGTCACGTCCTTGCCGCCTGGCTGGTGGCCGGCCGGGGCTTCGGCTTCGAGGAAGCGGTTGCCGCGGTGCTCGCCGTGCCGAGGGTCGAGCGCAACCCGCTCGAGGCGGGCTCGCAGCAGGAGCTCAACGAGGTCCTCGCCTGGGCCGCGGAGACGGGGGCGGCGCATCACGGATAGATTTCGCGCGTGAGGCGAAGACTCCCCTTGCGCGGCGTCTTCGTTGAGGCTAGGGTACGCCGCCTCGACCGGCCAGTCTGGCCATCGACCCTCAGTCCCCATCGTCTAGAGGCCCAGGACACAGGGTTTTCATCCCTGGTACACGAGTTCAAATCTCGTTGGGGACGCTGATTCAGGAACCCCTCCCGCGACGTCCAGCCCCCCGGTCGTCGCGCACGAGCTGCCTCAGCACAGGTCCGGCCACCGGGGCCGCCATCGTCGCCTCGCCGACGGGCTGGAACCAGTTGGCGAGGTCGTCGGGCTCATGTCTCACCCCCTGAGCATCGGACAGGCTCGGACAGCCGGCAACGTGCACGCGCTCGCGCTTGCGACCACCAGTGGGTTGCCACGCGTGGGTTGCCACGCGTGGGTTGCCACGCGTGGG